>NZ_JBBBNV010000012.1:0-136396 GCF_037137075.1 Paenibacillus sp. y28
CCGTTCCAAACAGGATAACGCTGATTTTGACGCTACGTCTGTAGCTTCTTAAGCTTGAGAACTTTTAACTGTCCAGTAAATTAAAGAAATGATTGGATGAGAAAAAGGTTGTATGTGCATTTTTGAGCGGTATCCTTTTTACTTGCAGCACGGCTGTCTTGGGGGCCTCTGTCTGGAATTTTGAGTTGTTTCCTGTAAAGCTGCAATTCAACGGAATGGAGAGTGTTAAGGAAGGGACTGAGATATTTCGTTACAAAGAATCTGCGTATGCGCCGCTGCGTTTTATCGCGGAGGAAATGGGGGGACGGGTAGACTTTGACGATAATACCCAAACCATACACATTCGTCATGCAGAGCAGGTCGCGACCAAGAAGGACTGGGAATTTACTTCTTCGCTATATTCACTGCAGGAAACGTATAGAGCCGATGAGCCGATTACCATGTGGGTCGACCTACTTTATACCGGAGACGAAGCGCGTGTAAAGTTGGTTCATTTCGACAGCAACTTAGTCAGCTTCAAGGTGACGAATCAGGATGGGATTGCGACCAGCTTTGGGCACTTGGATATCTCTGAAACAACAATGCTGGAGCGGTATTCCAAATATAGGGCACCCTTCAGCCGTCTGTTTATGAGCCGGACAAAGCGGCAGATCTGTTTGTCAGGGAACCGGAGATAGGCTCCGCGGAGCAAGCCTATTACTTGCTTCCTGGAAAGTATAAGGTCGAAGCTTTGGTGGAGCTTCCGGGGCCCCGTCCACTCCAACTGTTGCTGGAAATGGATATCCAGGTGGAATCAACGGAAAAAACATCGGCCCCGAAGTGAAACGGGAATGAGCCGGACATTAACACGCGCGGCGGGAAGATGCATGCTGGCAGCAAGCCTCATTTAAGAAAATAGCCTGTAGAGAAACCTCAACAGGCTATTTTCTTGGTACGTCAAGCATGGGCTTCATCTATACGGTGAAAGTCCGAAATAGGGGCTGGAAAGAGTCTATCATTAGCCAAGAGCAAGGGTGTTGGCCGCGAGGTGGAAACTGGAGGCAAAGGCAAGACTTGAGGTACATGATTCCAATTTTGAGGCGCTTGCAGTCGGATGATTCACTAATCACGATAGAGCCCAAAGCTGCCAAAGGCTACAGTTTTAAACTTGGGAAGATTCGGGCGGAAGATGACAGGCCTGCGGACAAAGGGACCCTAGGGCTCCTATTGCAGTTTATTCGGTACCGCCGATATTCTTGGGCAGCTGCCGATAGACGCCTTGCTGCTGCATGCTGCAGGCAGATGGGGCTCCCACGGCATGGCTAACCCGGCCGCGGGACGGGCCACAGCAGTCTTTCCCTACTGCATCTACGGCACGGATAGTTGGATTGCATTTACTTTTTTGTTAGCTCCCGGCCCCCAATCCAAACGCGGGACACATTCAGCTGTGCGTCCATCAGCAGCACATCGGCGCGCTTCCCGGATTCCAGCGTTCCTGTCATAGCGCTGATGCCCAGACGCCGGGCCGGGTTGAGGCTTGCCATGCGGCTCGCTTGCTCAACGGGGACACCCACTTCCCGTACCATAAACCGGAAAGCCTGCGCCATCGTCAAGGTGCTGCCCGCCAGGCTGTCGGTTCCGCGCAGCCTGGCGATACCGTCTTGAACCACAACAGGCAGGCCGCCGAGCTCATAATCCCCGGGTCCGAGCCCGGCTGCGGCCATCGCGTCTGTAATGAGCAGCACCCGGTCCGGTCCTTTGCTGCGGACGAGCAGCTTGATGGCGGCAGGGTGAGCATGATGCCCGTCGGCAATCACCTCCGCGGTGATGCGGTCATCGGTAAGCACGGCCCCGGCTGCCCCCGGCTCGCGGTGGTGAAACGGGCGCATGGCATTGAAGGTGTGCACCGCATGGCACAGCCCCTGATCCGCCGCATGGGACACCTCGGCAAAGGAAGCATCGGAATGTCCAAGCGCCGGGATAATTCCGTGAGCAGCCAGCCGGGCAATATATGGCGGGGCTCCTGCTACCTCGGGAGCAAGCGTGTGAATCTTAATCAATCCGGGATAAGCCTCGGCCCATTCATCGAGCCATTCCGTCTGAGGCGTGATGATGTGCTCCGGGTTTTGGGCGCCTTTATGCCGGATATTGATAAAAGGCCCTTCGAGGTGGACGCCGAGCAGCCGTGCATAGGGCATGGGCCGCTGCATGTACCGGCTCACCTGCTTCAGCACGCCCGTTAATTCGGCGCGCGAGGCCGTCAGCGTCGTAGCCAGCATGGCGGTGGTGCCGTGTCCGGCATGAAAGCCGGTGATGGCATCGAGTCCCGCCTCATCGGCTTCCATAAAATCACGGCCGGCTCCCCCGTGGACATGGATGTCGATGAAGCCGGGCAGCACGAGGCCGCCTTGGCCCTCGATGCAGTGCCCGGCTTCAGGCAATGCATCCTCCGCCGTGCCGAGGGCCGCGATGCATCCGTCCTGCAGCAGCAGCCAGCCGCCGGGGATGATGCCCTGCGGACTCACGATATGCACATTGCAGAGCAGCGTGCCGGAGTCCGGCTGCGCCTGTGTCTGGTTGTTGTTGGGATAGGCGGCCCTGCTCATGCGAGCCGGCTCCCGGCTGCTTTGTCCAGCAGCACGACCAGATGCGGATGGGTTTGCAGCAGAGAGGCCGGGCATTCTGTCGCAATGGGCCCGGTCAGAGCGCGGTGAACGATGTCGGCTTTATCGGCGCCCCGCACGACCAGCACGATCATTTTGGCCTGAAGAATGGTCCCTACTCCCATCGTAATCGCCTGCTGAGGCACATCCTGAAGCGTAGGGAAGAAGCGGGCGTTGGCTTTGCGGGTTTCCTCGGCCAGCGTGACGACATGGGTCCCGCGCAGGAGGGCGTGTGAAGGCTCGTTAAACCCGATATGCCCGTTATGGCCGAGACCGAGCAGCTGCAAATCAAGCTGGCCCGCAGTATCGATCAGCTGCTCGTAACGGCGGCACTCCGCCTCCAAATCCGGGGCGTTGCCATCCGGAATATAGGTCCGATCGGCGGGAATATCCAGGTGTCCGAACAGGTGACGCTGCATATACGAGGAATAGCTTTCCGGATGGCTGGCGGGGAGCCCGACATATTCATCCAGATTAAAAGTCGTTACCTGCCGGAAGCTGACGAGTCCCCGTCTGTAGTCGCCGACAAGGTGGCTGTAAATACCGACCGGGGTTCCCCCGGTGGCCAGCCCGAGGACGGCCCGGGGATTGGTCTGTACCAGGCCGGAGATAATATTGGCTCCGGCCTCATTTAATTGTTCGCTGGAGTCAAACGTCAAGATGTTCATTTCCCTCGCTCCTCTTTTCCCGTATAGTGTCGAACCGCCTGGAACGATTGCTCCAGCAGCGGCACATAGCTGTCGAACCGTTCACTGACCAGGCCCGTGAATAAAATATCGATGACATGCAGCTGCGCGATACGTGAGGCCATGTCCCCGCGCCGCATCCCCGCCTCCGCCGAAGAAGCGAAGAGAGGAAGATCGGCCAGACCCGCCAAAGTATTGGCGCCGAACCTCGTGATAGAAATGGTCGTGGCCCCGTTTGCCGCCGCGCATTGCAGGGAACGTATGGTTTCAGGTGTTTCTCCCGAGTACGAAATACCGATGGCGGCATCTTCTTTGCCTAGAGAAGAAGCGGACGTCAGCTGAAGGTGCGGATCGGAGAAGGCGGTCGCGAACTTGCCGATGCGGACCAGCTTCTGGCCAAAGTCCTCTGCGACGATGCCGGAGGTAGCCACGCCGTACAAATCAATGCGCCTGGCCCCGTCCAGAACGCGGATCGCCTGCAGAAGCTGGCCGATATCCAGCAGACGGGTCGTGTCTGTAATGGAACGGATATGATTGGCTTCGATAGCGGCGACGATCTCCTGAAGCGGCCTGCCCGCCACGATATCCTGATACTGCGCGGGAGACGCGGGAGCGCCCAGCTCGGCGGCCAGCCTGATTTTGAAATCGGCAAAGCTTTGGAAATGAAGCATCCGGCAAAACCGTGACACGGTGGCCGTACTGCCTCCAGCCTCCCGGGCCAGCTCGGTAATACTCATCCCCACCGCCTGCTGTGGCTGGCGGAGGATGTAGGCGGCCAGCTCCCGTTCTTTGGGGTGCAGGCTGTCCAGTTGCTCTTCAATCGCATGCAAAATGCTCATAGCAGGCGTTCCCCTTTAATAAGTAAGGTGAAGGTGGTATACGTCAGACAGCGGGGTGCTTATTTCCGCACCGCGCGCAGCTCCCAGCGCGCGGTGTTTCGCTGCATGACGGCGGTCGGTCGACCACATTTTTTGCAGTTCACCGGCTTCTTAATCGGTGTGCTGACAGGGCCCTGGTGGTCCGCCAAGCTAAGCCGCCGCGGCGCGTTTACCTTGAGTCTGGTCTGCTTGGATGCTGGAGCATTACGAGCTTGGCTATGACCAGGGCGAGGCGGACCCGGAGGAGCGTCCTCCGGGCGCGGGTTGGTTCGGTTTTATCGTAGCCGTTCGGAATCCCTTGCGGAATGGATGAGCTGCTGCCTGAGTTGTCATGAAAACAATTTACGTATTTTTAATATAAAAAAAGAAAATTATTTTTATAATGTAACCATAGCTGAATTTTGCGAAAAATTCAATGGGAAAATGGGGGAAGGACTTGAAGCAGAACGGCGCGCCGTTAGCGAGCTCCTGCAGCGGTACTTTGAAGAAAAAAGGAAATGGAGTACAATGGGCAGAAGGAAGCGCCGGATTTCAGGCTTTGCCCTGGGAGCAGCCGGCGGGGGCTATCCCTGTACAGCCTTGCTGGGGTCGGGTTCGAAGAAATGTGGCCCTGCTGTGTGTAAAAGGAGTATGAGTGAGCATGAAACGAATGATGTGGCTGGGCTGCTTGTCTTATTTTTTAATCGGGTGTGCGCATGTCGCTTCCGGGGCTGTGCTGCGGGTGATGCTGGAGCATTACGAGCTTGGCTATGACCAGGGCGGGGTGCTTATTTTTTTGCAGTTCACCGGCTTCTTAATCGGTGTGCTGACAGGGCCCTGGTGGTCCGCCAAGCTAAGCCGCCGCGGCGCGCTTACCTTGAGTCTGGTCTGCTTGACGGTGGCGGAGGGAGCCTACAGCCTGCTGCCGCCCTGGCCGCTTATGTTGACGGCGGCTCCGGTTGCGGGCTTCGGCTTCGGCATGATCGAGGCCGTCATCGGCGCGCTGGTTATTGATGCGTCGTCGGAGGCTCAGAAGGCGACCCTGTTCAGCCGCCTGGAGGTGCTGTTCGGAGCGGGCGCGCTGGCGATGCCGCTGCTCGCAGGCATGTTCATCGAGCTGGAAAGCTGGCGGCTCAGCTTTGCCGCGGTCGCGGGCTTTGCGCTGGCCATGACGGGCTTGTGGCTAGTGATGCCGATGGGCCGCCTGGAGCCGATTATGCGGCATCGCGAAGGGCAGTCCGGGGGCGAAGCTCCGGCGGGGGCAGGATGCCCGGCTGCTTCTCCGCCCGGCGGGCTGCAGAAGCAGGGGACTGTCCTGCTGGTGTTGTTTCTCGCCATTTTTGCCCTGTATGTAGGCATTGAGATGAGTCTGGTCAACTTCCTGCCTTCCATGCTGGTGGAATCTCTGTCGACAGATGACGCGACGGCATCCATGAGCGTAACCTTCTTCTGGGTCGCGATGACCGTGGGCCGGTTGTATGCGGGCGCCCTGGCCAAGCGGTTGACTTACGGAGGGTATTTGCTCTCGCATGTGCTTGCTGCGGTCGTCCTGCTGGGGCTGCTGCTGGCCGCCGACAGGCTGTGGAGCCTGCTGGCCTTGATCTCGCTCTTGGGGATCTTCATGTCGGGCATGTTCGCCATCGCCTTGATTTATGCCAATCAGGTGCTGCCGGGCCGGACGGAAAGGCTCACAAGCCTGCTGATTGCGGCCGGGGGATTGGGTGGCGCGCTGCTGCCGCTTTTTACCGGCTGGAGCCTCAAGGTCTCCTCGGTGTTCGGCACGCTGGGCGTGCTGACGGGGCTGATGGCGCTCCTGCTGGTCCTGTTGGCTGCAATCCGGTGGCTGGAAGGCCAAAAGCAAAAGCGGCGCACGGAAGGCGCTGTGCTGTAGCTCCTGCAAGCGTGTCCTGCGTTGTATATGGAAGGACGGGGGAGAACCGGCCCTGACCGGGCCCGGATTGTTCCCTAATGCCTGGAAGCGTCCGGACATGGGGTCAAAAACGAACGCCGGGAGCAGATGAACCTGACGCTATGCGGTCAAGTTCGCCTGCTCCCGGCGTTTCCCATTGTTTATGACACCCCTCCGAAGCAGGGGGATACCAAAACGTAGCCGTCTGCCGCGCCGGTTAGCGGGCCAGTTCAGCCCGTTTCCGTCTGCCTTTAGCTTGGGCGCGCAGTGCTTTGATGGACAGGCTAATTCCCGTTACGGTCAAAATCATCATCCCCACGGCAGTTAAATCAATCAGCCATTTGATGTTCGTTCCGCCGATTTTCCCTTCATGCAGGCCTTTAATAATTCTCATGGCTGAGGAAGAACCGCCTTGGTCCGGCCCTTGGCCCGGCTGCTGCATCACCGTTCTTCCTCCCGCCGTTCCTTGGGCATCTGTGCTTGTGTTTGCCGTCGCGGCAGAAGGCTGAGCGGCGCTCGTATCCGCGCTTTGTGCGCCGGAAGCCGACCCGGCCGGCTGCTGGCCGAACCCCTGCGCTGCGCCCGCGTTCGTTCCCGCAGTCATTGCCGGACGGCCGCCTTCGCCTCCGCTCATGCCAATGAGCCAAGGCTCCGACATCAGCAGGCCGGTCACGGCCTGCATCAAAATAAATATCGACGTCACTAATCCGATCCATAAGTGAAGCTGACGTGTCTTTTTCATTGTTTTCCTGCTCCCTTGTCTATTCCAATTTGGCGGCCTCCCGCCGGAATATGAACGAGCTTCATTATGACGGGGCAGGCTTAAATAAAAATGAAGGGTGACTTAATGTTTGCTGAAAACGGACCGGAACGGGCAAAATTGTTGTAAACTGGTAGCGGGGTGATTCGATTGAATATGGCGAGGAACATTCATATTTTGGTTGTGGATGATGAACCGAACATTATAAAATTTTTGGAATTGGGCTTGAAAAATGAAGGCTTCCAGGTGAGCAGCGCTCAAGACGGGTTGACGGCAATTAATATGGTGCAGGATTTGCACCCGCAGCTGGTCATTCTGGATGTCATGATGCCGGGCATGGACGGCTTCGAGGTGTGCCGCCTGATTAAGGAAACGGAGAATGTCTCCGTCATCATGCTTACCGCCAAGGAAGAGGTGGAGGATCGGGTTAAGGGGCTGAATCTGGGCGCGGATGATTATTTAGTGAAGCCGTTCAGCTTTCAGGAGCTGCTGGCGCGAATCCAGGCCCGCATTCGAAACCAGTTTCCTCATTTGGTCAGCGAGGTTGTCGTCGGGCTGTTCCGGATTGACGACCGCCGCAAGGAAATTCATTATGATGAGCGCCTGCTTACGCTCTCCGCTACAGAGTACGAGCTGCTGAAGTACATGGTTGTGAATCACGGACTGGTGCTGAGCAAGACGAAAATTTTGGACGCGGTATGGGGTTATGATTTCGGCGGGCAGGACAACATCGTGGAGGTGTACGTCCGTTCGATACGGGATAAGCTGGGCGACAAGGACCACCGGATTATCCGTACGATCCGTGGAGCGGGTTACCGGATAGACGCTTGAGAGGAGGTGGATTCCGATGAAAAAAAAGCAGCCGCCCTCTTCGCTTCGTTTTCAAATATTGGCGCGAACGCTGATCGTGCTATCGATTTTGCTGCTGCTTATCGGAACATTCCAATATGTCTTGATGCAGCAATTTCTATATAACAACCGGGCAGAATCCATTCAGGCGCAAATCCGATCTCTTCCGGGCCAGTTGTTCCGTAATCTGGAGGAAGGGCCTTCGGGGCAGCCGGGACCGGGACACTCCGGGCCGAAGCCGTATTTCCGGCCGGGCGGGGACTCGCCGCAAGCAGGCTCCAAGGGGAGCGGGGACGCCGGAAATGATTCGGGCACCGTGCAGCAGGGGGACAGTCCCGAACCCTCCAAACGTCCGGGCGGGGAGCATGATCCGCTCAGCTCGCTGCGAATTCCGCAGTCGACAGTGGCTTTGGTGAACGACAAAGGCGAAATTACCGACGTGTATGGCGAACCGGATTCCGGTTCCGTGCCCCAGCTCTCGGCAGAACGCTACGCCCAGGTGCTGAGCGCAGATCCGAAGAAACAGCGGCCGGAATACGACCTGGTCAAGGATGCGGACGGGCATGAACAGCTTGTGGTGCTCCAGATGGTAGGCTTAAACCGTGATCAGCCGCCGAACATGGTTATTCAGGTTAGTGTACTGACTAGCCAACTGCATGAAGTGCTTGTGAGGCAGCTTACTACCTTCATCGGACTAAGCGTTCTGGCCATGCTGGCGGCGCTGCTCGCCTTCCTGCCCGTGCTGCGGCGGACCTTAATCCCGTTATCCCGCATGGTGGATAAAGTAGAACGAATTAATGCGGGCAACCTGGACGAGCGGCTGCCGCTGGGCAGGGGGCAGCTCGAAACGGAACGGCTTTCCGTGGCGTTTAACGGGATGCTGGAGCGGCTGGAGACCGCCTTCATCGCAGAGCAGGAGGCGAAGGAGCGGATGCGGCGTTTCGTGGCGGACGCTTCTCATGAGCTGCGGACGCCGTTGACCTCGATACGCGGCTTTCTTGAGGTTCTGCTGCGCGGTGCGGCGAACAATCCGGAGGTGCTTCGGGAATCCTTACAGAGCATGCATACCGAATCGGAACGGCTGACCCAGCTGGTGCAGGACCTGCTTCAATTGGCCAAATTCGATAATCAGCCGGAGCTCAAGCTGATATCGGGGCAGCTGGAGGATGTGCTGCGGGAGATGGAGCCCCAGCTGCGGGTGCTGGCCGGGGGCCGCCGGGTTGACATCGAAACGGAGAACAGCCCTCCGCTTCAGTTCAACCGGGATCAGATGAAGCAGGTCGTGTTGAATTTGTTTCAAAATGCAGTACAGCATACGGACTCGGCTTCCGGGCAGATTTCCGTCCGGTTAGAGCCGGAGGCGGCAGGAGCGCGCCTCACGATTCGTGATAATGGACCGGGGATTGCCGAGAAGCATGTGTCCAAGCTGTTCGACCGGTTTTACCGGGCTGACATGTCCAGGGCCCGCAAGGAAGGCGGGGCGGGACTCGGTCTGGCGATAACCAAAGCGATTGTCGATTTCCACGGCGGCACCATCGCCTGCAAGAGCAAGCTTGGCGAAGGAACAGCGTTCCACGTCTGGCTCCCGGCCGCGCGGACGTTACCGGAGGGCGGCATGAACAGCCGGCAGGAATGACAACAAGAGAATAACAGGATAACCGCCCGGTCATGGCGCTTGTAATCAGCAAGCGTTTCATGACCGGGCGGTTGTTTGGCTTTACAAGAACCGGCGGTGCAGAGAAATTCGAAGGCTGCCTGTGCTTCCTCCTGCACGTCGGGAGGCGTCAGGCTTACCCTGTCCGTTGGAACTGGCTGGTGTACAAGCCGTGATAACATCCGCCCTGATTGAGCAGTTCTTCATGGGTGCCGCGCTCGATAATGCGCCCCCCGTCAATGACCAGAATCAGATCGGCCTCGCGAATGGTGCTTAACCGGTGCGCAATGACGAAGCTGGTGCGGCCCTGCATTAACGTTCTCATCGCTGCTTGAATGTGCATTTCCGTGCGGGTGTCGATGCTGCTGGTCGCTTCGTCCAGAATGAGCACCGCAGGGTCTGCCAGAACGGCCCGCGCAATCGTCAGCAGCTGGCGCTGGCCTTGGCTTAAATTGCCGCCCTCCGCCGTAAGCGGAGTGTCATAGCCCTGAGGCAGCTTGCGGATGAAGCTGTCCGCATTGGCAAGCTTGGCCGCCCGCTCGATTTCCGCGTCGGTCGCTTCCAGCCGTCCGTAACGGATGTTCTCCCTGATCGTGTCAGAGAACAGGTAGGCGTCCTGAAGCACGATGCCGAGCTGGGATCGCAGGCTATTCTTGTCCAGGCTCTGAATATTCGCGCCGTCCAGCGTAATGGTCCCCTTCTGGATATCATAAAACCGGGTCAACAGATTGATGATGGTCGTTTTGCCGGCCCCGGTCGGCCCGACGAGCGCGATCATGTCCCCCGGCCTGGCCGTGAAGGACACATCCTGCAAAATCGGCACGTCGGGCTTATAGCTGAAGGAGACGTCCCGGAAAATGACCTCGCCTCGCACGCCGGTGAGCTGCTGTGCAAGCTGCCGGTCGTCCTGCTCAGGGTCGGCATCCATCATTTCAAATACCCGCTCGGCGCCAGCAATGGCGGACTGAATCATATTGAACTGGTTGGCCAAATCGTTCATCGGCCGGCCGAACTGCTTGGAATAGTTCAGGAAGCTGACCACGATTCCGATCGTTGTCCATCCGGCCAGCGCCATCCCGCCGCCCGCCGCCGCGAGCAGCGCGAAGCTGAGATTGTTGATCAGGTTCATAACCGGACCGGTTGTGCCGGATAAAATCTGGGCTTTCACGCTGACCTCGCGAAGCTCAAGGTTCATGGCTTGAAACTCGGCGATTGCCTGTTCCTCGCGGCGAAACGTTTTGACCACCTTTTGCCCGGAGATGGTTTCTTCCATATATCCGTTCAAATCGCCAAGCCGCTGCTGCTGTCCTTTGAAGAAGCTGCGGGTATAGCGGGCGATACGTCCGGTAGCGAACGTGACGAGAGGAATGGTCGCCAGGCTGAGCAGGGTTAGCCATACGTTCAGCCCAATCATCATCACGAGCGCGCCGATAACGGTAATGATGCCCGACAGCAGCTGCGGCAGGCCTTGATTCATGGATACCGACACGTTCTCGATATCGTTCGTGGTACGGCTCATCAAATCCCCATGCGGCCGGGTATCGAAATAAGACAGCGGCAGCCGCTGCATCTTGCCGAACAAGTCCCGGCGCATGACGGCAACCGTGCGCTGGCTCACGCCGGCCATGACGTAGCCCTGCAGCCAGGTCAGCAGCGCGCTTGCCGCGTATACGGCGAGCAGCAGCACACACAGGCTTAGCAGCCCATCGTAATGGCCCGGAATAATGTAATCATCGAATGATTTGCCCAGCAGGTAAGGCCCGATTAGGGCGGTCAGCGAGCTGAGAATGGTGAGAACAACGACTGTGACCAGACCCCCGCGCTGCTGGCCGAGATAGCCCCATAGCCGCTTCAGCGTTGTTTTGGTATTCTTGGGCCTGACCTTCTCCGTGAACCGGCCGGGACCTCCGCCCGGCCCGCCTGGGCCGAGTCCCATCGGGCGTCCGCCGGGACCGCCCATGCCGGGGGTCATCCCGCCGGGCGCGCCGGCATGACCCGCCGTTCCTGCCTGTGTCCGTTCAGCCATGGATAGCTTCCCCCTTTCCCAGCTGCGATTTGTAAATATCGCGGTATACCTCGCTCGACTCCAGCAGCTCTGTGTGCGTTCCGCGCGCCGCGATTCGCCCGTCCTCCAGCACCATAATCTGGTCGGCCTCCATGACCGAGGAGATACGCTGGGCAATCAGAAGGCATGTGCTGCTGTGCATCAGCTGCTTCAGCGCGGCCTGAATGCGAGCCTCGGTGCCCAGATCGACCGCGCTGGTGCTGTCATCCAGAATGAGAATGGCCGGGCGGATGAGAATGGCGCGGGCAATGGAGATGCGCTGCTTCTGGCCGCCGGACAGGTTGACGCCGCGCTGGCCGACCAGCGTATCGTAGCCTTCCGGCATCTGCATGATGAAGTCGTGCGCCTGCGCGGCCTTGGCCGCCGCCTCCACCTCCTCCTGCGAGGCGTCCGGCCGGCCATAGCGGATATTGTCTCGAAGGGTGCCGCTGAACAAAATGGCCTGCTGCAGTACCGTACCGATCCGGCTGCGAAGATGATCCAGCGCAATCGTCCGCACATCGGCGCCATCAATCCGGATCGTGCCTGCGCTGGCCTCGTACAGCCGCGGAATAAGGCTGACGAGGCTTGATTTGCCCGCTCCGGTCGCGCCGAGGAAGGCCACGGTTTGACCCGGATACGCCTCGAAGCTGATATTCTCCAGCACAGGATCTTGCTCTTTGCCGGCGTAGGCGAAGCTGACGCTGTCGAATGAGAGGCGACCTTCGCGGATGACATCCCGGCGGGCATCTTCCTGATCGGCAATGTCCGGCTCGGTAGCCAGCACCTCATTGATCCGGTCAGCAGACGCTTTTGCACGGGAAGCCGCCATCATGAACATGGCAACGGTCATCAGGGAAAAGAGCATTTGTGTAACATAGTTAATAAAAGCAATCAGGTCGCCGATTTGGATTTGATGATCCCGGGCCTGCACGCCGCCGAACCAGAGCACGGCAACGATACCGGCATTGAGCAGCAGCGTCATAATCGGCATGTTAAGGGCTACCACACGCGCCGCCTTCAGCGCGGTATCCGTATAATCGCCGTTGGCCGCGCCGAACCGCCGGTTCTCAAACGCAGCCCGAACGAACGCTTTGACGACCCGGATGCCGCTCAAATTTTCCTGAAGCACGGTATTGACCCGGTCCAGCTTATTTTGCACTGAGGCGAACAAAGGAAACGCTCTGCGGTTCAGCAGCACCAGGGCAACGAGCAGGATGGGCACCACGATAAACATAATGAGGCTGAGGGAAGGGCTGATGATGACGGCCATTGCCAGGCTGCCGATGACGAGAAACGGGGCGCGGACCAAAATTCTCAGCATCATCTGCACGAGATTCTGCACCTGGACCACATCATGGGTCAGCCGGGTGACCAGAGAGCCGGTGCTGAAGGTATCCAGATTCCGGAAGGCGAACGTCTGCACCTTGGCGAACAAATCCCGCCGGACGTCTGTGGCGAAATAGGCTGCCGCAATACTGGAAAATACCGTACAGCCCACACCGCCGACGAGGCCGATGAAGGCGTATACAACCATCATCACGCCTGTACGCCAAATGTGGTCGAGATCTCCCTTCAGAACGCCGTCATTCACAATGCTGGCCATAAGCTTCGGCTGAAGCAGATCCATGCCGACCTCAAGCAGCATCAGCAGCGGAGCCAGTGTCACGGACTTCCAATATGGTCTTAAATACGAGGACAGCTTGCGATGGCGCAATTTCAGGTCACCTCATCTTGTCAGAAAATCAGGGCTTTGGGCAAAGCGCATATGCATGTTATTACATATCAAGCTTCATCGTACTCCCGGCGAAGCGGGTACGTCAACTTCAAGCGCGCTGAAGCCCGTTTCCCCCTCTATTCACGCGGATGCCTTCCCGGTACAATACAGGGAGGAGGGGTGTCCATGTACAAGTTGCTGCTCATTGATGATGAAGCCGATGTGCGTGACGGGGTAGCTCTGGAGGTGGATTGGGCGGAGTGCGGCTTTGAGATGGCCGGTACGGCGGAGAACGGCAGGGAAGCGCTGGAGCTTATTGAACGGATACAGCCGGACGTCGTTGTAACCGATATTCAGATGCCGTTCATGGACGGGCTGCAGCTGTCCGAGTGGATTCGGGAGCGATACCCCACTATTAAAATTATTGTGCTGACCGGATTTGATGAATTTGAATATGCGCAAAAAGCGGTCAAGCTGCAAATCGATGAATACCTTTTGAAACCGTTTTCTTCACAGGAGTTTGTGGAGGTACTGTTGAAGGCCCGAAGCCGAATTGAGGAAGAAACGGAACAGAAGAGAAATATGGAAATGCTGCAGGAGCATTACCGCCAAAGCCTTCCGGTGCTGCGGGAGGTGTTTCTCGCTTCACTGGTGACTCGCAAGCAGAGTGCGGCGGAAATTGCTGCGAAGGCGCGCAATTATAACGTAGATTTGGCAGGCAAGGGTTATCTTGTGTCGGTAATCAGCATGGATTATCCTGGCGGGGCGGCACAGCCGGAGGAGGCGGGGCTGGTGTCCGAAGGCTCCCTGCGATATGCCAAGGATACCGAGCTGAAGCTGTTTGCGCTGGTGAACATCGCGGAAGAGATCGCCCGCAGATACGGAGCAGGTCTTGTGTATCTGCACAACGATGCCGTCATTGTGCTGACGATTTCTCCTCACCCTGCCCGTCATGATGTCATGAAGCCGGCGCTGGCCGCGCTGGAGGAAATCCGGCAGAGCGTAGAGCGGTATCTGAAGTTTACCGTGACGATTGGTGTTGGAACCGTCGGCGACGGGCCGGAGGAGATCAAGGATGGTTACCGGGATGCGGTACTCGCCCTGGATTACCGGCTTATACTTGGCGGCAACCGGATTATTTGCATTGATGATGTGGAGAAACGTTCGGTGGAGAAGCTGCGGTTTGATGAGCTGCAGGAGCAGGCGCTAATCCGCTGCATGAAGGTCGGTACGCTGCAGGAGCTCAAAGCTTTGACCGGGGAGCTGTTTGGCGGGATTACAGCGGCGGCGGTTTCGGTGCAGGATTGCCAGCTGTTCCTGATGGAAATCGTGACGGCTGTGCTCAAAGCGGCCAAGGATGCCGATTTGGATTTGGAGCAGCTGCTCGGTCCCGGCCACAATCCGTATGCGGATATCGGCAAGTATACCGATCTGGAGGAGGCCAAGGAACGGCTTACCCGGCTGTGCATACGCGTGATGGATCGGATTGCCGCCGACCGGCAGCACAGCCACAGCAGCCTGGTGGAGAAGGCCAAGGAATACACGCGCGCGCATTTTCACGAAAGCGAAATTTCCATTACCCGGGTATGCGGCCATTTGCATATCAGCGCCGGGTATTTCAGCAGCATCTTCAAAAAAGAAACGAAGCTGACGTTTGTTCAATATTTGATGCAGGTACGAATGGAGGCGGCGAAGAGCTTGCTGCGGACCACGGATTTAAAAGCGTTTGAAATCTCCGAGCGGGTCGGGTTCTCGGAGCCGAATTATTTTAGCTTCTGCTTCCGCAAGCATACGGGCATGACGCCGAAGGACTATCGCAGCGGCGCCCGTGACCCGGAGACGGAAAGCTGATATGCGCCGCAAACTGCGCGGGCTGCTCCGGAAGCCGGTGAACCGGTTCCGATTTCGCAGCATACAATTGCTGATTACGGTGTATTTTGCAGTCATAACGATTTCGGTTGTGCTTGTCGTCAGTGCTATCCTGTACAGCAAATTCTCACAAACGGCGGAGCGCAACGCTTATTTGGGCAACCAGCAAATTATCGGGCAGGTCAATTTCAATCTGGAGATGTATCTGAAAGGCATGTCCGACGTATTCGGGCTGGTTGATGACAAAATCCGCCGTTACGGCGGCGGGGATGACGAGAAGCTGCGGGAGCAGCTGGAAACGATTTTTGCGACGCGGGAGGATATCGTATCGATGGGGCTGTTCAGCAGCGAAGGCGAGCCGCTGTTCGGCCTGCCGAATGCTCCGATGCGGGACAACACCCGCTTGACCCGGCAGAGCTGGTTCACCTCCGCTCTGGAAAACCCGAATCATCTCTCCTTCTCCCTTCCCCACATTCAAAATTTGTACAAGGGCGAGTACAAATGGGTCGTGTCGCTCAGTAAAGGAATTACGATGACCCGCAGGGGGGAAACGATTCGGGCTGTTCTGCTTGTCGACGTCAATTTCAAGACGATTGATGAGCTGTGCCGCCGGGTGAGCCTCGGCAAGAAAGGCTACGTGTACATTATTGACGAAGGAGCCGGCAACATTGTGTATCATCCGCAGCAGCAGCTCATTTATGCGGGGCTGAAATACGAGAATGTCGAGCGGGCGCTCAAATATTCCTACGGCAGCTATGTGGATGATTCCACCGGAGACAAACGCCTGATTACGATTCAGACGGTGAACAACATCGGCTGGAAGACGGTCGGTGTCTCATATATGGATGAGATTGTAACGACTCGTAAGGAAATTAGCGGTTTTCTGATTTGGCTGCTGGTCATTGTTATGGTTCTGGTGCTTCTGATTGCGGCGACGATGTCCTCGAGAATTTCGCTTCCGATTAAACGGCTGGAGAAATCGATGCGCAAGGTGGAGCAGGGAGATTTCGATATTCATCTTCCGGTGCGGGGAGATGACGAGGTGGGCCGGCTTTCACGTCGGTTTAATTTGATGGTGTCCCGGATGAAGCAGCTGATGGAGCAAATCATTCATGAGCAGGAGGCCAAGCGCAGGAGCGAGCTGGAGGTGCTGCAGGCTCAGATTAATCCGCATTTTTTGTACAATACGCTTAACTCGGTTGTCCGGATGGCGGGGACGGGCAAGACCGATGAGGTCGTCACGATGATTACCTCCTTGTCCAAGCTGTTTCGGATTAGCCTCAGCCGGGGAAAATATATTATTAGTGTACAGGAGGAGCTGGAGCACGTCCGCAACTACCTGGTCATCCAAAAAATACGGTTCAAAAATAAATTTGAATATCGAATCGAAGCCGAGGAGGCGGTCCTGGGGTGTCAAACGCTGAAGCTTATCGTGCAGCCGATAGTGGAAAACGCCATTCAGCACGGGATCGAGTATATGCCGGATGCGGGCTTGATCCGAATTACGGCGGGCAGGCGGGATGACAAGCTGCTGCTCCAGGTTGAGGACAACGGGCTCGGCATGACGCAGGAAACCGTGCAGCGGCTGCTGACGGGCCAGTCCCGAAGTAAGGAGGGCTCCGGAGTCGGCATCCGCAACGTGCACGAGCGTATCCGGCTGCAGTTTGGGGAGCCATACGGCCTGGAGGTGGACAGCGAGCCCGAGGAAGGAACGACCGTGCGGCTGTGGCTGCCGTTAAGCAGAGATGAAGGAGGGCGGGGCGATGAAGATGACGAGTGAAGTCGCGGCGTCCTTCCGGTGGTCACGGCAGCTTGGGCGGATGGCGTTCGTGCTGCTGTTCATGGCGGTGATGGGAGTCTCCTGCTCAACGGACGCCGGAACCGGCCCGGGCGCGCAGCCGAGTATTGGTTTGCACGAAGCGGAGAAGAAAAAGGTGGCCCTGGTGGTCCGAGCCAAGCAGGACGATTACTGGCAGACGGTGAGGATGGGGGCGGAGGCCGCAGGCAAGGAGTTCAACGTCCAGGTGACATTCGGCGGCCCTGCTTCCGAAGCCGATCCGAACGGGCAGATCGGGTTCATCAATGAGGCGGTTATCTACGGAGCAGGTGCAGTTGTTGTCGCCCCGAGCGACCATGAGACCTTCCTTCAGGCAGCCGACATCACCGGCTCTCGCAGCTTGCCGCTTATCGTCATCGATTCTCCGGAAAAAGGGGCCAAGGTGCGGAGCTCCATTCTGATTAATCACTATGAGGCGGGGCAGCTGGCGCTGCGAAAGCTGGTCGAGCTTATCGGCAATCACGCCCGGATCGCTGTTATCCGTGCAGCCGGGCCATCCTCGAATGCGTCTCAGCGGGAGGAAGGCCTGCGCGCCGAGCTGGCGCATTATGCTTCCGTGCAGCTTGTGGAGCGGATTACATGCGCCGCAGGGGATCCCGATTGCGGCGCTGCCGCCCGGGATTTATTGAACGCGCCGGGCCGGGTGGACGGCGTGGTGGTGCTTAGCGCCGCCGCCTCAATCGGGGTAGCGGGCGCCATGAAGGACGCCGGACTGGCCGGAGAGCTGAAGGTCGTCACCTTCGATAGCACGCCGGAGGAGCTGGAGCTGCTGCAGGAAGGCAGCATTCAGGCCACCATCATTCATAATCCGTTCAGCATGGGGTATCTGGGGGTGAAGTACGCGGTGGACGCCATGAATGGCATTGCTGTGCCGGAACAGGACAATCTGGGCGTGAAGGTGATTGATCAGGACAATATGTTCTGGTCAGATAATCAGAAGCTGCTATTCCCGTTTGTGAACTGAACAGGACTTGCGAATGGAGCGGGATAGCATGTAATCTAATCGAACTAAAGGGGATTTAACGGCATGGCTGAGAAAAAAGTAACGTGGCTGGAGCTGTTTTATGATTTGCTTTTTGTAGCCGCGGTGTCAAAAGCAAGCCATGTTCTGCTGCATGTTGAGCATGGCTCCTTCTCCATCGAATATTTGGCCAAATTTGTGCTGATATTCGTCCCGGTCTGGTGGGCCTGGGTCGGTGAAACGCTTTTTGTTAACCGGTTTGGACAAGATATTTTGTCACACCGGATATTCCTGAGCCTTCAATTGTTTTTCGCGTTGATTATGACGGCCAGCCTATCGGTCCATTTCGATGCCAACTATATGCCCTTCCTTTGCGGCTATCTCGGCTTAAGAGCCATGACGGCCATTCAATATTTATCATTATACAAAAAGGAAACCGGCGACAAGCGGAGGACAGCCCGGTATTTTGGGACCAGCTTCTGGATTGGGCTTGTGATTTCCGCCTGCTCCTTATTTTTCGATTCGTGGGTTCGTTATGCAGTGTTATATGCGGGCATTGTTGTAGATATTTTGCTGCCCTTAATCAGCAGGCGCATTCTAGTGAAGACCCCGATCAATACGCATCATCTATTGGAGCGGTTTTCCTTGTTCGCGCTCATTCTTCTCGGCGAATCGGTCGTCAGTATTCTCGCCGTGCTGCAGTCCGACTCATGGACGTGGCAGTCCGTTCTGTTTGCGGCCATCACGTTTATACTTATTATCGCCATGTGGTGGCAATATTTCGATAACCTGGAGAAGAAGGTCGACAAGTCGATTCGCACAGCCGGTCAGACCATTATATACGGCCATTTGTTCATTTATTTATCCATGTCCATGCTTGCCGCTTCCATTCAGCTGTTATTTCTGGAGCAATTGGATTATTTCGCCGGGATTTATTTTATGTTTGGCACGCTGCTGCTTTACTTTCTGTCTACTTCATTGGTGTTTAACATGTATAAGCACCGGCAGCATCGGCTGGGCTTTTCTCATTTTGCGCTGCTCCTGGGGACTGTGGGATGCTTCTTCGCGCTGGATCTCCTCTTCGTGGTTCCCAATTATCTTGTTATCGGCGAGGTCATGGCGTTCTTTATTCTGTATGCCCGCACGACAGCTTGAATGTGAATTCAGGGCCGGAATGACAACAGGAGGAGTTATCTTTCATGAAATGTTAACAATTTCGAATGAAAGTGCTGTCAAACAGACAGACAGGAAATCTATGGTTCAGGTAAAATGAATGGTAATCCGAAGGAAAGCTCGGAAGCATGGAGATTCTCATCCTGAAGAGAGGGGCAATTGAACTGCATGTCGAATCGGCTCCAACTATCTATTCAAACCAAGCTGCTTAGTACGTCCCTGCTCATTCTGCTTATCCCGATTATTATTTTAGGCAGCGTTAGCTACGATGTTTCATCCACTGTGTCGGACTCGTTAATCGAAAAGGATTTGAGAAATGCCGTCCAATTGTCGATTGAATTGATTCAATCGCTGGACGATTCGGTGAAGGCGGGCAGCATTACCCTGGAGGAAGCGCAGGAAAAGGTAAAAGCCTTAATGCTGGGAGCCAAGCAGGACGGCAAGCGGCCGATTAACAGCAATATTGATTTAGGGGTAAACGGCTATTTTTATGTGATGGATACACAGGGAAAGCTGCTGGCGCATCCTTTATTGGAAGGCGAAACCATTTGGGACAAGCAGACGAGTGACGGTTTCTTTTACATACAGGATTTAGTCGGCAAGGCCAAGCAGGGCGGCGGATTTACAACCTATATGTGGCCGCTGCCGGATTCGACAGCCGAGGCGAAGAAAATTGTGTACGCTGATCTGGATTCCCGCTGGAACTGGGTTGTGGCGGCAGGCTCTTACATGCAGGATTACAACGAAGGCCAGCGGCAGATTTTTAAAACCATTCTGGTTACGCTTGCTTCATGCGTTGTAATCGGCGGTGCGCTGCTTATCTTATTTGCAAGGCATATCTCCAAGCCGCTCGTTCGGTTGGAGCATCAGGCGGAACGCATCTCCGGCGGGGATTTGACGATGGAGGATTTGCGCGTACCGAACCGGGATGAGATTGGCCGGCTGGCTGCTTCCTTTAATGAGATGAAGCGGCACCTGCGCGAGCTTGTTTCGCAGGCCTCCGATAGCTCCGATGTGGTGAGCGCTGCTTCCGGCCAGCTGTCTCAGTCTTTGGCGGACATGACGCAGGCGGCGGATAGCATTACGCTAGCCGTACAGGATGTTGCCAAAGGAACGGATACCCACGCTCAAAGCGTGCTGGAAAGCGCACGGGCCATGGAGGAGCTGTCCGCCGGTATCCAGCACGTGGCTACCAGCTCCTCGGACGCCTTCGATTTGTCGGAGGACGCCGTCCGCCATTCCGAGCAGGGCAACGAGCACATTCAGCAAACGACAGCGCAAATGAATGCGGTACGGCTCACCATGAACGATTTGTCCGGAACCGTCAAGCTGCTGGAGGAGCGCTCCCGGGAAATCGGGGATATCATTTCCATGATTCATGAGATTTCAAACCAGACCAATCTGCTTGCCCTGAATGCGTCTATTGAAGCAGCGCGGGCCGGAGAGCAGGGGAAAGGCTTCGCCGTAGTTGCGAGTGAAGTGAAGAAGCTGGCGGAGCGCTCGAAGCATTCGGCGGAGCAGGTCACTGGGCTGATTGGCGCGATTCAGGCGGACATTACGCGAGCCGTCGCAGCCATGGAGCAGGGAGACCGGGAAGTGGAGCAGGGGATGGATACCCTTCAGGTAACGGGGGAGGCGTTCCGCCAAATTCATACGTCGGTCAAGCAGGTGCTGAATCAAGTGCAGGAGGCTTCGGCGGTTGCCCAGCAGATGGCGGCGACATCCCAGCAAATTATGGCCTCTCTGAACGAAATGGAGCATTCCGCCCACATGTCCGCCTCCTCTGTCCAGACGGTATCCGCTTCTACGGAAGAACAGCTCGCGAGTATTTCGGGTATCGCAGGATCGGCCAGCCTGCTGGGCACGATGGCGGAGCGGCTGCGTCAGGTGATTCATAAGTTTAAGGTATAGCCATCCTGCGGTCGACTGACCGCCGTCCTGCAGCAAAGCGCCGCGCGCCGGGAGCTGCGTGCGGTGCGGAAGAGGCGCGGGAGCTTCCTTTGATGCTTTACGCGTTGCACTCCAGCACGAGAGCGCAGAGGGAATCGCGATGAAACCCTAAGCCCGTACACACAAAACAGTCATAGCGATGTTTTGTGTGTACCGGGCTTTTTACTGTGCGCAGGTGGGGGACGATTCGGAAAGTGGTGAGAATTTTTATAGAAAACAGGAGAATATTGAATTCGCTTTCATTGGAGAACCCGGCATAATAACAGTGTAAGCAGGACCAATGATAAAAAAATGGAGGTCGAAGCATGAAAAAGAAAATTGCTCTTCTGACGCTTGCTGCGGTAATGCTGACAGCGGCAGGTTGCGCCAATTCCGGTGGAAGCACAACACAAAAGGAAGGCGCAAGCGGTACCGCTACACCAGCTCCGAGCGCTCAAGCGCCCGCCTCGGCTGCGAAGAAGGACGTCAGCATCGGTGTCGCCATTTATAAATTCGATGATACGTTTATGACGGGCGTACGCAACGCCATCTCGGCCGCGGCGGAAGGCAAAGCCAAGGTTGATATCGTCGACAGCCAAAACTCCCAGCCGACCCAAAACGATAAAGTCGATTTGTTCATCACCAAAAAAGTGAACGCCCTGGCGATTAATGCGGTCGATCGGACAGCCGCGGGCGTCATTATCGACAAAGCGAAAAAGGCCGATATTCCGGTCGTATTCTTTAACCGGGAGCCGATGGCGGACGACATGAAGAAATGGGATAAGGTGTACTATGTCGGCGCCAAGGCCGAGCAATCCGGCACGATGGAGGGCCAGCTCATCGTCGATTATTTCAAGGCACATCCCGAAGCGGATAAAAACAAGGATGGCGTCATTCAGTACGTGATGCTGAAGGGCGAGCCGGGCCACCAGGATGCCGAGCTGCGCACGAAGTTTTCCGTAGAGGCGATGCAGGCGGGAGGCTTCAAGGTGGAGAAGGTAGCGGAAGATACGGCTATGTGGGATCGGGTTAAGGGCCAGGAGAAAATGGCGGCGTTCCTCGCGGCCAACGAAGCCAAAATCGAGGCCGTTCTCGCGAACAACGACGACATGGCGCTGGGCGCGATCGAGGCGCTCAAAGCCAAGGGCTATTTCAAGGACGGCAAGTATATGCCGGTTGTCGGCGTTGATGCCACAGCTCCGGCGCTGAAAGCGCTGGAGGAGGGGACCTTGCTCGGCACCGTGCTCAATGATGCCAAGAACCAAGGGAAAGCCACGCTGAACCTGTCGGCTGCGCTGGCCCAAGGTCAAGCTCCGGGCAAGGATACGGTCGGCTATGACATTACCGACGGCAAATACATTTGGGTTCCTTACAAAAAAATCACAAAAGAAAACATGAATGACGCCAAGTAAACGGTCCTTGGGATGGAGGGGCGGCGCAGGCGGCCCCTTGCTCCCAAAACGCAAGACAGGAGCTTGATTAGAAGCACAGCTGCAGGGGGAATGGGCATGAAGGAGAACGGCTATGTACTGGAGATGAACCATATATCCAAGTCGTTTCCCGGCGTCAAGGCACTGGACGATGCGAATCTGAAGGTGCGTCCGGGTACTGTACACGCATTAATGGGGGAAAACGGCGCGGGAAAATCTACACTCATGAAATGCTTGTTCGGCATGTATAAGCCGGACGAAGGCGACATCGTGCTGGACGGCCGGAAGGTCGATATTCCCGATTCCAAGGCGGCGCTGGACCTGGGGGTCTCCATGATTCATCAGGAGCTGCACCCCGTTCCTTTCCGGAACGTCATGGAGAACATTTGGCTCGGGCGCTTTCCCGAGAAAGGCTTCGGTCCGTTCCGGTTCATCGATCACAAACGGATGCTTCGCGATACGAAAGCACTGCTGCACGATTTGGAGCTTGATATTGATCCGCATACCATTGTAGGCACGTTGTCCGTTTCCAAGGTACAGTCATTAGAAATCGCCAAAGCGGTTTCGTTTCATTCCAAGGTCATCGTTATGGATGAGCCGACCTCCTCCTTAACCGGCAATGAGGTGGAGCAGCTGTTCAAAATTATACACGGCTTGAAAAGCCGGGGTGTCGCCATTATTTACATTTCCCACAAAATGGAGGAGATTCTGCAAATCTCCGATGACGTGACGATTATGCGGGATGGGAAATATATCGGCACTTGGGCCGCTTCCGGCCTTACTACCGATATGATTATTTCCCGGATGGTCGGCCGCGATTTGACTCAGAGATTCCCGCAGCGCACGAATGTGCCCGGCGATGTCATATTGAAGGTGGAGGGCTTGACCTCCCCGTTCCCCCGTTCGTTCCAGAATGTATCCTTCGAGCTGCGAAAGGGTGAGATTCTGGGTCTGGGCGGTCTGGTCGGGGCGCAGCGTACGGAGCTGATCGAGGCGCTGTTCGGCCTGCGCTCGGTTCAAGCGGGAAGCATCCGGCTGCACGGCAAGCCCGTGCGGATTAAATCTCCTCTTGATGCCAAAAAGCATAAGCTGGCGCTGCTGACGGAGGAACGCCGGGTCACCGGAATATTCCCGGTGCTGTCCGTGCAGGAGAACACCCTCATCGCCAGTCTGGATAAGTATTTGAATCCGCTGCGCCTGCTGGATGAGGTGAAGGGACGCGCCGACGTGGAGCGGAGCATCGAAACCCTCCGCGTGAAGACACCTTCCGCAAAAGCGCTGATCAAGAACTTGTCCGGCGGCAATCAGCAGAAGGTGCTGCTGGCCAGATGGCTGCTGACCGATCCGGATATTTTGCTGCTGGACGAACCTACACGCGGAATTGATGTCGGCGCCAAATTCGAGATTTATACGCTCATTGCCGATTTGGCCAAGCAGGGCAAAAGCATTATCATGATTTCCTCGGAGATGCCGGAGCTGCTCGGCATGTCCGATCGGGTGATGGTCATGTGTGAAGGCCGGCTTTCCGGAATTTTGGAGGGCACTGAGGCGACCGAGCAGGAGGTTATGCGGCTTGCAACCAAGTTTTTGGCATGATGAGGGAGGAACTCAAGGATGAACAGCCCAGTAGTCGAAAGAACAAATAAGCCTGGCCTCGATAAAATAAAGCACTTTTTGACACAGAACGCCATTTACATCGTCCTGGTCGTGCTTATCGCGGGCATTGCCATGTCCGATCCGAACTTCTTATCCATCACCGCACTTCGGGATATTCTGCTTCAAAATTCAACACGGGCCATTATCGCACTGGGGGCCGCCTTTATCCTGATTACCGGCGGCACGGACTTGTCCTCTGGCCGTGTCGTCGGACTGACGGCCGTGATATCGGCCTCCATGCTGCAAATCGAAGAGTACCCCCGCCGGTTTTTCCCGGACCTCGGGCAGCTGCCGCTGTGGGTTCCCGTCGTGCTGGCTGTTCTGGCCGGATTGCTGGTCGGCCTCATTAACGGCATTATCGTGGCGCGCTTTCACGTTCCGCCGTTTATCGCCACGCTGGGGACCATGGTCATCGTTTATGGAGCGAACTCGCTCTACTTCGATATGAAGCCGAACGAGTCACAGCCGATTGGCGGCTTGCGCGAGGACTTCACCACTTGGTTCGGTACCGGATTTATCGGCCCGAACGGCCCGTACTCGGTGCCATACATCGTCATTATCGCTATCGTGATCTCATGTCTGGTATGGGTGATCTTCAACAAAACCCGCCTGGGCAAAAATATGTACGCCATCGGCGGGAATATGCAGGCCGCCAAGGTGTCCGGCATCAATGTGGGCCGCAATCTGATTTACATTTATTCTATCGCCGGAGCGCTGTATGGTCTGGCGGGCGTACTGGAGGCCGGTCGTACCGGCGGTGCGACCAACAACTATGGGAACATGTATGAGCTGGACGCGATTGCCGCCTGTGTAGTCGGAGGCGTGTCCACAGCCGGCGGTGTCGGCACGGTGCCGGGTATTTTGGCCGGGGTGCTCATTTTCGGTGTCATCAACTATGGCTTGACCTTCATCGGTGTCAGCCCGTATTGGCAGCTTATCATTAAAGGGCTGATTATTGTGGCGGCCGTTGCCTTCGACATTCGGAAATATATTGCCAAGAAGTAAACATCCTTTTATTTGCAATAAGGAGATAACTTGTCAGTATGCTGCTTGACCGGATTGGCACGTCCGGCAAGCAGCTTTTTTCGTATATCTTATGTTTTGAAGGGGTTTGCCCAAAGTTCATGTATCTTCAAAATATACCAATCGATTCGACACTATCTTTGAAAAATCTACAAAAACCGCATTCCGATTCAGTAGACAAGGTGTTATATTGAACCTAAATACCTAGTTTTCAAGCAGATGGTTACGGAGGAAAATACTTATTTGTTAAATTCCTTATACAGGCATTTGGCAAATATCAACATAAATGTGCATTGATAACATTAAAGGGAGCGAGAGGAACATGAAATTGACCATCCGCATGAAGCTGTTAGGCAGTTTTTTATTAATTATCGCGCTGTTGATTACGGTAGGCGTACTGGCAATGACCCGCATGAACTCTCTGCAGTCCACCGCATCGGATATTCAGAACAATTGGCTGCCCAGTATCATTCTGATTCAAACGATGAAGGATGATATTGCTACCGTTCGTGTGACGGCGCTTACCATGCTGGTGGAACAGGAACAGGAGAAGCTCAGGGGATTACAAAAAACGTGGGACGAGGCCTCCTCCCGCTTGAAAAGTTCACTTCAGAAATACACAGCCCTGATCAGCTCGCCGGAGGAGCGGGGGATTTTTGAATCGGTTAATAAAAATGTGGAGCAGTATCTCGTGCTTTCTCAGCAGGTAGCCAAGGCTGCGGGAGAGAATAATGACGAGCTGAGCCGGGAGCTCGCAGGCCAGAGCCAAAGGCTGTATCAAAGCGGTCTGGACGATTTGAACCGACTGATCGAGCTGAACCAGAATAGCGGTAAAATCGCGGCGGATGAGGCAGTCAAAGGCAACAACTCCGGGCAACTGCTTATTCTTATTGTTGGCGTGCTGGCAACGATTATCGGTATTGGCCTGGCGCTGTATATTTCCCAAGGCATCTCGACATCGGTGGCCCGTGTAGTCTCCGTGGTCTCCAAAGCGTCCCAAGGCAATTTCCGCGACTCCGTAGAGGTTCGTACCCGAGATGAAATCGGCCTGCTGGCTGCATCGTTTAATGAAATGCTGTCCAATCTTCGCGCTTTAATCAGCCAAATTATTTCTTCCTCGCAAAATGTTGCAGCAGCGTCGCAGCAAATTTCAGCCACAACGGAGGAGATTGCAAGCGGAAGCTCCAGCCAGGCGAACTCCGCCCAAACCATCAATGAGCTGTTCCAGGAGCTCTCTCGTGTTATTGATTCCGTAGCCCGTAATGCCGAGTCTGCTGCAGAAATGTCCAAAGAAGCGAGAGTCGGCGCCGAGCGGGGCACAACCGCGGTACAGGCTTCCATTCAGGGGATGCAGCAGCTCACGCAGCAAATGTCTCTGCTGGATAACGACTCCAACAAGATCGGGGAAATTATCGAGGTGATTGATGATATTGCGGAGCAGACGAATCTGCTTGCGCTGAATGCAGCCATTGAGGCAGCACGCGCAGGCGATCAAGGCCGGGGCTTTGCGGTAGTTGCCGATGAGGTGCGCAAGCTGGCGGAGCGTAGCGGAGAGGCCACGAAGCAAATCGCCAATATTATTAAAGGCATGCAGCATAACATTCAGCATAGCGTCAGCGCGGTCTCTGAAGCGACGACGTTGTCCGAGCGCACAGGCCACGCGTTCCAGGATATCGTGACCCGCGTCAACGATACGGCAATACAGGTTTCTGAAATTGCAGCGGCCAGCGAAGAGCAGGCCGCCCAGTCCGGCGAAGTTCTACGTTCGGTGGAGGCGATTGCCTCCGTCAGCCAGGAATCCGCAGCCGCGGCCGAGGAGACAGCCAGCGCATCGCAGTCCCTTGCCAGGCTGGCGGACGGGCTGAACCAGTCCGTAGCCTCCTTTAAGGTGTAGACGCGATGGGGAATGCGGCAGGCGCTATCAGCGAGCAATATATTGAGATCGGGCTGGAGGAGGAGCGATATGCCCTCCGCATCGAGCAAATTCAGGAAATCATCAAAATGCAGCCCGTAACGGAAATTCACTGCAATCGGCCCTTTATTAAAGGCGTTGTGAATTTACGGGGCAAAATCGTTCCGATTATTAGCCTTCGGCTGCGCTTCGGCTTGGCGGAAGGGGAGAACACCAAGCAGACCAGCATTCTTATTGTGAACAGCAGCGATGATATCGTTGGTATTGTGGTGGACCGGGTATACCGGGTGACGACCTTTGAAGGCATTCAGCCGCCGCCGCCGCAGTTTGGCGGTATAGACAGCTCGTTTTTGGCGGGAGTCGGGCAGACGGAGGATCGTTTGGTCCATATATTGAATCTGGAGGCCATTTTTGCGAAGGGAGGGGCTTATGGTGAATGATCATCCTGCTTTTGCATATATGGGCGTGTTTCTGGATGAATTAAATGAGCAGCTGCTGATACTGGATCATCTGCTGCTGGAGCTGGAGCTGGCAGGCAATAACCCTGAGATGCTGCAGACCATTTTCCGCGCAGCGCATACGCTGAAGGGCTCCTCGGCGGCAATGGGCTTTGAGCGGATGAAGGATTTGACGCATAAGCTGGAAAGCGTATTTGATCAGCTTCGCAGGGAGGAGCTTCAGCTTACGCCGCCGCTGGCCAATAGTGTGTTCCGGTGTGTAGATTACCTGAAGGAGCAGCGGGAGAAATTCATGCAGGGCAACTATGCGGAGGATGCGATTGACGAGCTGCTGGCGGAGCTGGAGTCGTTTCTGAACGGTACGGCGCCGGGAGCCGTCCTGTCCGCGGCTGCAGGCTCGCCTCTACCGATGCGGCAGGTGATTTGCGATCATACCCTGTTTAGCGCGCTGGGCCTGTCTGGGGCCGACCAGGATCATCTGCTGGGTCTTCTTGGGGAAGGTAGGGACGTGCTAGCGATCAATGTGACGCTGCAGCGCGATATCGATATGCCGGGAGCCAGAATTCTTCTGATTTACCGCAGTCTGCAGGAGCTGGGAGCTATGCTGGCTGTCTCGCCTCCTATGGTTCTGCTGGAAAGCGATGAATGGCGGACCGGTCATGCGTTTATTATTTTGGCCCCTGCCGAAGGGAAAAGCGAAGAGAACGTGCGGCAGGAGCTGGAGGGCCTGTCGCAAGTTGAAGCGGTTGAGCTGACCCGGCTGACGAAGGCGCAGCTGCAGCCGGGTCATCCGGCAGCGTGCGCCGAGGAAGCGGGCGCTGCGCTGCGGACGGCAGCAGCACCGGCGGCGGATACGAAGCCCGCCGTACAGACAACAGTCCGGGTGGATGTGGCCCGGCTGGAACGGCTGCTCGATTTGGTTGGGGAGCTTATTATTGACCAAACCCGTCTGCAGGAGGTCAAGGAACGGCTGAATGACCGGTTCAAAAATGAGAGCGAAGTTATTCTCATGAACGATATCTCCAACCATCTCGGCCGCGTAGTCTCCGACCTGCAGGACGGGATTATGAAAACCCGGATGCTGCCTATCGAGCAGCTGTTCAACCGGTTCCCGCGGCTTGTCCGGGATTTGGCCCAGCAGGCGAATAAAGAAATATCCTTTACGATGGAAGGCAAGGAGACGGAGCTCGACCGGACATTAATTGAGGAAATCAGCGATCCGATTATACATATTTTGCGTAATGCCGCCGACCACGGGCTGGAGCCCCCGGAGGAGCGCGAGAAGCTGGGCAAGCCGCGAAAAGGGAGGCTGCACCTGAAGGCTAGCCACCAGGAGAACGCCATCCTGATTTCTATCGCTGATGACGGCCGGGGCATCGATGCGCAGAAAATCAAGCAATCCTCGGTGCGCAAAGGCTTCGTCACGCAGGAGGAAGCCGACCGGATGTCGGAGCGGGAGCTGATTCATCTTATTTTCCGTTCTGGCCTCTCTACCGCTGATCGGGTGACCGAGCTGTCCGGGCGCGGTGTCGGTATGGATATTGTTCGCGCTCATATCGAGAAGCTGAACGGCATTATCGAAATTGATACCACACCGGGAGAAGGTACGGTATTTACCGTGAAGCTCCCGCTGACGCTGGCCATTATCCGATCGCTGCTGGTCAAGCTGGGAGAACGGACCTTTGCCATTCCGCTTGTGAATGTGACCGAGATTATCCGTCTCACAACGGAAGATATTCAAACGATTCACGGTCAGGAGGTATGTCTGGTGCGCGGGGAGATTCTCCCGCTGGTCCGTATGCACCAGAAGCTTCATGTTCAAGCCCGGGCCGGGGAGGAATCCGATGACGCGAGACGATTGTTTGTTGTCATTATCGGGATTGCGGAAAAACGGGTTTGCCTGCTGGTGGACAGGCCGCTGGCTGACCGGGAAATTGTCATCAAATCTATGGGTTCCTATGTCGGACAGGTCCCCTATGTAGCGGGATCGACTATTCTCGGCGATGGTCATGTCGCCCTGATTCTTGATGTGGCGGCCATTATCCGCGAAGCCGGAACAAGCCTGTCGTCCTCCAGGCAGGAGCATGTGCATGCGATGACGGCACGGGCAGCTGAGCGCAAGCTGGTTACCTTCATGCTGGATTCGGAGAAATACGCACTCGATATCCATCAAGTGAAGGAAATTATCCGGGTCCCGGCCATCGCCAAAATGGTTACTTCCTCTCCGGCCGTGCTCGGCATTATTAATTTGCGCGGATCGCTTTTGCCGGTATTTGACCTGCGGAACTGGTTCGGGATGGGGGATAAAGCGTTCACACAGCATACCCGGATCATTGTGATGGAGGCTGGCGGCAAAACAATAGGGGTGCTGGTCGATCAGGTGACTGAGGTGCAGGCGGTACGGGAGGACGAAATGGAATCGGCTCCTGAGCGGACGCGCCGTCCGGAAGGCGAAGCAATTCGCGGCGTTTGCAATATTGGCGGCAGGCTTGTCATGCTGCTGCAGTTGAACCATTTGCTGGACCGGGAGGAATGGATGAAGGCCGGTCAGGCCTAACCCGGTGTAGTATACAGCCCCATCAGCCGGGGCTTATCCAACAACACTTGGCTCCGGCGGCCTGTATAAACAGGCTACACCCGTCTTCATGGCTTCCAATGTGCGCTTTGCTGCAATCCGTTTTTTGAACGGCCTTTCCGGCCGGGCGAAAACGGATTTTTTGCTGTGCAGGCCGCATCTGGCGTTGTTGCCCCAGCTTGTGAAGGTTGAAATCGTCCTCTGCCATACGATAATCGTTACTTGCGAAGGCTTCTCATTTCTTTGAACCAGCCTGCCTATTGCTGATATACGGATTTATTTATAAATTGGAGCCGCAATGCGTAGGAATGGTAGTAGGGAGAATAACCCGATTTCTGGGAAGGGGGAAGCGAATATGAAAAGGATGGCTTTCAAGGTGATTGGCTTATCTCTGCTGCTTTGTCTGGCAGGCTGTGAGAAGGGGGATTCGGAACGGGCCGGTGTGCCGGACCCCGGCGGCCCGCCTGCCGCCGAGACACCCGTCGAGATTGCTGTGTATTCGGCTCCGGGTGATTCGGAGGAGGCGTGGAATGCCCGCTACGGGAATGCGATCAAGCAGAAATTCCCTCATGTTTCGATTAAGTTCATTAACCCCCGCGGGAACGACTCGTTAAGGATGGACGCGCTGCTGGCCGCTGGCGAAACGGTGGACTTGTATTATGAGTCGATCGGGGGCTTTTTCAGCAGCCTGCCGCAGTACAAATTGCAGCTTGATCACTCCGATCTGGTCAAAAAATATAATGTAGACCTCGGCCTGTTCGAGCCGTCCTTAATCGATGCGCTGCGAGCGGGAGGAGATGGGCAGCTGTGGGGTCTGCCGGTAAACAATAACAATCTGGTGCTGTACTACAACAAAGATATTTTCGACCGTCACGGTGTTCCTTACCCGCAGGACGATATGAGCTGGAACGATATCCTGGAGACAGCGAAGCGTTTCAACCGAACGGATGGAGGCAAGCAGTACGCAGGCCTGGCGGTCTCCCCGAACCATCTGTTGAATATGAATCCGTACTCCATGCCTTATGTGAACCCGGAGACCAACGAGCCAACCTTCATGGAGAGCGCCTGGAATGAAACGTGGAAGAAGGTGCTTCAGACAGCATTTATTGCGCCCGCTAATGAAAGCGTATACAAAGAGAAGATTCAGCAATTGGGCAACAAGCTTCCTTACGCCAACGAGTGGCAAAAAAGCTACGAGCTGGCCATGTATGTGCATCAGTCCAATTTGCCGTTCATTAACGAGTCCGACTTTATGGCGATGAATTTCAATATGGTTTCGCTGCCGGTGTTTGACGATTTGCCCGGCGTGGGCAGCCAAATGTATCCGACCTTCTTCTCCGTCACCTCCATGAGCAGGCATCCGGACACCGTATTCCAGCTCATTCGTTATTTGACCTCGGAGGAATATCAGCTGGAGGCCTCCAAGCAGGGGCTAATGCCTGTGCTGAGGGGCGACAGCTACAAGCGGGCTTTTGCCACCGAGACGAAATATAAGGACAGGGGCATCCGCTTCGGGGCGGTGTTTCATCACAAGGCGGCTCCGATTTCGCCCAAAACAAAGTACGACCCGATTGCCCGAGGAGCTATTACGGCAAAGCTCATTGATTTGTCCCTGGGCAAAATCGATGTGAATACAGCGCTGCGTACTGCGGGCGAAGAGTCCGTCAAGCAAATCCGGGAGCAGATGAACCGATAGGCACTTTTATCAGGTTTTTAATATTGATGCCCTATGCGACAGCGATCTCATCCACTGGAATCGATATCAGGTTGTTCCAAGTGGGCGGCTGCGCTCTGACGCCATAGTGATGCTGCTGCGTTAGGCAGGGGGAAACAGATAAACAGCCTGAGATAGATGAACATAGATGAATGGCGATGAAGATACGGTCGGCCCCTGTGGGGGAGGCCGTTTTTTGTTTTGAGCCTGGATGTACACTGCCAATAGCGAGAACTACGATGTGCTACGCTTCCAATTCCAAGCGGCCAAGGAACGTTAACGGACGTTTTGACATATGAGTACATGGATCGCGTTTTATTTATGCTTCTGATGAACGTTCAGTTTGCGGAGGGATGGCTGGTGAATGCAAAATTGCTGGGCGTTCATGTACTGGTCCGCGAAAACTCCTATTTGCTGCCGCGGTGTCTGGCATCAGTGCAGGCCGTTGCGGATGAGATTATCGTCATGGATACGGGGCTGCTGAAGGAGACAGGCCGCATTGCGACGGGCTTTGGAGCCCGTGTTCACTTGTTCCCGTGGCCTGATGATTCGGCCGCGATCCGCAATGCCGGCTTATCCTTGTCCGGGACGGCGTGGGCCTTGGTGCTGGATGCGGATGAAATGCTTCTGCATACCGGCGCAAAACGGCGGCTGGACTGGCTTGCGGACACTTCGGATACCGCATTTCGGGTACAGATTGAGCATGTGATGGGGGCGGGCAGAGGGCATCGGATTTATAGCTCAGGCGTCCGGCTGTTTCGCGCGGCGTCCGGCTTCCGGTACGAAGGCATCATGTACGAGCGGCTGACTGCGCCCCCTGGCGACCGTCAGGCGGCCGAGGCGCTGGAACAGGCCCGGCTGTGCCCGCTTACTCTGGTAAGCGGCGGGAGATAACCCCAGCTTCGGGAGCGTCCCATGCAGCACATTCAGTGTGTTTCGGGGGCCGTGCCGAGTAGAGGCTTCCCCCGGCGCATACGTGAGGCTGCATCAGCGTGTAGTGGCTCCCTCCAACCAGCGGGAGATGCTCCAGGCCAACTGCTGCTGGCTACAGGCTGTGCATGAGCGAGCATACGCCAAGCATTTCAATGTCATGTGCAGCAGACCTCGCCGGCAGCCTGTGAACGGTTGATCGCCGTCATGCCGCCGCAAATACGTTGCCGCTTGAGGCTGCACGCTATGCACAGGAGCTTGCCTGTAAAATAAAAACAGGCCCCTCTATGAAAGAAGGGCTTGCTTGTGCAGGTATCGCCGCCCACAGCCGGTCCGGCTGAATAAGGGCGAGTACGCTGTCGATTGATGCTTGGCCGGAATTATGCTTGTTCCGCAGGCTCCGGGCTCAGGCTTGCGGCCGGTCCGAAAAACTCATAATGAATTTGTTCCGCCGGGACACCAAGCTGCAGGAGCATCTCGTGCAGGACGGACATGAATGGAACCGGGCCGCAGAAGTACACCTCGGGATCGGCCGGAAGCCATTTCTGGAGCAGATCCTTCTGGATACGGCCGCTGTGGTCGAATCCGCCGCTTTGATCAGTATCCGCCGGGTTGGAGAGGCATACATAAGAGCGCACGTGAGGGTGGCGATCTGCCAGATCACGGACCTCTTGTGCAAAAGCCTGCGTCTCCCCGTTAACTGCCCCGTGAATGAACGTTACGCTGCGTTCGGGCTGCCGGGAGGTAACGGTTCGCAGCATGCTGAGCATAGGCGTGATGCCGACACCGCCGCTAATCAGCACAAGCGGGCGGGAAACAGCGGTATCCAGCACGAAATCGCCGGCAGGGGCGCTCAGCCATACGCGGTCGCCTTCCTGAACGGAATCGTGAAGGAAGCTGGACACCTTGCCGTCCGGAACACCGTCTCCAGCGGCACGCTTCACGCTAATGCGGTAATAAGGCTGTCCCGAAGCATCGGACAGGCTGTACTGGCGCAGGTGTGTGTGCTGGTCGCCGGGAATGTCTGTTTTTACGGTAATGTATTGACCGGCTTCGTAAGGAGCCAGTGCTCCGCCATCCTCAGGCGCCAGGTAAAACGAAGTAATGACCCGGCTTTCCGGCTGCTTGCGCTGGACGCGGAACGGCCGGAAGCCGTCCCACCCGCCCGGCTGCTGCGCGGCTTGCTCGTACATTTCATTCTCGACGCTGATGAACACGTCCGCAATAACACCATAGGCTTCTCTCCAGGCTGCCAAAATCTCCGGCGTCGCAGCGTCGCCAAGCACGTCTTGGATGGCCTGAAGCAGGTTCTGGCCGACGATAGGATAATGCTCGGCTTTTACACCCAGGCTCCGGTGCTTGTGGGCGATCTGACGGACGGCGGGCAGCAGCGCAGGGAGATTCTCGATATTGTTGGCCGCGGCATATACAACATTAGCCAGAGCCGTTTGCTGGCGGCCTTGCTTTTGATTGGCATGGTTGAACAGGTTCAGCAGCTCCGGGTGACAGGAAAATAACAGCTCATAAAACCGCTTCGTAATGGTTGTGCCATGAACCTCCAGAACGGGAACGGTGGACTGAATAATCGCAATAGTAGAAGGGGTTAGCATTTGGATTCCTCCAATATCGATTAAAGATGTATTGTTAATGCATGTTTAAAATAACATAATCGCCGCGTAAAAGATATATATTATGTACATGTTTAAAAAACGTTCACAACTTTCATCGGTTTCGCTGGAAGAAGGATCGTGCGGGGACGTGAAACGTATTTTTTTGTCCCTTGCCAAGGTGGGGTATGATACAATGTCATAGAGGCGACAAGCCTGCACACAGAAAGAGGAGCGGCAAATATGCGGTTGACCTATTATACAGATTACTCCTTGCGGGTGCTGATTTACTTGGCGACCGCCGGAACAGGCCGACTGGTGCAGATGAAAGAAATTGCGGATGCCTACGGTATTTCCAAAAATCATCTGATGAAGGTTATCTACGAGCTGGGCAAAACCGGCTGGATTGAAACCATTCGCGGCCGAGGCGGCGGCATCCGGCTTGGCATGAAGGCGGAAGAGATTAATATCGGGACAGTGGTGCGGCGGACCGAGGAGGATTTCTACATGGTGGAATGCTTCCACGACGGGAAAAACGCTTGTATCCTCAGTCCGGTATGCCAGCTTAAGCATACGCTGCAGGAAGCGCTGGAGGCCTATTTCCGCGTGCTGGACGGCTACACGCTGGCCGATTTGACACACAATCAGCGACAACTGAGCCTGCTGCTTGGTCATCCCGTAACGTAAGTAAATAGAGGCAGGATAGCCGGTTCCCGGGAGGGAAGCCGGTTTTTTTATTTTTAGATTGCTCGATCCGGGGGGCCGATTGTGTATGTGGTCGACCGACCGCCGTCATGCAGCCAAACACCGCGAGCTGGGAGCTGCGCGCGCTGCCGAATACGGCCAGCAAAGTGCCTGGCCCAGTCAGCTTGCCAGGAGCGGCTTGCTGCTTTTTGACGCAATATGGGTAAAAACAGCGAATCGTCCGTGCGAAAAATTACAAAAATATGCTAAACATGTCGATTTTGTGCATCTCGAAAAAATCTGTTATACTAGCGGCAAATTCGTGTATTTTTCTAATAAGAGGCGCCTAACAATATTTATTTCAATGTATACGTTATCTTTATGTAAGTATTATTGACAAAATTATCTGAAAATTTTATTATTATAGGCATAGGAAGGGAATTCTTGTAAGAAAAGATGACACAACTAGATGCCCGCACAAAGGTCGGCAGGGACGCTTAACGTCGGCGATACCCAGTGAACGGATTTACCGACAACTGCCCGGAAGATTGGCGGGCGTCGTGACAACCAGACATCCGCTTTTCCTGATTATTCCCCGCTCTAACACCCCGCCCGCCCTGGATGAAGGAGGCTGATGACGTATGGAACAGCTGCACAAAGCCTCTGCGCTCGCGCCGGTATTATACGACGAGATGACTGACGGCACCGGAACAATTCGTTCCCACTACGAGAAAATCTACCAGCAATTCGCCCGTATGAGCGAAGCCGAATTGAACCGCAAGCAAACGGCAATTATCAAACGGATGATGGAGGAAGGCATCACGTTCACGCTTTACAGTGAAAGCCAAAATGAACCGCTGGAGCGAACCATTCCGTTCGACCCTGTCCCCCGAGTCATTACCCGTGCCGAATGGGAAATGCTGCAGAAGGGCCTGCGTCAGCGTATAAAGGCGCTGAACTTGTTTCTGTGGGACATTTATCATGATCAGCTGATTGTCAAAGAGGGGATTGTCCCCCGCCGCATGATTGTCGGCAACCGTTACTTCCGCCCGGAAATGATGCGTCTGGACGTGCCCGGCGGCAGCTATGTCACTACAGCCGGCATCGATATTATCCGTGACGAGGCGGGACGCTTCATGGTGCTGGAGGACAATTTGCGTTCCCCGTCGGGCTTCTCCTACCTGTACAAAAGCCGCTCCATAATGGCGCAGCTGTTCCCGGAGCTGTATTTCTCTTATTCCGTCGAGGATGTGGATCAGGGGCTGCATCAATTCCGATCCGTTCTGAAAAGCCTGGACCCCTCCGGCAAAAAAAAGCCGGTCATTGCGCTGCTCACGCCGGGCTCGCACAATTCGGCCTATTATGAGCACACCTTTCTGGCCCAGCAGATGGGCATTGAGCTGGTGGAGGGCCGTGACCTCGTTTGTATTGACCACAATGTATATATCCGGGGCATGAAGCAGTTGCGGCCTGTCGATGTAATTTACCGCCGGATCGATGACGATTTTCTCGACCCGCTGGCCTTCCGGCCGGATTCCTTGCTCGGTGTGCCCGGACTGATGAATGTATATCGTGCAGGCAACGTGGCGATTGCCAACGCGCCCGGAACCGGAGTGGCCGACGACAAGGCGATGTATGCCTACGTGCCGGAAATGATTCGTTATTATCTCGGCGAGGAGCCGATGCTGGCCAGCGTGCCGACCTATCTGCTGTCAAGGCCGGAGGAGCGGGAGTATGCCCTTGCCCATCTGGATCAGCTGGTAGTGAAGGAAACCTCATTGTCCGGCGGCTACGGCATGTTGATTGGACCCGAATCGACAGAAGCGGAACGGCATTTGTTTGAAGAGAAAATCTGCGCCAATCCGGACAACTACATCGCCCAGCCGACAATCTCCTTATCAACCGCTCCTGTATTGTCCGGCGGAAGGCTGGCTTCGCGGCATATCGACCTGCGCGCGTTCGTACTGAGCGGCGAGGACATTCATATTATTCCCGGCGGACTCACCCGTGTTGCGATGAAAGAAGGCTCGCTGGTTGTCAATTCCTCCCAAGGCGGAGGCTGTAAGGATACATGGATTCTCAGAGACTAATTGCTGACGGCCAAACGTATAGTAGAGTGTACTGCTTTACCGTAGATTTATATTCAATGCATGAAGAACAGGAGGGACAAAGCTATGCTGAACCGTATTGCGGAAGCATTGTTTTGGACGGGACGGTATGCGGAACGGGCCGAGAATCATGCCCGGCTGATTGATGTGCATTACCATATCCGGGAACGCAGTGAGCTGGAGGACGATCACCGGGTTTGGATGCGGATTATCGGAGCTGTGAGTGATCCCGACAAATTTTTGGAGCTGTACCCCGTCTATTCGGAACGGGATGTGCTGCATTACATTACCTTGGATATAAACAATACGAATTCGCTGCTGTCGTGTGTCAGCCAGGCCCGGCTTAACCTGCGTTCTGTGCGGGAAAAGGTGCCGTGCGAGCTGTGGGAGAGCTTGAACGGCTTCTATTTATGGCTGAAGGAGAAGCAGGTCGAGCATATTTTGATTGATTCCCCGTTTTTGTTTTACCGCAAAATCAAAGAGCAGCTGGCGATGTTTCACGGCATCGCCGGATCGACCATGCTTCGTGACGAGCTGTGGAGCATTATGGAGAGCGGCAAGTACCTGGAGCGGGCCGAGAATTCGCTTCGGATTCTGAAGTCGGTGGCGGCTGGCATGAACGATTCAAGCCACGCATCGTACGGATACATGCAGACGGTTCTGAAATCGGTGGGCGGCTATGAGCAGTATCGCCGGATGTCGACGGAGGAGCTGAAGCTGGAGACGATTGTCGGATTTCTGATTTTGGCTGAATCGTTCCCAAGGTCCATTCATTTTGCCTACAGCTCCCTGGAGGAGAATCTGCAGCTGATACGCCGCGAGGGGCGGGGCGAGCAGCTGCATGATAAGGCGCTGCGGCTGGCGACCAAGCAGCGTATTGAATTGGCCTACCTGGAGCGGGATGCCATGAGCGGGGAAGGGCTGGAGGCGCTGCTCGCCCAGCTGCTGGATTCGACAAACGGGCTGGGCGAGGCGATGGCGAGCACATTTTTTCAATACGGGGAAGGGGCCAGTGCATGAAACTCGAAATCTGCCATGTGACGCACTACAACTACGCGGATATGGTCTCGGACAGTGTCAATGAGGTGCGGCTGTCGCCGCGGACGAACTACCGCCAAGCCTGCTATCATCAGCATGTGGTCACCGAGCCGGCGGCCTCCTTATTTACGTATGAGGATTTCTTCGGCAATCGGGTCCACTCGTTTACGGTAAATAAAATGCATAAGCAGCTGAAAATTACGACGACCTCCACCGTCGTTACGCATGAGAACGATAATTTGCGGCGCGAGGTGCTGTCCCCGGAGGAAGAATGGCGGTGGGTGCGATCGGAGAAGTTCCAGGATCAGGTGGCGGAATTTCTGCTGCCGACCCGGTACGTCCGGATTACGGAGGAGGTCATGAGCTTTGCGGATCGGCTTGGAACCGATGAGCAGGGGGTATTCGGCATTGTCAACCGGATGATGGAGGAGATCCGTTCCGAGTTTGCCTACCAGCCCAAATCCACCAATGTGCACTCCACCGTGGAGGAGCTGTTCCGGCTAAAGCAGGGGGTATGTCAGGATTTTACCCATCTTATGCTGGCGCTGTGCCGGTTTAAAGGCATTCCGGCGCGCTATGTGAGCGGATATCACTTTGTCGGCGATTTGAACTCCCGGATGGCCCATTTCGAGCAGGCCTCGCATGCCTGGGTGGAGGCGTACATTCCAGGAACAGGCTGGCTCGGCTTCGATCCGACCAACAATTGCCAGGTCGGCGGACGGCATGTGAAGCTGGGACATGGCCGGGATTATCACGATATTGTGCCGGTGAAGGGGGTATACCGGGGGACGCCCGAGCAGAGCTTACATGTGCTCGTCGACGTCCGCAAAATCGGCTGAAGCTGATGAGCTTCGCAGGTGATAAGGGCTGCTTAAGCCGCAGGAAGCTTTTCAGCAGAACGGCAAAACGGCTCTTCCCGCTTGGGAGGGGCCGTTTTGCCGTTTTGCCGCGTGGTCGAGTGAACGAGACTGGCAGCTTAATTACACGATTATGAACGGATGTCTGCCGGCAATAGATGGCGGCTTGTTTCTTCGGAAAGCCAGCGATATTTGTTGCCGTATTTGCTGCGCTTGTATGCGGCTTAGGGCTCCGTCCGGCATCATGTATCGAATAAGTAGCCGGCTGGATCATGGATGCTAGCCTGTCAGGAGGGCGAACCCGAGGTCGCCGCCCCTACGGGCCGGGGGGCCGTAGGGATCTGCAATACCCCGCCGGATTGGGGCGCAGGGTTTGCTTTGACCGAAGCGGCTGGCCCCGGCTGGGGGATCGGTTCTTTTTTTCGACGTTGAATAAACAGGAAAATGAACGGAATGCATAGAAACAGCGGCAGCGACGAGATCATGAACGTATCGGCGATGGCCCGGACGCAGGCTTCCTTCTGGACGAGGCCGGAAATGGGCGATAAGGCCAGGCCTTGCGCGGACGCCCTGTCGATCCCGGATTGCAGGAATCCGGCGGTGAGTGTGCTTGCCGTCGATGTTGCCGCGACGGAGGTGTTGGTCACATTCTCCGAGATTTCCGAGCCTGCCCTGACCTGCAGGTTGGTCATGACGGCGGTTAAGACGGCAATCGCCATTGAACCGGCCACCTGTCCGATGCAGTCAGGCCTCCAGCAGTGTTTCCAGCAGCATTGCGGTTTTGGGCTTGGGCAGCGGGGGAGAGAAGTAGTAGCCCTGCACGACATCACAGTTATGCTGTTCATAGAATGCATATTGCATCTCCGTTTCGACCCCCTCGGCAATAACCTCCAGCTCCAAACGGTGGGCCAAATCCAGCATGCAGGTTAGAACAACCTCCGTTTTGCTGTTGGAGGATAGCGATTGGGTGAAGGTTCGGTCGATTTTTAACGTGTCGATCGGGTAGTTGATTAAATAATTCAGGGAGGAGTACCCGCTCCCGAAATCATCCAGGGATAATCGCACCCCGATGGATTTCAGTTCATGCAGCTTCTGAATAAGGGTATCTTCCTGCAGCATGGCTACACTTTCGGTCAGCTCCAGGTCCAGATAAGACGGCGGCAGTCCGGAGCGATCGAGGGCTTGCTTGACGACGTCCACGAAGCCGTCCTCCTGAAGCTGTACCGCCGAGACGTTGACTGCGATACGAAAAGGGACACCAAACAAGCTATGCCACATTAGACAGGTGCGGCAGGCTTCGTTTAGCACCCAGCTCCCAATAGGAATTATAGCTCCGGTTTGTTCGGCGACGGAAATGTAGGCAAGCGGGGAAACATCGCGGTATTCCGGGCGTTTCCACCGAAGCAGCGCCTCCAGGCCTACGAGCTTGCCGCTTTTAATGTCGATTTGAGGCTGATAATAAAGTTCAAATTGGTTTTGTTCGATGGCTTCCTGTAGAGCCTGCTCCAGATTGCGCCGCTCCTGTTGATCCAACGTATTCTCCCTCCACCATGCTGCGATTGTCAGCTTCCTCTGCTGCGGCTGTCACGGACGGTTGCGTTTTCCACCTTGAAACCACGGTGGGCCGGCGCACCGTCCTTTCCGATCCGGCCAATGCGGGTTTGCTCCATATCATTGTAGAATTGAATCCAGTAGTCCAGTTGAACGCTAAGCTCATACACTCGCGGATGGGTGAGTGATTGAAACACCTTGTAGGTCATATGCAGTTCATGACGCAAGCGCTCAATCATGCTGGCGATGTACTTTGGGTCTTCCGGAGGAGTCATCATCAGTAATACCCCTGTTTCTTTCGCCTGGATTCGATTATTGGCGCTCTGTTTATTACAATGGTGTTCGTACAATGCATGTTGTTCGAATTGGATATAAGGAGGCACAGGACCTTGGATAACCATTTTGAACAAATCGATGTCCGGGCTGAGGCCGCTCTGCTTATGGAGATTGGCCGTTCAGCCCCTTCAAGCGATGATCAAATCGTGCAAATGTTTTTGACCACCTGCACACAATCGCCCTACACGCTTCGCAATTACAAAAATGCGATCCAGCTGTTCCGCACGTTCACAGCTTACCGCCCGCTGAAGGATATTACATGGAAAGACATGGAGGCTTTCAAGCTGGCGTTAGCGCGGGGAATACTGGCAAAATCAACCACAGCGTACGCCCCGGCTACGGTGGCAAGCATGCTGTCCCCTCTGCGTTCATTTTACAAATGGTGCAGTGATCCGAACATCGGGATATTTAAGCATAACCCGACGACAAGCTTGAAATCGCCCAAAGTTCAAATTACCAGCGGCCTCAATTATTTAACCAAACGGGAGCTGGCGCTGCTGCTGAACGAACTAAAACAGCGCGGCCGGCGGGACTATATCCTCGGTCTCATGCTGATTATGCTGGGATTGCGGGTGTCGGAGCTGGCTGGACTGCAGTGGGAGGATTTCCATCCCGATCCGCTTGAAACCTCGGTATGGCTTACTGTGAAGAAGGGCAAAGGTGGGAAGGTCCGGGAGGTCAAAGTGCCCGCCACGCTATGGAAGCAGCTGATCGTCTATGCTGAAGAGAACGGAGGGATGCAACCGGGGCGCGTCTTCCCCATTACAGTTCGGCGAATTGAGCGTATTATTGAGGCCGCCCGCAATTCCAGCGCTTTGACCAAGCAAGTCACGCCGCACTGGTTTCGCCACACGAATGCGACACTGGCCTTACTGCACGGAGCATCCCTGCAGCAGGTTCAGGAAACATTAGGCCATTCTTTTATGAATACAACTCAGAGATACTTACATACCGTTGAGCAATTAAAAAAAGCGGCTCCCGACTTCGTCGAGGAAAGTATAAAGGACATCCTCTAGTTCCGAGGAACTATAAAAGGGGTGGTCAGATCAGCGTATTTTATGCTAGTATGGAAATATCTTCTTCTCAAAAAAATTGCTAGATTCCACGGTTATTGTCGAACAACATGCATTGTACGAATCCTATTATAGTCTATTATTTCCTTCCAAATACGTAAAAAACCGCCGCGGGCATTTCATTTTGCCACGGCGGGTTCATTTTATCTAGACCGCTCATTGATGATAAGGCACCTACACGCTGGCCGCCGGTGATTCGAGAGGGAAGGAAGCTCCCGGATGGCTAAGCAACCGGCTTATCCCTTCCAGCGGGCTCTTTCGTTACCACCGTAATTTCCTTGGCCCCTTCCCAATTGTAGCCGCCGGGGATGATGGTGATGGATACGTTCGTCCTGCAGGGGACGCGAAAGAGACTGATGCCCATATATTCAATGCATGCAGGGTCGCTTGAAGTTAAAACCCGCTCGCTCACCGGCTTTTGATCCTCTCGCACCAGTTGAACGACGCCGCCTATAGGCACGGTATAGCGGGTTTTGGCGATACGAACGGTGTTTTCATTCGGTATCGAGTACCGGATGACCGTTGCGCCGGGATAGATTGGGAGCTGGTAGGGAGCCAGTACAAATTCGCCGCCGAGCTTCTCCCAAACCTTGAACTGATTGCCCGAGCCTTGAATGAGGCGAGTTCCCTCGAAAAACACGGACCCCTGAAAAATATCGTTCTCCTTCACATACGTTCGGATAGCTCCTCTTTCCTCGCCAAGCACCTCATAGGTCAAGAAAGCGCCGGAGCCGATGCCCATGCTGTACAGCACCAGAACCGGAGTGCCCGTCAAATTCCACCGCCGATTGTAAAATTGCACACCGACCGCATTGTCCATTTGATGTGTATACACGATGTGCCATTGCCCGGTCAGCGGATGCTGCTGCATTATGCGCACATAGGTGGTATAAGTGTTGCGGTCTTCGTCCAGAATCAGCACGTAAGGGGCGTGCGTACGGCCCAGCGTGATGGAATATACCCGATGTGCTTGCGGATCGGCGCGAAACCATGGTTCATACATGCTTAAAAACCTCCCGCTCATGGTTGAATCGTACGGATTCACGATATGCGGCAGGCCTGGTCATGGTTACACGCCTACATTCAACTCGTCGGAGTTATCCGTGCGTCGCAAGGCCAAATCGGCTGCGGCTGTCAAAAAGGCGTAAAGCGCGTTCCGTCAAAGGCAAAGCGTTCCAGCTTCGTATCCGGATCGCCTGTAAGCTCGCCGTCCTCAGACAAGCCGTAGCGGGATACCCAGTGGAACAGCTGCGGACCGTCCAGATCATCGGTAATCCGGCAGCTGCCAACGGCGAACGTAGCCCGCTGCGGCAGCATAGCCTGCCTGTCGGTCATAATTCCGTTCCAGGCCTCAATATATTGGCCGTTCTCAACATACCACAGCCGGACCCTTTCCTCATGGCCCCCTGTCCCGCCATCTGCAGTAACCGTTTCAAACATACGCTTGCCGCCGATATCGCGGCCGGTTAAATCCCAGGTATCCACTTTAAAAGCTTGCTCATGGACCAGTGTAAACCCGCCGTCAGGCTGATGAAGGAGCAGAAAGAAATGTCCCAGATGCACAGCGCCGTCAATACGGGCTACCAGATCGGGGGCGCCATCGCCGTTCACATCGGCGAGCTCGAAGGACAATCCGTCCGTATAATAGTCCGTGTCCTTACCCTGGGCTCGGAGGAGGTGAATCACCTCGTCCCGGGTGAGCTTGCCCTGCGGGGCAGATAATGGGGCCGCCGCTTGGGCTTCCTCCCGGGTATATGCGGCTTGGGCCCAATTTCCTGCCGTGTATGGCGCTTGCAGGCCCATGCCGCTAGGGGCTGATCCCGCTGTCGGAATCGAAGGGCCCGCGCTGTTCTGAGCGGCAGCGGCTCCAGTTTGTGAGGCTGCGCCGGAAGCTGCACTGGAGCTGTCCAGGCCATGGCTGCCGGCAGACATGACATAATTGGCAGATAATCCGAGCAGCAGCGCCAGGGGGATACCCACAAGCCAGTGACGGAAACGAGGTTTGCGGGGGGCCGGGGTGGGAGACATTATTAGCTTCATCCTTTGTAAAATAATGGTTTATTTTAATAAAGACGGATTAGAACCCCAAAAAGTTTCTGTTTGCCAAGCCTTAAAAAAATCTTCATATAATGTGCCAGTACAGTTTACAAACCACCTCTATACTTAACCTATTCATATGTTGATATGTTCATATTTGTCGGAGGTGTGTTTACACGCATGATTAAAAAAATCGGTAAAGTATTGACCAGCATCGCTGTTACAAGCACTCTGCTCGCAAGCAATGCAGGTCTGCCGTCTCAAGCGGTTCCTGTCGTACACGGTGCGGAACAGACGGCAGGGGCATCTGTGTATATTGCGCCAATCGACAAGGCGAAGCTTCTGGCAGGGGCCAAATTCGATTTCCGCGTAGAGCTGAACGGGCTGGACACGCTGCCTGGATCAGTCAGCATCACGGTTAACGGCGAGAATGCGGAGCAATTTTTCAGCAAAGCCTTCGATAAAACGAACACGGAAACGAGTCAGGAATTTACGATTCGCGAGGTAACGATTCAAAAGCCGGGAACCTATGAGGTCGCTGTCAAGGCAGACAACGGGCTGAGCAAATCCGTAACATACGAAGTGGTAGCGGTGGATAACGGCGGAGCCAAAGCGAAGAACGTGATTTTGTTTGTCGGGGACGGCATGGCGTTTTCCGATATCACTATGACCCGGATTATGTCCAAGGGTCTGACGGAGGGCAAGTACAACGGGCTGCTGGAAATGGATACCTTCGACCAGCGTGCAGTGGTGACAACCTCCGGGATGGACTCGGTCGTAACCGATTCGGCTAACAGCGCGAGCGCGTACAGCACGGGACATAAATCGGTCGTCAACGCCCTCGGCGTTTATCCGGACAACACTTCGGACTCGCTCGACAATCCGAAGGTGGAAACCTTGGCCGAAATGGTAAAGCGCACCCGCGGTATGTCCGTAGGTGTAGTATCCACAGCGGAAATTGAGGACGCTACGCCGGCATCGTTCGTGTCGCATACCCGCAAACGCGACGACAAGGCGGAAATTGCCGAGATGCTTTATGATTTGCAGCCGGAGGTTATTTTGGGCGGGGGCTCGGCGTACTTCCTGCCGAAGTCCACACCGGGGTCCAAACGCAAGGACGAGAAGGACTTGTTCAGCATGTTTGAGCAAAAGGGCTACACCATCGCGGAAAATGCGACCCAACTGCAAGCGGCCGATCCGGGCAAGAAGCTGCTGGGCCTATTCCATACCGGGAACATGAGCGTTTATTACGATAAAGCCACCAACAACACGGCTGAGCTGAAGTCCTTCACGGATCAGCCCAACCTGTGGGACATGACCCAAAAGGCGATTGATGTGCTCAGCCAAAACGACAACGGCTTCCTGCTGCTGGTAGAAGGCGCGAGCATCGACAAACAGCTGCACACGCTGGATTGGGAGCGGGCTGCCTACGATACGATTGAAATGGACAAGGCGATTGGCGTAGCCAAGCGTTTTGCCGAAAAAAATGGCGATACCACGATCGTGGTTACCGCTGACCATGCCCATTCTCTAAGCATTGCCGGAACGTATTGGGAAGGCGACGGCAAGTCCGGCCGCGATGCGATTCGCGTCTATGCCGACTCGTTGTTCCCGACCTACGTGGACAGTGACGGGGACGGCTTCCCGGACAGCCCGGATGTAGATCGCAAGCTGGCCATGACGTTCGGCTCTACCCCGGACTACTACGAAGATTACAAATTCAATCAAGTGCCGACCGCGCCTGCCGTGCAAAATCAAGACAAACAGTATGTAGCCAACCCGGCTTCTCTGGCTAACCCTGACGATTCGGACCGCGATCGCTTCCTGCGCAAAGGCACAGTAAGCCCGACGGGCGAAAGCCAAGGCGTGCACTCCGCGGATGATGTGCCGTTAATGGCGTACGGGCCGGGAGCCAGCTATTTCAAGGGGACGATGGATAACACGGAGGTCTTCTTCGGAATGGCGCATGCGCTCGGACTGAATTTGAACGGCGAGCAATCCGACGGGAAAAATTGGATTCCACTGGCCAGCTTTATTAACCTGATGGGCGGTACAGTGAAATATGATGCGGATACCCGTGAAATTACGATGCTGCTGCATGAGGATACGGTTGTGCTGAACCTGTCCAGCGGCAAAGCGACCAAGAACGGCAAGGAAGCTTCGCTGGAATTCAAATTCGATAACGGAACGACTTCTTTGAACAGCAGCTCGATTCTGAGCGTACTAGGCAAATAAATAATCCAAGCGGCCGTCTATGGCCGGGCAAAATAGCATAAATGGAGGGACAGCTCATGCTGACGATGAACAAGCGTTTCATAACAGCGTGTTTAACAGCGGCACTGCTGACTGTCTCCGGCTGCGGACAACCGGCTTCCCCGATTAGCGGGGGGTCGGTTGCTTTGTCCGCTGCGGCTCCTTCGGAGCCGCAAGCGGGAGGGAAGCCGGAGCGAGCGGAGAAGGGGCGGACGGAATCTGGCGGCGGCCAGGGTGCAAGCAGCAGCGGTGCCGGAAACGGCACATTGGGAGCCGACGCTGCCACAACGGCGCCGGACGCTGCAGCAGGTCCCGCAGGGAACGCGGGGACCGCCTCCGGAACGTCCGGCGGCGGAGAACGTGCTGCGGCGCAGGGGAGCGCGACGCCGCCCGGAGAAGCGGCGGCTTCAGCTTCTGCGGCAGAACCGGCGGCTTCTGCCGGGCAAACGTCTCCGGCTGCACAAGCGGCTGGCGGTGCTCAGCCGGCGGCGGTCCAGGAGCCTGCCGGACCCGGGGCGGCCGTTCCGGAGAGCAAGCCGGCACAGCCGGAGCCTGCGGTATCCGGGCAGTCAGTCAGCGGGGCCTCTGCCGCTGCGGGCAGCAGTGCGTCGGGGCCTGTGGCAGCCGCTTCGGGGTCAAGTGCCAAGGAGACCATGCCGTGGAAAAATGCGGGGAACACCCCGACACTGACATTTGCAGAGCTGTACTCGGATATTACCGTCCGCGGCGTAAAGCTGTCGGATAAGGTCGCTGGCCTGGCGGATAAGAAGGTGGAAATGGTCGGGTATATGGCGCCGCCTTTAACCGCTCAAGCCAGCTTCTTCGTCCTGACGCGGGTGGCGCTGACGGTTTGCCCGTTCTGCTCCAGCGATGCGGATTGGCCGACGGATATCGTAGTCGTATTGATGCCGAAGGGCAAGGAGATATTGCCTACCGAGCACCAGGTTAAGGTGACCGGTACGCTCAGCATCGGCTCCCAGACGGACGAGGAGACCGGCTTTGTCAGCCTGATTCGGATGATGGCGGACAAAGTGGAGGTGCTGAAATAATGCTTCTGCTGGAACAGGTGACGAAGTCGTACTCCCTTCCCGGGAAGCAGCAGGTGGAGGTGCTGAACATTCGCCGTTTCGCCATGGCCGCCGGGGAGCGAACCGCGCTGATTGGCCCCAGCGGATCGGGGAAGAGCACGCTGCTTCATATCATCGCCGGTATTCTCCGGCCGACGAGCGGCACGATCCGGTTTGCGGAGCAGCCGCTTGAGCAGCTAAGTGAGGCAGGGCTGGACCGCATCCGCGCGCAAAATATCGGTTATGTATTCCAAACCTTCAATCTGCTGCCGGGCTTCACGGCGCAGGAGAATGTGCTGGCTGCCATGCGCTTTGGCCGTGTCATTCCGGTTCGGCAGCAGAAGCAGCGGGCGAAGGAGCTGCTGGAGCAGGTCGGTCTGGGACACCGCTTGTCCCATCGCCCTGGACAGCTCAGCAGCGGCGAGCAGCAGCGCGTGGCTATCGCCCGTGCGCTGGCGAACCGGCCTGCGCTGCTGCTTGCCGATGAGCCTACCGCCAGTCTGGATTCGGGACATGCCGAGCAGGTGTTCACCCTGCTGACGGAGGCCTGCGCCGCTGCAGGCGCCGGCCTGCTGCTATGCACACATGACCTGGAGCTTGCCAGGCGGTTGGAACGGGTGGTCAGCATACGGGATTTGTCGTCTTCTGCCATCCGTACGGGGGCGGATCGTGCCGGTCAGAGCGGGCACGGAACCGGCTTCAACGTGGAGACGGCCGCGGCTCGTATGGACGCGGAAGGATCGCGAGGGAAAACCAGGACGGCGGGTCTTCAGGACACCGGCGGCAAGGAGGTGGTATAGCGGTGTCGCTTTTACAGATGGCTTGGCGCAATTTGTTTAACCGCCGTGTGCAGACACTTATCACGGTTGTCGTGGTCGCCATTGGGGTAGCGATGGCGCTCAGTATTTTACTTATCTCCGGCGGGATGAAGCAGGGAATTGTTAAGGCCAGCGAGCCGTTCGGGATGCTCGTTGGGGCCAAGGGCAGCGCCAATCAGCTCGTATTCAATACGATTTTTTTAATGGACAATCCGCTGGCGAACCTGCCGCCGGATTATTATCATACGCTTGAGCGCGATCCGCGGGTGGCCGCGATCGTCCCGTTTGCGCTGGGAGATAACTATCAGGGCTTCCGGCTGGTGGGCACAAGCACCGATTTTTTTGATTTGCGCGGCAAGCCGGGGGACCCGCCTTACTTCCAGCTTGCGCAGGGAAGGCTGTTTGACGGGCCCTTTCAAGCGGTGATCGGAGCCAGGACTGCCAAGGAAACCGGGCTGAAGCTGGGTGATACGTTTGTATCCGGGCACGGAACAGCGCATTCGCAGCAGGAGGATCAGCACGCCGAGCATCCCTACACGGTTGTCGGCATTTTGCGAGGTGTCGCAGCCCCGTCGGATCAGGGCCTCTATGTCAGCATGGACAGCTATTGGGTGAGCCATGAGCACGAGCATGGACATGCAGAGACCTCCGAACCGGCTCCGGCGGACGCTGCCGGGAATTCGGCCTCGAAGCCGGATAACGACTTGTCCAAGGAGGCTGGGCATGCGGATCATGACCAGGAGGAAGGGCGCGAGGATGAGCAGGGTGTCACCGCAGCGCTTGTCAAAACCAAAAGCTACACCGATCTGTTCAGGCTGTACCAGGAAATCAATCAAGGCAGGGATGCACAGGCTGTGCTCCCGGGTCAGGTCATTTCCAAAATTTTCGACATGCTGGGCAGCGGTGAAGAAGTGCTCCGCTACATCAGCTATGTGGTGCTGGGGATGGCCGGAATGACCATTGTGGCGGCTTTGTACGGCTCGACGGTGGAACGGAGACGGACGGTGGCCATTCTGCGCGCAATTGGGGCCGGACGAGGAGCGGTTCTGCGTATTGTGCTTCTGGAATCGATTCTGGTCGTTGGGCTGGGCTGCCTGCTCGGCTGCGCGGCAGGCCAGCTGCTATCCTGGGGGCTGGCGTCGTATATCGGGTCCCATATGTCCGTTGCAGTGGCCTATGTATATACCTGGCAGATGCTGTGGCTGCTTGGCGGCGTAGCTGCGCTAGGCGGTATAGCGGGCTTGATTCCTGCTGTCGGCGCATACCGGACCGAGACAGCGCGTTATTTAAATGCGGTATAAACGGTTAGGGGCGCATTCGGCCTAACGATCAAATAAGCTTCCGATAACCCCGTCATCGATGGAGATGTGGAAGCTTCTTTGGTTTGGCTGCGGGCCGTGTGTGAACGGCTGCCTGATGCCACGAAGCGAAATCCTGCGCCGGAAGCCGGCGCGCGATGTAGAAGCGGTAAGAAGTGTTTGAGCAGCTAAGAAGAGCCTCATTCTGTGTGATGAGGGGGAAATTTTTGGATAGCCTGTATGTCCTGTATGTCCACCTCTTCCTTCAAGCATACAGCAGGAGGCGGCCCTATTTCAGCAGCTTCCTTATTTTCTCTTCGAGGGCTTCGTCGGTCGTCGTTCCGACCATTCTTTCGACAATCATCCCATCCCGGTTCATGAAAAAGGTCGTTGGCAGCGGCGCGATATGATAAGCCTCCGCCACGCGCATGTCTTTATCGAGCAGTACGGGAAAGGGGAGGCTGTACTTGCGGACAAACGCTTCCACATCAGCTTCATGATCCCTCCCTGTCAAATTGATCGCGTACAAGCGGATGTCATTCTTATACTGGCTGTACAGTTTAGCCCACTGGGGCATTTCGGTGGTGCAGGGCTCGCACCAGGAGGCCCAGAACAGAATGACGGCCGGCCCTGCGGGAGGCTGCTGCAGTCCGAGATTTGCGCCATCCAGAGCGGAGAGCTGGAAGGACGGGGCGGGATAACCGATTTTGGCTTCTGTGCGACTGGCGGGTGAACGGTTAATCGCAGTTAGCATAATAACGCCCGTGCAAGCCAGAAGCAGAAGCGGAAGCAGGTGTTTGGTCATGAGGTGTGGCCCTTTCGTCAGGAAAATGCTTGCTCTCCTTATTGTAAGCCGGATATGTTATCGGAGTTTAAAGAGACCCGAAGGGTGCATAAATCCGGCGGGTGTGCTCCATACTACCGGGTGAAGTTATCCAATCAAGGAGGGAAATCCCATGGTCTCCCATGACGAAAGCAGATATGACAGCAGTCTTCAGTCCCAAAATCCGATTTCTCAAGCCCAGCAATCGGTAGAAACCGCGCATAATGCTGTTTCACAGGCCCTGACGCATCCGAGCGAGCAGCTTGTGCAGCAGGCTGAGCAGGCGGTGAGCAAGGCGGAGCGAGCGGCGGATCAGGCCGCGCAGAGCCGCAATCAGCCTGCGGTGGAGCTTGTGCAGTCGATGCTGAATGAGGAGGAGGAGCGGCTGGCCAAGGCGGAGCGGCAGCGGCGGCAGGATTAACGCGTTTCGGCGTCCCGCCGGGGCCTGGTCTATTGTCCGGTCATCAACGAAAACAGGGTTCGACGCCACTTGCAGCTTCCTTGCTGTTCTCCTTGCGGTCAGGATACGGACGTTACTTCAGGTTCCTTCTACTAGTTGCAGAGCGGTTTCATTTCCCCGGCAACGGGAGCAAGGGGGCCTGTCGCAGCGCTTCGATGGCTCATCCAGGCTTGTGCCCGGAGCCGCCTAAGAAGCCAGCCATTTTGCCGTATCCGGCGCGCAGCCGGGCGTCTGAATCGCATACGCGCAAATAAACCGAGAGCACGAACCGTTGACGGCGGATAAGCCCGGCGGTTCGTATTTTTTGTTAAACGGCCGGGTAATCGCATTTATGCAAGGGGATGGTTTTTCTACTGGGCGGAACGGTTCCATACCACCGTCATGACCTTCTGTCGCCTTCCCGGTATGAAAGCAGCTATTTCACAGAAAAGGCATTTGTAGAAGCTGGAAGCCGCTATGCCGTTGCAGCAGCCGAGAAAGCGTCCTGTTTGCGGGAGGGTGCCCGGACCAGACTTTTCCCATATGCTATAATTTAGTGGCAGGACAATCACGGAGGGAGAGGGACCAGATGAAGCCAAAAGTATATATCGCACGGGATGTGCTCCCGGAGGTGGAAGCTTACATTGCGGAGCACTGTGAGGTACGGCGCTGGCGCGGGGAAGGAACGCTGGGCTATGACCGCATGCTGGAAGAGCTGCAGGACGCGGAAGGACTTCTGACCACGGGCGGGCGCATTGACGCTAAGCTGCTGGAGCATGGGCCTAACCTGAAGGTAGTCAGTAACATTTCCGTCGGGTACGACAATTTCGATGTGCAGGCGATGCTGGAGCGCGGGGTGCTTGGCACGCATACACCCGAGGTGCTGGATGATTCGGTGGCCGACCTGATTCTGGGACTTATGCTTTCCTCGGCGCGGCGCTTGACGGAGCTTGATGCTTATGTGAAGCGGGGCGATTGGCAAAAAGGAGCCAACACCGAGCTGTTCGGGCTGGATGTGCATCATGCGACACTCGGTATTCTCGGCATGGGCCGCATTGGCGAGGCTGTAGCGAAGCGGTGCAGGCTCGGCCTGGACATGGAGGTGGTTTATCACAACCGGACACGCAAGCCGGATGTGGAGGAACGGCTCGGCGTAAGCTACGCTTCCAAGCAGGAGGTGCTGCGGCAGGCCGATTTCCTTGTCGTCATGGTCCCGCTTACCCCCGAGACGGAGAAATATATTGGGGAAGAGGATTTCAAGCTGATGAAGCCGACCGCCTTCTTTATTAATGCCGCCCGTGGCAAGGTCGTTGATGAGGCTGCCCTGATATCGGCCTTGCAGCAGGGGCGCATCTGCGGAGCGGGTCTGGATGTATTCGAGAAGGAGCCGGTTGACCCGGCCAATCCGCTGCTGACGATGTCCAATGTGGTGACTCTTCCGCATATCGGCTCCGCCACCGCCAAGACAAGGCTGGACATGGCGATGCTTGCAGCGCGCAATCTTGTGCTGGCCGTGAAGGGCGAGCGCCCGGTTCATGTGGTCAAAGAGCTCCAGCCGCTGCTGGATCGCTAGCAGGCGCCGGCTGCAGGTAAACTGCCATTATACATAACGACGGCATAACGAGTCCGGTACAAGGACAGTTATGCCGTCGTTTCGTTTATTTTATTGTGCTTTTGTCGTAGGGAGCTTTCCAGTGGAGGCTGTGATTGATCGCTACGGCAGCACCAGCTCGCCCTGTTCGGCAAGCGTGTTCAGGCTGGAGGCCTTAATTCGTCCGGGGGATAGTGTGTACAGGGTATCCCCGATGTATACGATTCGCTCCAGCGTCTCGTTCTGGCTTACCCAGCGGTCACCGGTTTTTAATTGGTCCTCGTTCGAGAGGTGGGTAATGGTTCCCTTTTGTCTGAAGCCGTTGGCCAAATCAACCTGGTACACATACGCACCCTGAAACCGGAAGGTGCCGTAAGCCGGGCTTCCGTCTGCATTCGTACGGCCGTCATTGTCCATGACGGTAACCGGGAAGGCCAGAAGGTTGTTCTCTTTTGAGAACAGGAGGGCCTTGTGGTTGTAGAGCAGCTCCGAATAAGTACCCGGCCCGCCGATAATTTCCTTGAACTGCTCCACCGGCTTTGTGACGTCGCTCACATCAAACAAAGACAGCTTCATGCCAAGCTGTACCGCTCTGGTGACCGGTTCCCCCGGGGCGCCGGAGCTGTTTTTCACGGGGATCTCCATGGTTTCTTTGCCAAAGCCGATCAAATGGTTTTCATCGTAGGGATGCAGGTAATCGCTGAAGCCTGGAATTTTGAGCTGACCCAGCACAGCCGGCTGCTGCGGATTGGTCAGGTCAATGGCAAACAGCGGGTCCGTATTGCGGAATGTCACCATATATCCCCTTCCTCCCATAAAGCGCACGGAATAAATTCGTTCGCCGGGAGCGAGATTTTCCACCTTGCCCGCCAGCTGCAGCTTGTCGTCCAGCACATACATGCCGTTCGAGGAATGGTCGTCGCCGGACCAGTCGAAACGCTCCAGGGTCGTTGCTGCCCGCAAGTACCCGTTATATTCATCCAAAGCAAACTGATTGATGAGACGGCCGGGAATTTCGCCTTTTTGCATATAATGAACTTCGCCGTTGTGCAGCTTAAACTGATAAATCACACTTGTCCCCGCCGCTTGGCTCGCATTCTCCGCTTCGGTTACGGCAAGCTCGCTTCCGGCCTTCACCATGGGCTGAGCCAGCCGTTCGTACGGATACTTATACACTGTCACATACAAGTGATTTTGCGTCGCGTATACGTTTTGTCCAGAGCCGATATAAGCGGAGATGCTGGCGGCTTGCTGCGGCTTATTGAGATCGATTCCGGCGATCACCATATAATTGGTGTCGGGAGAGCCCGGGAAATACCGGATTCGATCATAATCGAGCTGCTGGTCCGCTGTCCCTGACGCCGAATCCCGGTAAGCCGGAACGGCGAATTCCTCGGACCCGTTCATGATTTGGTACATGGGGATGCTTTTGTTGGAGATGAAGTAGAACGCAGAGCCGATTTTTCGGGAGGACACATAATGTCCCTCAAGCTCGACTTCCTTCTCCAGGCTGGGCTGCTCCCGATTGCTGATATCAAACAACAGTGCTTTGGTGCGCGGTTCGTAGCGGACCAGGTCGGGCGATATGAACCGCTTGGAGATAGGAGGAACGGTGAGGCTGTCTGCTTCTGCGCTGGTTTGGCTCGCTGCTGCAGGCTGGTCCGCATCCGCTGCACCGGACGCCGCGGATGCGGAAGCCGGGGCGGCGCTGTCCAGCATCGGAACCGGCTCAACCGGATTCAAAGCCCGAAGCGGCGCAGGGGATGAGCCGATGACGAGAAGGCGGTTTCCATCTACATACAGCTCCTGCGGATATAGCGGCAGCTTTTCCCCGAAATGAATCATAGAGGCCACCTTCATTTGATTGGCTGGAACTGCCGACGTGATGATAAGCCGTTCCCGGTTTAATTGATACAGGAATTGGCCGTCCGTTTTGACCACATCGCCTTCATCGACGCCTTCAACCTGTGTATTGGTACGGGAGTAATCGGTCTTTCCCGCCGCAGAGTCCGTGTCTTGGGAAGCCGCTGGTTTGGCTTCAGCCTGCGGAGCTGCATTGACGGCGCTTCCTTCCGAGGCTACATTGGATTTGCTGACCAGAGACGGGGATATCAAATGTTCGCCTTCTCCGGTGCGCGCGGCTTCGGCAAGAATGCTTTTTAGGGTGTCCGCGGAGCCCACTACAGGCACGTCGTTCCTATCCTCCAGTATGACCGATTGTGACGCCGCATCCCAGCGGACAGCCACAGAAAGTGCTTCGCTAAGCGCTCTGGCCGGCACCATCAGGTGTCCGTTTACCAGCCGGGGAGGCTGCTCGATTGGAATCGCGGAACCGTTTTTGAGCAGCTCGGCTTGACTGACGCGCAGCGTGACGCGAGAGCCGTTTTTCTCCACCACTGCAGCTTGCTCCGCTTCATTCCAGTCTACGGTGGCCCCGAGCGCTTCTGCCAGACCGCGCAGCGGCACAAATGTAATATTGTGCTCTAGCCGGGGCGGCGCCTCCAGTGCCAGCCGCTGCCCGAAGGCAATGACGGAGATCGAGCTGCTCGCCAGGCTTGCCGGTGTCAGGACAGCTGACGCAGAAGAGAACAGAAGCAGAGGAAGTGCAGCGGAGACAAGCCATTTTTTTATCCGGCGTCTCGAATAGGCCATAAACAGGGTCCTCCTTTGTTTTTGATTTGTATTTTTTATACAGAGCTGTTTATAGATTGGGTCTTATTTCGGATAAACGGGCAGGAAGACGCCTGCCTTGAGGAGAAGGGGAAACCATGGATTCGGAAGGAACAGCAGCTGCTGTTACAGACGAACATGAATTGGTAAATGTTGCATCGTTTTAAGTTGTATTTATTTATGCAGAAAAAGAACAGGCCCTAAGGCTAAATTTAGCTAAAAAAGCGAACGTTTGTCGAAAAATGTCTTTGCATATTTCGTTACTTTCTCGTAAAATACAAAATAAGACATTTAGGGCATATTTGATTACTTTAGAAGTCAGAATAACTAACTTAAGAGGGAGAATGGGGTTATGGCAGGTGCTTTAAGTTCCGTGCCGATGGCGGCAGAGGTTGTGCCGTACTTTCAGCCGATACTGTCGCTGCAAACGCAGACGGTGACGGGGTATGAGTCACTCGGACGAAGGCTGCAGGGAGGACAGGCGGGCAGCCTGGGCCCTTTTTTTCAAAATCCGGAGATTTCCGATGAAATTCACTTGGCCATCGACCGTATTCTCCGTGAGAAAGCGCTTCAGCGCATTGCGACAGCGCCGCATACGCCGCAGCTTTTTATAAACCTCAAGCCTTCCTGGATGATGCGCTATTATGAAAGTGAAGCCAAGCTGCCGACGCTGCAGCTGATGGCGAAGCACGGTGTGGACCCGCGCCAAATTGTAATTGAGATTACCGAGCAGGAGTTCAGCGGACGGCTGGAGCAGCTTTCACAGGTTGTGGAGCAGTACCGTGAGCTGGGCTGTCGTATCGCGATAGATGATGTCGGAAGCGGGTTTAGCAATTTCGACCGGATTGCGCTTTTGCGCCCGGATATATTAAAAATTGATTTGCGCCTGATTCGCAAAAGCACGCATCACGAGGGGTACCGGGCTTTGCTGCAGGCTTTTTCGATACTTGCTTCGCAAATGGGGGCTTCGCTGCTGGTAGAAGGGGTGGAGACAAGAGAGGAAATGCAGCTTGCTCTGCTTGTCGGGGCCCGGTTCGTACAGGGGTTTTTGTTCTCGCCGGCGGTGGCGGACTTTATGGAGCCGACCGTATTCCGCAGAATGCTGCGGGAGGAGCTGGACTGGTTCAGCCAGGGCCAGTTCAAGCGTTATGAGGAATACGCCGCCGTGGAACGGCACTTGAACGAATGGTTCGCCTCCAGGGTTACGATTGCAACCGCTGATGAGGCGGATCGGGTAATTGAAGGGCTGTTGCCCCGTATGACGGACAATTGCGTGAGGATGTATATTTGCCGGGAAGACGGGTGTCAGGTCTCGTCCAACTTCGTACGCAAGGAGGGGGAGGCCTGGGAAAGGGATGTTCAATTTCAAGGCTCGAACTGGGTATGGCGGCCGTATTTCATTCCGAATATTCTAGCCATGAATCAGTCTGGCCGGGGAAATCTGTCACAGACGTATTTTGATCTGGACAGCTCCCGAACCCTTCAGACGTATTCTTGTCCCATCGGCTCAGGCTTTTATATTTTTTGTGATTTGGCGACGTAATCGCCCGGTGTATGCTGTTTTGCGGACTGGATCAGAGAAAGTGGCCCTGGTCCGCAAGGCGATAGTATGATCTTCCCATGTGGTCGACCGACCGCCGTCATGCAGCGAAACACCGCGCGCGGGGAGCTGCGCGCGTGCGGCGAGGGAAGCCTGGGAGGCGGGAAATGAGGCGTCATATCGCGTAAACAACCGTAAGTCCGAGGTTAACCATGACAACGCGCGCCGGAAACGGCGCGCGTTGTGCTTGCTGCATGTCAGCTGTGTTGTGCTTGGCAGGGTCAAGCGTCTGTAGGGGTTCAAGCCTGATGCACGCTCCCGCATGTGGTCAACTGCTCGCCGTCATGCCGCGAAACAAGGCGCGCCGGGAGCTGCGGGCGGTGCGGAGGAGCCGCGGTTGTCGGGGAAATCCGCTTACAGGGGCATGGCCCTATGTGTTCACCCATTCCCGCCGCAGCTTGAACAGCTCGCGCAAATCGGAGGCCGAGAGCTCGGTGATCCACTGCTCTCCGCCGCCGACAATATGCTGGCTGAGGCCCTGCTTCCGCTCAATCATCTCATCAATCCGCTCTTCCAGTGTGCCCAAGGTGACGAACTTATGCACCTGCACGTGCTTGGTCTGTCCGATACGGAAGGCCCGATCCGTGGCCTGGTTCTCTACAGCGGGATTCCACCAGCGGTCGAAGTGGAACACATGATTGGCTGCGGTGAGATTCAGCCCGACCCCGCCTGCCTTCAAGGACAGGATAAGCACGCCGCAAGTCTCTTTCCCCTCGGCAGCAGGCGCCTGGAACCGCTCGATGATAGCATCCCGTTCCTGCTTGGGGCATCCCCCGTGCAGGAACAAGATCGGTTCTCCGAGCTCCTTGGACAGCCACGCTTGCAGCTGGTGTCCCATTTCAACGAACTGTGTGAACACAAGGCAGCGATCCCCTTCGGTGCGGAGCTCGGCAATCATTTCCAGAAGCCGCTGCATTTTGACCGAGCGCTCCTCAGTGAAGCCCTCGGTTTGCTCTTTACTGTAAAGGGCGGGGTGATCGCACAGCTGCTTGAGCTTGGTCAGCACAGCCAGAATTTGCCCCCGGCGTTCCATAGGGGAGAGCTGCTCCAGCTTGGCGAACAAGTCTTGAATAACCTGCTCATACATGGCGGCCTGCTCCGGGGTAAGCGATACATAGGCTTTGGATTCCTGCTTCTCAGGCAGATCCAGCTCAATCGCCGGATCATGCTTGACCCGCCGCAGCAGGAACGGGCGAATGAATCTTTGAAGCCCTTCGATCAGGGAACGGTCGCCCCCGCGTTCGATTGGGGCGACGAAGCGGGCGGTGAACTCCCGCAGCGATCCTAAATATCCGGAATTGATAAAGTCAAAAATCGACCATAGCTCGGTCAGCCGGTTCTCCATGGGAGTTCCCGTCATTGCGATTCGATGGCGGGCCTTCAGCCTTCGAACGGCAGAGGATTGCTTCGTGTAAGCATTTTTGATGTTCTGGGCTTCATCAAGGCAGATGGCATTCCATTCGACCATCCCCAGCTCGGCCTCATCCAAATGAGCCAACGCATAGGAGCAGATAACGACGTCGGCTTCCTGAGTTGCTTCCAGGAAGTCGTCGCCTTTGGCGCGCCCTGGTCCGTAATGCAAATGAACGGTCAATTCAGGAGCGAACCGCTCCAGCTCCTTCTGCCAATTGCCGATGACTGAGGTCGGACAGATAAGAAGCGCCGGTGATGACGGGTTCTCTCCTTCCTTGACGGAAAGCAAATACGTTATGAACTGAACGGTTTTCCCTAAGCCCATGTCATCGGCCAGGCAGCCCCCGAGACCGAAGCGGCGCAGGAACAGCAGCCATGAGGCGCCTTCGACCTGATAACGTCGCAGCTGCCCGCGGAAGCCCTCCGGCGGAGTAAGCAGCGGCAGGGAGGAGGCTTCACGGAGCTGATCGATAAGCTGAAGCAGATGCCGGTTCAGCTCAACCTCAATTCCCTCCAGACCGCTCCCGGCCGTCTCCTCGCCATCCCCGTCCAGAGGGGAGCCGAGCAGATGCAGCTCCAGCACATCCCGCAGTGACAGTCCGTCCTTGCGCTTGACGCGTCCGAGAATACGGCGCACCTGCTCCAGCTGCGATGCATCCAGCAAGACCCATTGCCCGCCTGCGCGGACAAGCGGATTCCCCCCGGCCAGAATGCGCGCCATGTCCTCCTCTGTCAAATCGGTATCCCCGATGGCCAGGCGCCAATCGAACTGCACGATTTGATCCAGGCCAAACAAGGCCTGCTGGGGCGAACCGACAGAGGATTTGATCTTGGCCTTCAGGCGGGTCCGGGCAGGGGTTAACTGCTCCCACCAGGCAGGCAGCAGGACGGGATAGCCGAACTGCACCAGCCGCAGGCTGGCTTCGGACAAGAAGAGCCATGCTTCACTGTCGGTCAATGCCGTGCGTATATGCCGCCGTGCTTCGCCTTCCTGAAGCCAAGGGACGAGCAGCGTCCATTTTCGAATCGCCTCGGCCGCTTCGTCTAAAGAGGGCAGCCACGCTTCCGGGGCGTCCTCAGCCCGGTACGGTCTGCCGAAGGGGCTGCACAGCACCAGCTGTTCGGGGTTTTCCTTGTCCTGGAGCACAACCTCCAGCAGCCATGGTCCGTCCAGCACAGGCTCGCTCAAGCGCAGTCCCGTACGGAAGGGGCTCTCCTCTTCGAGCCAGCCGATCGAGCGGAGCCAATCGTTCTCATCGCGCCACAGCTCTTCCGGGACAGCTCTGTCATCGAGTATGGCGGAAGCGGCCTTGAGCTGGGCTAATCCGCGGTACATGGCCTCGCCGCGCTGCATTTTCTCTTCCAGCAGCCGTTCCAGCCACTCCTCCAAGTAAGGAAGCGGGCTTTGGACGTCAAATGGCAGCTTCCAGCCGATTTGGCCGCTCTTCCATTTCTCGAAGTCCGGCAGCAGGGAGCCGCTTTCCAGGGCTTTCATCAGATTCGGCGCTATCCGCAGCAGATCCAGGCCCTCTTCGTCCCACTCTACGCTGAAAAAAGGGTTGATGGAGGCCTCGGGAGCCGACAGCAGCTCCAGTGCGAGCAGCGGAGGGAGCAGCAAGCCATCCTTATGGTCCAGCTCCATGCAGTCAACAAATGTTCCGTAGCTTGATCCTTCATGCCAGGCGAACAAATGATGCTTTAACACGGGGGCGGCCATGGTGTATCGGCGGGCTTTGAGTATTCCCCATAAGAAGAAATTGCCTGTTGGCAGCCAGCGCAGGTGAAGTTGTACGACAGCCGAGGAAATCATGTCAGCAGCTTTCCTTTCTTCAGTTCTTCTTGGAATGCCCGCAATCTGCCGTATTGGAGCGAGAACCGGGCGATAAACTCATGGAAGCGCCCGGTTTCTCCGGCTGCGGTATACAGTGTCTGCAATTTTTTCAGCATTTTCACAGCCATCCGGTAAGCTTCCCTGTTGCGCTGTACGACGAGCCGATCAATCGCCTGATGGTATAACGGCAGCAACATCCTCGGGTCAGCCCCTTCAAGCTGCTTCAGCTCCAGTGTGGACAAATCGTATGGGGATGCAGCGTTATATAAATGCAGGCTCATCCACTCCTTGTAACGCCCATGCTGCAGCAGGAAGGCGCTCAGCTTGGCATAGCTGCGGGGCAGCATGGCGACGAGCGCCGACTGCCATTCTTCGGGCGATCCTTCGTGCTTCAGGGCTTCGTTCCAGTAGTCCGCAACGAGCTGGAACACAGCGGGCTCGGCCTTTTTCATCAGCGGCAGAAGCCAGCGCAGCCAGAACAGCAGTCTGCTCCAGGCTTTGGTCTGGTAAAACGAGTTCAAATACGGCAGCATGTCCTCGGCATGGGATTCTCCCAGCAGGCTTAATCTGGCCGCTGCCTCCTCATCCCTGCCTCCCAGCACTGCAAAATGGGCCTCCGCCAGCCGGGTCAAGTCTCTCTGCCGGCCATTCAGGCCCGGCTCTCCGCGCAGCTTGGACAGGCGCGCTTCCTCGTCGCGGCGATCGAGCCGCAGCAGCTTTAACCACAGCAGCCGATACACGTGCAGCCAATCCACGATTCCAGCGGGCTTGCGGAACAGCTGTTCATGTAACGCGAGATTCAAGGCCAAGGCTGCGGATTGCTCCGATGAGGCGCTTGGGTTCTTTACCGGCGTGGCCGCAGAGTGGCCATTTCCCGAAGTATCTCCGTCTGAATGCTCCGAATGGAGGGAGGAGGCGCTGTCGCGATGGTCGTCCTTGCCATTCCCGGTCGCGTCTTTGACCGCTTGGTTCAATTTCTCGTGCAGCAGCTTGGCAGCCTTGGCATACAGGCCGGGAGAGTCGTAAGGGCTGCTTCTCGGCATCCGGGCCATGTCATCGAGCCGCTGCATTAAATAGACAATGCTTGAAGCGATATAAAGCCTGCGCAGCCCGGTGTTCCACCACGAAATTGGCTGGGTCAGCATCTGCAGCGCCGCTGCAAAATAGTCGTCCAGATGGTTGCGCTGCTGGGCATGTGAGTGTGCGAACCTTCCATACATCTCTTCAAAAAAGCCGGACCATCGCTCCGCAGAATCGGTTTCTCTCGGCACAGCGCCCGGCTTGGGCTCAAGACCCGTCAGCATCGTCGTCAGACGGTGCAGGGAGGAGTCGATGCGGACCGAGGCTGTTCTGGATTTCAGGGCATCCGGACCCGGTGCGGCCATGGAACGGACGAACTCATCGGGCCGTCCGCACACCGCTGCATAAGCGTACAAAAAAGCGCCCGCCATATGCTCGCAGTAGCCTTCTTCCTCACAGGTACAGGAGCTGGAGACCAAGAAGGTCAAATCCAGCTCGGCGTCAAATACCCGTGAGCCCTGCACCTTTGCCGAATATTTAGTCTCGTCCTGAATTTGCGCATTGTAGACGAGGCCCTTTTGCTGGTATTCCAGTCCGCGCCGCATCACCTCGGCATCGAAATAGGTGCGAATGTCCGCAGCCAGCGCTTCCATCTGTTCCTTGCTGATTTGTGTTCGTAGCATGAACCAGCTTCCCGCCTTTTTCCTTACAGATATCCTTTCATTATATTACATTTACACCGGAAAAGAGAAAAACCGCCGCAAACTTTTCTTTGGATGCCTCATTTTTTACTACAAGCCGGACCAAATCTCGAACAAGCCGATGAAATAAAATGTCTCCCGTTATCATTTGACAAGGCGGCCGATTTCCTGGTTAGTTCTTGCCTGGAGGCAAAAAAACGAAAAAACGCACCTTTCGATGCGTTTTTTCGTTTGGGGTTGAGAGTGAGAGTGGGTGGGAACTGCTATTGCCTTTGGACGGGCTTTGCCTTTATGTTATTGTGCAGTTGCTGCCGCGGTTTCAGCTGCAGCATTGGCAGCGGCTTCCTTGGCTTTCTCTACACGCTCTGCAAGCTTGATGTTCTCTGCTTTAACTTGCTCAAGCAGCTTCGGAAGCACTGCCTGGATTTGGGCAGCGTCGCCGCTTTCGATAGCAGCGGTGAATTCGTCTTGAAGTGCCTTGCGGGCTTCAGCTTCCGTATTGTCCTTGGCAGCCGCTTGAGTTCCGTCCGCATTGGCTTGTGCATCCGAACGGCCTTTGCCTTGTCCTTCTCCGCCGCGCTCATGGCCCTTTCCTTTGCCGCCGAAGCCAAGCTCCTTCAGCTGTGCCTCGTATTCATCCTGCGTGATAGCCCCGCTGTCCAGTTGAGCCTTCAGCTCATCCATTTTTTGCTTTTGCTCTTCGATTTTTTGCTTCATTTCCGCTTTTTGCTCGTCGGTCAGCTGCTGCTTGGCTTCTTTTCCGGTTTCTTTCCCGGCTTCCTTGCCGGCTTCTTTGTCTGGACGCGCCGGCTGCAGTGCTTTGAGTTGTGCATTCAAGCTGTCGCGCTCGGCGAGTGCGCTGGCCCATTCGGACTCTGAATCCGCCGCGTACTTCTCAGCCAGCAGGCTCAAATATTTAGTTTGATGGACGTTGCTTTGGCCAAAGCCCCATCCGCCGCGGTTCATGCCAGGGCCGCCTTTGCCGCCGCCGGGATGCTGGCCTTGTGCTTGGGTTTGCGCGGTGCTTGCAGTAGTAGTAAGAGTGCTGCTGTCAGCAGCATATGCGGCAGCCGGAATGGCAACAGCGAGTGCGAGAGCGGCAGGGATAAACGATTTTTTCCAGGATTTCATAAGAAATTCCTCCTCAGTGAATAGTGTATTTGGGTGAAGCAGCGTGTGATTTAAGCTTCAGTTGTGTCTTACAGGTATAACTATAACGGCGGAATGTGGCATAAATATCATAAAAATATGGGCAATTGTGGGATAGGCCTATGACGCCACCCGTAAAAAAAGCCCGTCCGCTGCTCACAAGAATAGCGGATGGGCTTCTATAAAAGAAGGTGGAGTGATGAGAAACGGGCTTACTCGGTTACAGTCGCGTCAGCCCCGCTTGCGTCAGAAGCGTTTTTTAAGGCCTCTATTTTTTGAGCCAGCTGGGTGTTCTCTTTCTTGATCTCATCCAAAAGCTGCGGCAGAACGGCTGCGATTTGCGTGGCATCGCCGCTTTCGATGGCTGCATTGAATTGCTCCTGCAGCGCTTTTTGGGCGTCAATATCGGCAGTATCGCCGTTCACGGCTTGGGTCCCGTCGGCCGCTTGGCCCGGCTGGCCCTGGCTGTCGCCGCCGAAGCCGCCGCGGTCATGTCCGGGCTTGCCGCCGACAAGACCAAGCTCCTTCAGCTGCGCGTCATACTCCTCCTGTGTAATGGCGCCGCTCTCCAGCTGCGTTTTCAGGTCATCGGCTTGCTGGCGTTTTTGTTCCATTTGCTGCTTCATTTCTGTTTTCTGCTCGTCGGTCAGTGCTTGTCCGCCTTCACGGTCGTCTTTTCTATTTTCCCGGGACGGCAGCACCGCCTTCAGCTGCTCCTGCAGGCTGCTGCGCTCAGCCAGGGCGCTTTCCCACTCATCCTGCGAAGCCGGTTCGTATTTCTGAGCAAGCAGGCTCAGGTACATCGATTGATGAACGCTGTTTTGGCCGAAGCTCATGCCGCCGCGGTGCTCCATGCCGCTGAAGCCTGGCGAGCCTCCCCGTCCGCCCTGATTGAACGGCTGCTGAAGCTGGGTCTGCGCGGCCGGGTCGGTGGTCGTAGTGGTGGTATCAGCGGCAAAGGCGGCGGCCGGAACAGCGATGGCAAGTGCAAGCGCGGCAGGGATAAGGGATTTTTTCCAGGATTTCATAGCATATTCCTCCTCGGGATATCGGTTATTGGGTACAGACGAAGCGGCGGGCTGACTCGTAATAAGAACACCTATTGCTCTGCGTCTTGTGATGATGCAGGGTTCTTGTTCCTGCCCGCGTGGAAGGGCTCCGTGCGGGTATGGCGCTGGAGGCCGTTCGCTTGGCATTTCGTCTTACAGGTACAACTATACGGGGGGAATATGGCACAAATATCGGAGGAATATGGGACAATATGTTGAATGATGGAGACAATCATATAAAAAGCCGGCCTCCCGCCAAGCAGCGGTTCAAGGCCGGTGATATGAAAAATGAATCAACACGTGTTTCGCCGCGCGCCTGCTCACCGAATTGATTCATGGGAACCAATCAGCCGGTACGGAATCGCGTTCAACGAGGGTGAAGCTTATTCCTCCTCTGTAGAATCGGTTGACGCTGCCAGAGCGGCAAGCTCGTCGATTGTATCCTGAAGAGAGGTGTTGCCGTTTTTATATTCTTCCAGCAAAAGAGGCAGCAGCGTCTCGATCAGCTCGCTATCTTCGTTTTGAATCGCCTCGTACAGCTGCTCTTGGACGGAGAGTGAAGGAAGCTCCGTGTCCGTCTCGGTTGTCTCGTCCGTGGTGACGGACTCAGAGGTGTTCGCCTCGGTGCTGTTTGTGCTTGCCTGAGTCGCGTTAGGGTGCTGTCCGCCGCGCGGCCCCTGCAGTCCGTTTCCGCCTTTGCCTGCAAGTGCGTCCTGCCCCTGTGCTTGTTCGCGGCTGCCTGGGTGTCCTCCTGGACCACGCGGCCCGCCAACAGCTTGTTTTGGCCCGCCGCGGCTGCCGCTGTCCTTTTGCCCCTGGGCGCGATCTTCCCATCCGGTGGTTTCATTGCTTCTTTCGGATCCGCCGAATACGTTACGATCCAGACCGAGCGCCTTCAGCTGGGCGAGGTACTCGTCCTTGGTGATGGCTCCGGCGTCCAGCTGCGCTTTCAGCTCGGCGAGCTGGGCTTTTTGGGCATCGCGCTCGGCCTTTTGCTCGTCGGTCAGCTCGGCAGCCGCGCGGCTGGAATTCGCGCCGTCATGATCTGGCAGCAGCGCCTTCAGCTGGGCGAGGTACTCGTCCTTGGTGATGGTCCCGGCGTCCAGCTGCGCTTTCAGTTCGGCGAGCTGGGCTTTTTGGGCATCGCGCTCGGCCTTTTGCTCGTCGGTCAGCTCGGCAGCCGCGCGGCTGGAATTCGCGCCGTCATGATCTGGCAGCAGCGCCTTCAGCTGGGCGAGGTACTCGTCCTTGGTGATGGTCCCGGCGTCCAGCTGCGCTTTCAGTTCGGCGAGCTGGGCTTTTTGGGCATCCCGCTCGGCCTTTTGCTCGTCGGTCAGCTCGGCCTGCGCCCCGGTACCGGCAAAAGGATTATTGTTATGAAGGCCGCTCGTAACCGTTTTGATTTCGGTTTTCAGGCTTTCGCGCTTTTCCAGCACCGTGGTCCAATCAGCAAGGGAATCCGGAGCATATGTATTGACCAGCTGCTCGATGTAGTCCGTGCTCAGAGCTGAGCTGCCGAAGGCTTTGCCTTTTGGCTGGAACGAGGCAGGGGCTGGCCGCTCTGTGCTTGCTGCCGTGCTTGCGGAATTGGTTGTATCCGCGGCCATCGCCGCTTGCGGAATAACGAGAGCTAGAGCCAGAGTGGCGGGTAGCAGTGTTTTTCGAAGTCGTTTCATCATGGATTCCTCCTAATTAAGATGTCATCGTTTCATTCCCTGTTACATGCGGTTCTCCAAGCGGCAGCCCGCACTTTAGTTATACTGGAACAATGTGGTGAAACTATCGGAGGATTATGGGCAATTATGTAAAAGGGTGGTGGCGGCTTGTACATCTCCCGGCGCGAAGACGGCGCCACAAAAACCACAGGCGAACGGCCGGCAGGCAACTCCTGATTGGCGTGCGGCGGGACTCCGATTATTTCGTGGACCCGGGCGTACAGAGTTTCTTTTTGCGCACGGTTCGGATAAGATGGTAAGTAAACTGCGCGGTGGCGCCGGCTTCGATGGGCGTATAGCTGCGGCTTGGCGGATCTTTAACTGAGGAGTGGATACAATGGGCGTGAAGTTTGGGAGAGAGTATGAGGATATATTGAAGGATTTGACGGCGGTGCTGCTAAAGCTGGAGGATTGCCGCGATTTCCTGGACATGACCGAAGAGGAATGGGCCGGATTGGATGAGGAGGAGCGTGCCGGCTGTGTGGAGACGATGGCGGACGATCTGTTCTACGCCTTGGGCACGGATAAGGAAATCGAGATCGGGCAGGCGACGATTACGCATGACGCTGCGAATCATGTCATTAAAGTCATGGATGGCGGAGTTGTGCATGTAGTCCGTCTGGTGTGACGGGGACTGGTCATGGGGGATACGATGGCGAGAATGCAGGATGCAGTACAAGTATTGCGAAAATATTACGGCTACCCGGCGTTCCGCCAGGGGCAGGAGCAGATTATCGGGGCGGTTCTGGAGGGACGGGATACGCTGGGAATTATGCCGACCGGCGGGGGCAAATCCATTGGCTTTCAGGTGCCGGCGATGCTGCTTCCGGGGACGACTCTGGTCATTTCGCCGCTGATCTCGCTGATGAAGGATCAGGTGGATCATTTAAATGAGCTCGGCATCCCGGCGGCATTCATTAACAGCTCCCTTGGGGCTGCGGAGACCAGAGACCGGCTGCGCGAAGCGGCAAATGGAGGCTACAAGCTGCTCTATATTGCGCCGGAGCGGCTGGAGACGGACAGCTTTGACGCTCTGCTGCAGACGCTTCAGGTGCCGCTCGTGGCGGTAGACGAAGCGCACTGCGTCTCCCAGTGGGGACATGATTTCCGGCCCAGCTATGTGCAGGTGGCCCGCATGCTGCAGCGTATGCCGAGGCGGCCGATTATTGCCGCGTTCACGGCGACGGCGACCGAGGAAGTAAAGCATGACATCGTGCGGCTGCTTACGATGCAGGAGCCCGAAATCGTCGTGACCGGCTTCGGACGCGATAATCTGGCCTTGTCCGTCATCCGCGGGGAATCGAAGAAGCAGTTTCTGCTTGATTATATCGCTGCGCGCCGGGAGCAATCGGGGATTGTCTATGCGGCCACGCGCCGCGAGGTGGAGGATTTGGAGGAGCTGCTCTGCAGCAAGGGGTTCGCGGCGGGCAAATATCACGGCGGGCTGACGGACGAGGTCCGGGCGGAGAGCCAGGAAGCGTTCTTGTACGACGATGTGCGGGTGATGGTGGCGACCAATGCATTCGGAATGGGGATTGATAAGTCCAACGTGAGGTATGTGCTCCACTACAGCATGCCGCGCAATATGGAGGCGTACTACCAGGAGGCGGGCCGTGCCGGGCGGGACGGGGAGCAGAGCGAATGCGCGCTCCTGTACGCGCCGCAGGACGTGATGACCCAGAAGTTTCTTATCGAGCAGTCTGTGTCTTCTCCGGATCGCAAAGCCATGGAATACCGCAAGCTGCAGGATATGATTGATTACTGTCATACGCAGCAGTGTCTGGGCCATGCGATTTTGACCTATTTCGGGGAGGACCCGACCGGACGTCCGACCTGCGGCAAGTGCAGCAGCTGTACGGATGAAAGCGATGAAACAGATATTACAATTGAAGCGCAAAAAATATTTTCCTGCATATACCGCATGCAGGAGCGATTCGGAACCACCCTTGTGGCACAGGTGCTGCGCGGCTCCAAAAACAAGCGCATTCTAGAGCTGCGGCTGGACCGGCTGTCGACCTACGGCGTGATGAGCGAATATGGGGAAAAAGAAATCGCCCTGCTGCTGCAGGGGCTGGTGGCTGACGGTTATTTGGCCTTGTCCGAAGGGCAATACCCGGTCGTGCGGCTCCAGCAGAAGGCGCTGCGGGTGCTCAAGGGCGAGGAGCAGGTGCTTCGCCGCGTGCCGAAACGCAAAGCCGCGCCCAGCAGCGCGCTCGGCGCAGCGGGAGCGGCCGTGTTCGAGCTGCTGCGCGGGCTGCGGAAGGAGCTGGCGGAGCAGGAGCGTGTCCCGCCTTATGTCATTTTTGCAGACAGCACGCTCCGCGAGATGAGCGAGGCGCTCCCCCAGACGGCGGCGGAGCTGCTGACTGTCAAGGGCGTCGGGGAAGCCAAATTCCGCAAATACGGCGCCCGATTCCTGGCGCTGCTGCAGCAGGCCGCGGCGGAGCAGGGCTATCCGCGCCCGGGTATGGAGGAAAGCGGCGGACTCCCTGTGTATGAGGCGCCGCTGCCGGACGGAGAGCATCCCGTGTTAGCCGGAACGCGGAATTCGGCTCTGCTGGCGGAAGCGGCAATTTCGCAGCGGGAGCAGGGGGCTTCCGGCGGCGTCTTCGCTGCGCCTGCAGCAAGCCGGTCCGGCGAGGAATCGAGCCATCTGCAGACATACCGGCTTTATGCGGAAGGCGCGGACCTCGAAGCTGTCGCTGCCGCCAGGGGCTTGACGCTGGTTACGGTGCAGGAGCATGTCCTGCGCGCCGCTTCGGAGGGCAAGCCGCTGGAGTGGTCCCGCATCATTCCGCACGGCCAGGAGGAACTGGTGCTGGAGGCGGTTCGGCAGGCGGGACGGGACAAGCTGAGGCCTATCAAGGAAGCGCTGGCTCCCGGGGCCGATGTGGACTATTTCGTCATCAAGGCGGTTCTAATGAAAAACCCGGTCTAACCCTTTTTCTTCATTAGCGTCAATCTGGATTGCCCAATCAGCTTCGATATCATCATATCCCTTGCACCCGCCGCACGGCCTTGCCAACCAGCATGGAGGCCCGCGGCGGAGTGCGGAGGGATTTTTTTTATATGAAAATACCAACGGAGCTGCTGAATCGTAAAGTGGTCAGGCATGATGGATGCATAACTCCCCTATTGGTGGAAACCATAAACAAAAATGGGGGGGAATCCGATGTCCGGTGTGAATTTGTGGTGGAATATCGTATCCTGTGGACTTGTTTCGGCGCTGCTATGGAGATTTGTCCCGCGTCAGCGGATACGGGAGGCGTGGGTAAGCTTTTTATTCACGCAAGTGATCGCCTGGAGTGCGGGCGGGCTGATTTATAATGCCCATTTGATCAGTGCGCCTGTGCGCCTGTTTCCCGCCGCAACGCACCAAAATGTGATGACGGCCTACTTCATTTTTCCGGCGCTGTCTGCGCTGTATTACATTCACTTCCCGATGGGACGCTTCAAGCGCTTTCTCTGTACCTGTGCGTATTCGGGAGTCGTGGCCCTGCTTACGTTCTGCATGGATGCCTTTACAGATTTGCTTCGATTTGATCACTGGAATGCGGCGCATTATTTTGTGTTTTCCCTCGTGACGCTGCCCGTATGCCGGTGGTTTACGCTGTGGTTTTTTCGCAAGCCCTACCCGGTCCCTGGCGGTGATGTCTGGTGAATGTGAATACCGTCATCGAAGGCTCCGTTTGGGTGCTGTGTGTGGTGCTGCTAGGGCTTGTTGTCCTGCGGAACAAGGCGAGGGAGGCGTTGCTCTCGTTTCTGTTCATGCAGATGCCCTCCTGGCTGCTAGGGCTGGTTGCTGTGCAGCTTGGGCTTCTCCGGTACCCGGCCCGTTTCTTGGCGGAGGCGTTCAGCACGAGCTTCACCTACGAGTTCATGGCTCTGCCGACGGTTAGTGCGCTCTATAACCTTCACTATCCGGCCCGAAAGCCCGTGTGGCTCCGCGTAAGCTACTTAGCAGCTTATACAAGCGCGCTGACGATCGGGGAGCTCCTCATTAAAAGGTATACGCAGCTTATCGTGTATGTTCACTGGTCCTGGGCGGCCACGGCAGTCAGCGTGGCATTTACGCTGCAGCTTTCGTTATGGTTTTTTGACTGGTTCGTCACAGGCAGGGTGAGGAGGCTGGTTTAGTATGGATCAGGCGAAGCAAGCAAACGCGCCGCGCAGATCGCGGTTTCTTATGAGCAGCGACGGCATGACCTATCTTCGCTGGCAAAATCCGTTTATGGTCGCCTGGTGGTCAGCCGCCTTTCCCGGCTTCGGTCATTTCCTGCTGCATCACTACATTCGCGGCTTTTTGTTGTGCTTCTGGGAGGTCGTCATTAATACGATGGCCCATATCAACGAGGCGATGGTGTATTCCTTCTGCGGTCAATTCGAGCTGGCCAAGCAGGTGCTGGACCCCCGGTGGCTGTTCGGTTATGTCATTATATACCTGTTTGCCATATGCGACAGCTACAGGTATGCGGTGGAGTCCAACCAGCAGTACCATTTGGCGGAGATGGAGGCTGCCCGCATGGTGCCGTTTGTCATCCGCCCGTTTAATATCGTGTATTTGAGCAAAAAACGGCCATGGATCGGCAGCTTCTGCTCCCTGATGTTTCCAGGGGTCGGGCAGCTTTATTTGAATCGCCTTTCCCTGGGCTTCTACGGGTTGTTCTGGTGGCTCGTGTATATGAGCTTGTCTCGTTCCCATGAATCCTTTCTTTTACTTATTCAGGGGCGTCTGGGCGAGTCTGCTGCTGTGCTGAATCCGCATTGGCTGCTTTTTATGCCCTCGGTAATCGGAGGCTCCGTGTGCGATGCGTACACCGCCTCACGCGACTATAACCGGATGTTCCGGGAGGAGCAGACGCAATATTTTCAGGAGCGGTATCCGGCATTTCCGCTTCATTTTCCGAAGGAGGACGAAGGGCGATGGTAGTGATAGGCACCTTTGAATACAGTGTCGAGGTGGAGCAGGCGCTAGCGCTTCTGGAGCAGATGGGCATTGAGCGGCGCTCCATCATGACAGTTTCCATGGCCAATCACGAAGAACACTTCGACAAAACGGCGATTCGTCAGCCCAATAAGGAGACGTTGGCCTTTGAGGTTGGCATGGCTCTGGCTACGGCCAGCTCTGTCATTGGGATCAGCTACGGATTTGTTCTGCATTGGGGACCTATAATTTGGGGGATTATTACGGCCTTGGGCGGCTTTATGGTGGGGTATGTCCTGATTCGGGTCATACAATCCCGGTACTTCGGCCAGCTGATTCGAAAAAAAGAACGGCTGCCGGAGCTGCTTGTGATCATTCGCTGTCATGACAGCCGGTTCGATGACATACGCAAAGTGCTGTGGAAGTATCAGGCATTGTCGGTAGGAAAAGCGGATCTGTAGCCGGGCTGCGGAGGATTCCGGGAATAGTGGCTGACGACCGTCATGCGGCCCCGCGCCGCGCGCTTCGCGCGGTAGCGGAAAGGGCGGCGGCCCGTATGGGCAGCAGTCCGGCTTGCCCGCATCGCTGCATCTTGCAGACGTTCGGGCAAGCCGCCGCCAAAGGCTGTTCAAGCAGCGCCGGCCGTTCATGAAAAAGGCATCCTCTGCCGGGAGCAGAGGATGCTGTCAAAGCCTGAATAGACGGGGAGGCTGCGGGGGATACTGGAATACTGCTTATTGTGCAGCCGGAGCTACTACCTTCACATCCTGTGTGCCGTACGTTGCGAACCAGTCTTTGACGGTTGCTTTGTCGCTGGTGAAGGCCAAGGATAGCAGAAGCATGATGCGGGCGTGCTGCGGGTTCAGGCTGTCGCCGGCGATAATGCTTTCGTTGCTGCCGGGATACATGGTGCCTGATCCGGTTCGTGTCGTGGTCACGAAGATAACGCCCTGTTTAATGGCTTCTTCACGTGCTGCGCTCATCTGCGAGGAGATGCCGCCTGCGCCGGTTCCCGCGGTAACAATGCCTTTCGCGCCGTCGGCTACAAATCCGCGGATTGCGCCGCCGCCGGCTGCTTGATAGTTATACGCGATTTCGACCATAGGCAGGTCTTCCTTCGAAATAGTTTTCAAATCAAACGGTGTTGCCCATTCTGCTGTGCCAGCCTTCAGAGCGCGGGCATTGCTGCGGTAAATGCGGATATTGTTCTCGTCAATGTAGCCAAGCGCACCCATCATCGGGGTTTCGAAGGTGTCCATCCGGTGGGAATTGGATTTGGTGACGTCTCTTGCAGCGTGAATTACGTCGTTCAGCATCAGAACGGTACCGAAGTATTCCGTTTTTTTGCTGCCGGCCAGCTTGATGGCGTTGTACAGGTTGGCCGGGGCATCCGTACCGATTACATCCCAAGGACGCATAGCGCCTGTGATGACGACCGGCTTGCTGCTGCGGACCGTCAGGTCAAGGAAATAAGCAATCTCTTCCATTGTATCGGTTCCGGTTGTAACTACGACGCTGTCATACACCTCAAGCGCCTGATCCACGGACAGCGATAAATCGTACAGGTCGGCAATCGTATAACCGCCGGACCCTTTATTGCCGAATTGATACGTGGTGACATCGGCGATTTTTTGCTTATTCGGCAATTGGCGGATCAAATCGTCCATTAAGTAGGTCCCGGCTTTATAATTTTGAAAGCTGGTTTCATCGGCAGCTTTGCCTGCCAATGTTCCGCCTGTGGCGATAACGATGACGTTAGGAAGCGGGGATTCCTTGAATTCCTCGGATAAGGCCGGGATTGGGAAAATCGTTTTTTCTGTGCTGGCGGTTTCGGTGTCGGCGAAGGCCATGGCTGCGTTCATCCAAAGTAATGCGATGGTCAGGAAGGGAATCAGCAAAGCCTTAGAGAGCCTTTCTTGGTTGAGAATTGTCATGAATAGTGACCTCCTGTGATGTGATTATGTAGTTCGTGACAAGAAAATCGTAAATTATGTTAGATAATATTACAAATAAAAATGTCGCTCTAAAAAACGTTTACATAAGAGGATTTCTTCATATATCTCTACATTACTATTGAAATCTAATTTTATTGAAACGCGATTTTAGTGTGAGGAGATGATATAGAACGTTTTTTTGTAACATATCGATGTCATTTGTGTTATATTACTTAACATTTGAAAATGCTGGTTCATAAATCCCTTCGAAATTTGACAAAAATAGACTTTATCTCTTCTTTTTGAACAAAAAATGAGCGGATCTTGACATTTGCTCACAAAATGTACACAACTGTAAAAAAGTTTATTTTCACGTTTTCGTAAAAGGGTGTAAAATAGACCGTACAGGGTTAGGCTCGACCTGCCAACATGACCAGGCAATGAAGAAGCAGCGTCAACTAATGTGAAAAATATTACAACCTGCTTGTTGTTGATAATGGCTTTCAAATGGACAGGATTCGACGAAGTAACCGACTTTTATTTTCAGGTAAAGGAGGACGTTCTCTTATGCTACAAACATCTGAAGTGAATACAGGTGCTGAGTTGGAAGAACGCCAATCATTGGATGTGCTTGATCAACTGATGCAGCCGGAGGTTCAACAATCTTTGACCGTTCTGGTGGAGAATCTGCCGAAGCTGGCCGAGATGGTAACCGTCTTGACGAAGGCTTACGATTTCGCACAAAGCGTGGCGACTGACCATGTTCTGATTGATGATTTCAAGCACGGCATCGAGGAATTCGTCAAACCGGTTTCGGAAAAAGCCAAAGGCATTGCTGCAGCGGCTATCGAAGCGGGCGATCGCGCTCAAGCGGAAACAGCAACTGTCGGTCTGTTCGGCATTCTCAAAATGCTGAAGGATCCGCAAGTCCAAAAAACGCTCCGTTTTGCGCAAGCATTCCTGAGTGTGATGGCCGAGAAGCAACAACGGTAATTCCCATTAAGCGGTATTAGAACGGAGGATGGATATGTCGAAACATATTTTAATATTGGGCGGCGGCTACGGCGGCTTGCTGACAGCGCTGACTGCACGCCAATACCTGTCGGCTGCCGATGCGACCATTACGGTTGTCAACCGCTTCCCGACACACCAAATTATTACCGAGCTGCACCGTCTTGCAGCAGGCAGCATCGCCGAGAAGGCAGTTTCGCTTCCGCTTGAGAAGCTTCTTCGCGGCAAAGATGTCAACCTGGTTATCGACAGCGTTACAGAAATTAAACCGGATGATAAAAAGGTTGTTCTGGCCGGCGGCACGACATTCACATATGATGCGCTGGTTGTAGCGCTTGGCAGTGAAACGGCATATTTCGGCATTCCGGGACTTGAAGAAAACAGCTTCATCCTGAAATCCGTCAATGACGCTAACCGCATTCGTGAGCACGTGGAAGCGCGTCTGGATGCTTACAAGCAATCTGGCAACAAAGCGGACGCAACCATCGTTGTCGGCGGCGGCGGCTTGACCGGAATCGAGCTCGTGGGCGAATTCGCCGACAAGCTTCCTGAGCTGTGCCGCAGCAAAGGCATCGATTATAACGATATCTCCTTGTACTGTGTTGAAGCAGGTCCTTCGATCTTGGCCGGCTTTCCGCAAAACCTGGTTGACCGCGCATACGCAAGCCTGGAGAAACGCGGCGTACAATTTATCGTTGGCGTAGCGATCACCGAAATGAGCAAAACAGCGGTATCCCTGAAGGATGGCCGGACAATCGATACCAACACCCTCGTTTGGACGGGCGGGGTTGGCGGCAATGCGGTTGTAGCGAACTGCGGTATCGAGGTTAACCGTGGCCGCGCAAGCGTAACGGATGTGCTGCAATCCACTTCTCATAAGGATGTTTTCCTTGCCGGCGACAGCGCGGTTGTTATTCCGGGCGAGGGCGCTCGTCCGTACCCGCCGACAGCACAGCTGGCATGGCAAATGGGCGAAACAGTCGGCTACAACCTGTTCGCTTACTTCAACGGCTCCAAAATGAATACCTTCAATCCCGTGTTCTCCGGTACGCTTGGCAGCTTGGGACGCAAAGACGCGATCGGCATGATCGGCGGCAAGCAAACCCAGCTTCAAGGCACGCCGGCAACATTGATGAAAGAGGCAAGCAACATTCGTTACTTGTCCCACATTAAAGGGCTTTTTGCTTTGGCATACTAGATTAATCAAGGAAGAGGGCTATCCGCGGCAGGCTTTGCCGGCGGGTAGCTCTTTTTTTCCAGGCTCGCAGGGGGGTGAGCTACAGGACGTAAGGGGAAAAGCATACAAATTGACAAACCGACGGTCGGTCTTTAGAATAGAGCTATAGTATCCAGGTGACATAGCACGCCGGGAAGAATAGTTCGGTCAACATCCGGGGAGGAACATCATGATGTCTACACGCATGTATGTGGCGGTTACACTGCTTATCAACGGGCTTGTGCCATGGGGGATTTACGAGCTGCTATCGGGCGTGATGAGCAGTATGGCGGCATTGTGTGCGGCCACATTGGTTCCATTGGCAGAAAACTTAATCCACCTCTGCAAGCACAGGAAGCTGGATGCCTTCGGCTCGATCATGCTTTTCACATTTATCTTCGCTCTTGTGCTGGCCGGCATGGGCGGCAGTGAAAGGCTGCTGCTTGTGCGGGAATCGTTCATTACCGGCTCGGTGGGCATTATTTTTCTAGCTTCCTTATTGTTTAAACGGCCGGTCATCTATTATTTGGCTAACCGGTTTTTGCGTAAGGAGGGCTTTGCGGATAATTGGAGCTACCCGTATTTCCGGTTTGTGATGCGTTTGATGACACTTGTATGGGGGCTGGATTTGCTGCTGGAGGCCATCGTCCGGACGATGCTGGTATACCGGCTGTCGACCTCGCAATTTTTGGCTCTGTCCAACGTGGTTCTGTACGGCTTTATCGGTGCCGCTCTGCTGTGGACAGCGCTGTACCGGAAGCGAAGCTCCCGGATATTGGCCGAGCTCAAGATGAAGAACGCCTAGCCGCATCTGTATGGATGTGTTCTCCACTAATGAAGCGGCCTTGGCCCTGGATGAGCGGTCCGGTTACGAGCAGCGAAGCGATTTCCGTTCCTGTCTCGCAGATGCCTTATTACTGTTTGGAGAAGTGGAGCATTGTAGGATGGAAGTGAAGAAGCCTGTCCGGCGTCGAACTTGAAGCGGCCCGGGACGGGCTTTTTTTACGCAAGCCAACCCGATCCGTAATATTTGGCAAGGATGTAACTTCTCACGAGACGAAACGTGGATGGTACGAGGGGGAGGGGAATGAAAGCAAGCAGCCTGGATGCCATTTATGAACGGTACATGAAGGATATATACCGGTACCTGCGTTCCCTGTGCCGTGATCATCATGCGGCGGAGGATTTGATGCAGGAAACCTTTTACCGGGGACCGGATGCAAATGTACCAGGATGTCGTGGGCTCCGCCCTTGCTGTCACGAGGCCGAACATGGAGATGCATTTGAGCGGACAGGGCAAGGCCTTTTTCACAGCGGCTTTATCGGGGCCATTAAAGAAGAAAATCGGGGATCGGCATGAAACGGTCGGCCAATATTCGCTTGGCCTTCTCCTGTCCAGACCAGGCCTGGAGCGAATCTCGTGGACCACGGACATTCAGGTGCCGTACTTCCATCGGCCGGGATCAGCCCGATTGGATAGCAGTCAAGCCTGGGCGCAGCTGGAGAAGCTGCCGGAGGGGACGGTGGCGGAAGCGTACGTATCCTTGAACCGGCTGTTCGGCACCGGGGAACTGCTGAAGCAGCTGGAAAATAAGCCGATGTCGCCGGTCTGGTTCGCGGTGGATACCGGGCTGCAGGACGAAAAAGACGTGGAGATTGTATATCACCCGGTTGGCTTCCCGGCTTATCCAATCTGGCATCATCAAGATATGCAGGTCCGCCGTTTCGCCGAAAGTTGAGGCATATGGCGATGAGGAGCTGCGGAGCCGGAATTTCAAGGACACCCTCGCTATCATGCAACAATATCCAGCCCTGACGCGGGAGGTCGCGCCTTGGCTGAGGCTGGACGAGGTGATCCCTTATGTGGAAGCGAACGGTGTTCGGCTGCTTGGCGTGGTGGTGACCGGCCCGACCAAAGAAATTTTGAAGCTGCGGGAGGAGCCGTGGGTCGCTGGCATCGGGGTGGGTGAGGTCCGGCTGTGGAACTGGCTGAATTGAGACTTATCACGGCGATAAAAACGTTCGAATGGTCATTCCCCCTGCCGGGAGTTACAGTAGAAGAGTAGCAAGAATTATTCTTTTGGATTGGGGGATGTACAGTGAGCCAGGAACAGCAATTTGAAGTGGCCGCCCATTTCATCCAGGAAAGCATTCAGGCGTTTCGGAGCATGAAAAAGCTGGCGGACAAGGCGATGGCACAGCTGGCGGAGGAGCAATTCCGGCTTGCGCTGGACGAAGCGTCCAACTCGCTTGAAGTGCTGATTCAGCATATGCATGGAAATATGCTATCCCGTTGGACCGACTTTTTGACGACGGACGGAGAAAAAGCAGATCGTGACCGCGACGGTGAATTCGAAGCCGGCCATCTGGGCCGGGAGGAGCTGCTGCGCCGCTGGGAGCAAGGATGGAATACGTTATTCTGTACGCTGGAGGGCTTGCAGCCAAGCGACGTTTTGCGTACTGTGACCATTCGCGGGGAAGCCCACACCGTGATTCAGGCCGTTCAGCGGCAGGTGTCCCACTACGGCTACCACGTGGGGCAAATAGTATTCTTGTGCAAGCACTTGTCTGGCGCAAGCTGGCAAACACTCAGCATCGCCCGGGGACAATCCAAGGCATTCAAGCCCCCCGCCCGGTAAAATCCTCGCGGCATCTTCAGCCAATATTCAGAATGGTATGGTATCATTTGCCTATCTGTAGCTTTAAGCTGAGGAGGATTAGCCGCGTCCATGAGCGACCTGTTAGGGAGTGGGCATTTCATAGTGGTTTATATTCCGGCGGCGCTGCTGTTATTCAGCCTGCTGTTTGATTTTACGGGAGCGGTCCGCAGTCAGCGCATGTGGCACCGGGCGGGCTTGCTGTGTCTGATTGCCGGTACGCTGGGTGCGGCGGCGGCCGTGCTGGCCGGACCGGAGCTTGACCGCAGCCCGGATGGGCCGACATATATGCTGTTTAGCCGGGCGACATTAGCCTTATTCCTTGTGTTATGCCTGGCCCGGGTGTATTACCGCTTCCGCAGGTTCAGGGAGGTGGGCAATACCCCGGTCTATTTGATCGCTTCTTTGGTGGGGGTGCTGCTGGTTTCCTATACAGGCCATCTCGGGGGACAAATCGGGCAGCCGAACGCTGCCGGGGATAAGACCCCGCTGTCTAAGAAGGAGTCTCCTCCAAGCGGTCAGACCCCGGACCTGCAGCAGAACGGGCAGAGCCCGGAAGCCGGAGCGCAGATGCGGGAGCCCGGGGAGGGCGGACCGGGCCGGGGCAATCCCGGTCCAAGAAGGGAAACGACCGGGGAGGGCCAGAGCCCGTCCGGAACGGGGCGATCCGCACCGGATACAGAGCAACAAGCTCCTGCCTCCGGGCAGGAGGAGGCTGTACCGGGCAGCTGAGGAAGCCGACGAAAACTTAAACACGCCAATCCGCGGGGAATCTCCGTGCGAATTGGCGTTTTTTTATATCCATTGCATTCTAAAATCTCAAGAGGAACCGCCGTATTCCATGCAGTAGAAGCGGGCCGGGCCGTTCGGGGTGTTCCGTGAATAACAATCGGAGATGCGGAAGCCGGCGCGCTCGTAGCATTTGCGGGCCCGTTCATTCCAGAGCAGCACCTCCAAGTCAATCTGCTTGTCCGGCGCCCGGCGCTGTGCCTCTGCCGTCGTGGCGGTTACAAAGGCGGTGCCCCAGCCAAGCCCGCAGCAATCGGGGCGCAGGCCCAGCCCGAGCCGCGTCCACCCTTCCATCGGGAAAAACTGGACGAACCCGATGAGATCGTTCTCCTCATCGAGCACAGCCGCGTATTGCTCCCGGCGAAGGGCGGGATCGGCGAATTCACGCTGCTGCAGCTTCATCTCTCCCCATGGGGGCCAATTGTAGAGATGGTAGGGCTCTGGGTAGGACCAGCCGCAAATGGCTTCCCCGTGGGCTTCTGTCATGGGGGCGAAGCGGAATATGGGGGCAAGGGTCATGCTGAAATTACCTCCCGTCTGTTCGCCGCAGCCATCCTTAAAGTCTCTGCGTGTCACCGTCATTTTCAGGGTGATACCGACCGGACATATCGGAACCGGCTGTGGAAAGGATGTTGAGTCGACGTTGAAACCCGGCACGGAAATGATTCCTTCGGCCGATAGATATGACTACTACTGTAGCATATTTATCCCCTGCATTTCGACAGGACTTGCTTGGGATCATATAGGGCTGACGGGCTAATGTGTCTGAATTGGAAACTCTTTGGCGGATTGGATCGTATAACAAGCATACAACCGCTAGAGGGGGCCGACGGATGGCGCGATTGGAATATCGCCAGTACGGGGAGTGGGAGACGCAGTTCCCGCTGCTTTATTATTATGACGGGATTGATCAGGATGAGGTGTCGCTGCGTTTTGCCTGCGATTACTTCGTCAAGGACGGCGTCGTGTACGAGAAAACCTCCTGCAGCATCGAACCGCATGCATATGTTATTTATGTGCGGCGTTCTGCCGATGAATATGTAGTTGACAGTACCCGGCAGACGCCTCCGGCGTTCCGCTGGGGGGGCATTCGCATTGAGCTGAGGGAATTTATGGAATACTCGGACCAGCATCCGGTGCGCCATACGTTCCGGTATTCGGACGATGATGACGCCTTATTGTGCCTGCAGTCGGACTATCTCGTATGGGATGGCAGCGAATGGGCGAAGACGTCCGCCGAGATTGATGAGGACCGCCGTGTCTATGTGTATTATGCGACCCGGACGGCGGCGGGGCGCATCTAACTTCATATGGGGAGAAGAACATGGAACAACAAACGGGTTCAACCAGTAAAACAACGAGGCTTTTCAGTCTGTTTATGGCGACTGCGCTCGCCGTTGGGACGGCCGGCTGCTCCTCGTCCGGTTCACGGGATTGTGTAGACAGGAACCAGGACGGTTATTGCGATGACGGCGGCGGCAGCAGCAGTCACAGCACCGGCTACTATCGGAGCGGGGGAGGCGGCACAGGAGGAACTACGGGCGGCACAGTCACCGATTCGAGCGGCAAAAGCAGCAGCTCGTCCAGCGGCATCTCCAGCGGTACATCGGGGTCCAAGGGCGGCATAGGCAGCTCCAGCTCGAGCAGCAGCAGCTAGAAGGAGCTTAGAGATGATGATGGAGCATAAATCATACGCCGGCCCTGCGCAGGAGCGTGCAGATTCAGCTTGGACCGAGCCTGTACCGGCGCGGCGGGCCCCTTGTCGGCTGGATTACCCGGCTGAACGTGAGAGGCTGTACGGGCCGATACGGGAAGAAGGCACCTTCACCTGGGACGTGATGTATGAGGAGGAGTATGCGCTTGCCGGGGTGTATTACATAGATCCGGCTTTACGTCAGGAGCTTGCTCACGCGACAGAGCGGCTGAGCCGCGTGATGAACCGGACTGTGCAGGTCATTTTGCAGGGCGGGGATGATTTGCTGCGGGAGCTGGGAATTCCTGAGGCGGCGCTTGCTGCGGTGCGGGTCAGCTTATCTGATGCGCATCCGACGATCATTGGGCGGTTCGATTTCGCTCAAACCACCGCCGGGTTAAAAATGCTGGAATTCAACAGTGATACCCCTACCGGCATTGTCGAGGCGTATTACGTCAATGGCCGGGTCTGCGAGGCTTATGGATGTCCGGACCCGAACGCCGGAATGGCGGAGCATTTCCGCACGGCGTTTGAGGAGGCGATATCGCTGTACCGGAGCCGGGGACTGGCGGTGGATTCGATCGTGTTCAGCGCGCTGGATTGGCACGAGGAGGATGCGGGTACCACGCGTTACCTGCTGCAGGCCTCCGGTCTCCACGGTATTTTTGCGGGACTCGGCGATTTGCGCGTATACGGGGATCGCTTGTGTCTGCCGGACCGTGATGGAGCGCATCATCCCATTGATGTGCTGTACCGGCTGCATGCGCTGGAGAAGCTGAGCGAGGAGCGGGACGAGATCGACGGCTACCCGACGGGAGCCCACGTGCTGGACCTGATGGCGAGGGGGCGCCTGGCCGCGATCAATCCGCCCTCTGCGCTCGTCTCCCAGACGAAGGCGCTGCAGGCGCTTATATGGAGCCTGCATGAGCAGGGGCAATTTTACACGGAGGAAGAGCATCGGGATATACAGGCGTATATGCTGCCGACCTACATGGATAACCGCTTTCAAGGGCGGATGCCTTATGTCAGCAAGCCGATTTTTGGACGCGAAGGCGGGGCGGTGACGCTGCATGACGCGGACGGGACGGTGGAGGAACAGGACGGGGAACAACTGTATTGGGAGCAGCCGATGATCTTCCAGAAGCGGGTCGATTTGCCGCAGATTGAGGTAGAGACGCTGCAAGGCCCGCTGCAAGGGCATCTGCTGTGGGGCTCGTTCTGCATCGCAGGAAGGGCATCGGCGGTGGTCGCCAGGGTAGGGGGACGCATTACGGGGAATATGGCTTACTATTTGCCGGTTGGACTCGGCGCGATGGTGATGGAGAAGGGAGAATAACGTTTTATGATGCTCGGCCAGTGGGACAATATTATGAATTTCTTGATGTATGCGGGGGTCACGCTTCCGATGCTGGCGCTCGGTATCGTTATATTTATGGTGACGACGCCGTATAACGAATACCGTTTAATCCGCGAAGGGGCGAATACCGACGACCCGGTCAAATTTGCCGCAGCCAAAGCGGCCTCGCACGATCTCGGGGGCAAAATTCTCGGCCTGTCGCTTGTGCTGGCGTCCGCTATTTATCATTCTGTCAGCCTGTGGGACTTGGTAGTGTGGGGGATTCTCGGCATTGTATTTCAAATTATCGTGTTTTATTTGTTTGAGCTGATAACGCCGTTTCGGGTTGTGTCGGAAATTCCGAAGGGCAACGTGGCGGTCGGCATATTTGCTTCGCGGCTTAGTGTAGCCACGGGCCTGCTGATGGCCGCGTTAATCAGTTATTAAGTAAATTCGGCAGCCTCTCTGAAAGAGGCGGAGCCGAAGCCGATCATATGTGCGTGCAGCTTGTCGCGGTAAATGAACTTTACCGTGCATTAATGCCAAAGAACCTTCCTCTCCACGCTTCAGTGGAACGGAAGGTTCTTTGATTTTAACCGGGGCGGCCCTCGAGGATCGTGTGTCCGTTTAGTGTGAGGCTGCAACAGGCTCTTCCGCCGCGGCCGGATCCAGTCTGTCCCGGCCCATCATTAACGCCGCCGCCAAGGCCAGAACGGCAGGCACAAGACTCCAAGCGAAGGTCATGGCGATAGAGGAGGATAAGCTTTCCGTAATGCGGCTTAACGTCGCTTCGTCAATCGATTGACGGAAGACGGGGTTCAGCAGCTTGTCCGGGCTGCCGATATCGACAGTGGGCGGCACATTTGCCGCATGGCTTCCCCAAATTTGCGCCAGCTTGCTGACGAGCGCATGGTTCTGAATGATGCCGAAGACCGTGATGCCCAGCATCATGCCAAGAGATCGGTTGAAATTGAGCGTCGAGCTGGCGGCCCCGCGTTGGGCGGCCGGGAAGGATTGCAGTGCGGAGCTGCTCAGCACGGAGAAGGACGCTCCGATGCCCAAACCGACCAGTACCATATACACCGTAATGAGAGGGCGTGACGAATTTCCGATAAAAAGCGCCAGCAGGGCTAGCCCGGCAACCAGAATCAGGAGCGTCGCCAGCATAATGGTCCGGTACGGCAGCCTTGTCATAAGAAATCCGCCTGCGGTTGCTGTCACAACGGAGCTGAGCATCATCGGGAGCAGCACAAGTCCTGCATTGGATGCCGAGCCGCCAAGCACGCCCTGAATAAAAATCGGGATAAACAGGGAGGCGGTCATGAATGCCGCCCCGCTCAGCATGGCAATCAGATTACTGGATGTATACAGGCGGCTGCGGAACATGCGGAAGGAAATGATCGGCTCCGCCGCTTTGCGCTCCACGTGGACGAGCAGCGCAGTCAGTGCAGCAAAGCCGGCCAAAAGCCCCAGCATTTGCGGTGAGCCCCAGGCAAACGCTTTGCCGCCAAGCTCCAGAGCCAGGATTAGACATGTGATGGCTCCGAGCAGCAGAACGGCGCCAAGCCAATCAATTTTTTGCCGAGTGTGGGCGGCCGATTCTTTGTAGAACAATGTAACGAACAGAAAGGCAATCAGGCCGAGCGGCAGGTTAATATAGAAAATCCAGGCCCAATGAATTTGATCGGTAATGTAGCCGCCGAGCAGGGGGGCGGCCACACTGGACAAGCCGAATACGGCGCCGAATGCCCCGGTCATTTTCCCTCTGTCCTTGGGTGCGATGACATCGAACATGATGGTAAATGCAATTGAAACCATCGCTCCGGCACCGATGCCCTGTACCGCCCGGTACAAGCTCAGCTGGACAATGGATTCCGCTGTGCCGCTTAACGCCGAGCCCAGCATAAAAACGAGGATGCCGAAGACGAAAAACCGTTTGCGCCCGTACATATCCGACAGCTTCCCGAAAATCGGCATCCCGGCCATCTCCGCTGCCATATAGGCCGAGGTGACCCATACGAATTTGTCGAGGCCTCCCATTTCTCCGACAATGGTCCCCATGGCGGTAGCGACAATGGTATTGTCCATCGACGCCATCAGAATCGAGAGCAGCAGTCCTGCCATAATGAAACCGATATTTTGTTTCGTTTTGACCATTTTGTTCCTACCCCTTTTACTCCATATCCGATCCGCAGCGGCGTCCCGCCATCTTGTTTCCGTCGGTGGTAGACCAAGTGTAAACCACCAATACTGACAGCTGTGTGTCAGGGATGGTGTGGCGGTCGGATGAATTTTGAAGAGTCGGTTCAGGCAAATGAAACGCGCCTATCCAGGGCGCTGTTATGAAGGCGGCTGGGATAGAGCGCCGTTCGTTGGAATAGGCAATCGCCGTGCTTTCCCGCCATGCATTGTGTGGTTGTTCACGGTATAATGGAAACAGCTGGACAATTCAGACGAGAGCGGGGAGAAGAAATGAAAGCAATCGTAAGCAAGCAGTGGCTGCTGGCCCGGCTGTATGAGCAGGATCTGGTCATTGCGGACTGCCGCTTTGTGCTGGGCCAGCCCGATGCGGGGCGTACGGCGTACGAGCAGGGGCATATCCCGGGCGCGCGGTATTTCGATTTGGAGCGGGAGCTGTCTGCGCCGGTTACGGCTCATGGGGGGCGGCATCCGCTGCCGGATATGGACGAGCTGGCCGGCCTTCTGGGCCGTCACGGCATTGACCGCCAGACGCGTATCGTTGCGTACGACGATCAGGGCGGGGCGATGGCGTCCCGGTTGTGGTGGCTGCTGCGTTATCTGGGACACGAGCAGGTGTATGTCATGGACGGCGGCTTCAGCCAGTGGCGGCAGGAGGGCTATCCGGTGACGGCTGCGCCGCCTGCGATCGCCGTACCGAAGCAGTACATCCCCGAGCTGCAGCCGGATATGCTGCTCAGCGCGGAGGAGGTCCGGTCGCGCCTCGGGGCAAGCGGCACCGTACTGCTGGACTCCCGCGAGGAGCGCCGATATCTGGGGCTGGAGGAGCCGATTGATAAGGCGGCGGGCCATATTCCGGGCGCGGTCAATCTGTTCTGGAAGGGCGTGCTGGACGAGAATGGCCGCTGGAAGCGGCTGGAGGGACAGCAGCAGCGATTGGCGGGTTTGGACAAGGACAAGGAAATTGTCGTGTACTGCGGCTCCGGCGTCACCGCCTGCCCGAACGTGCTGGCCCTGCAGGAAGCGGGCTTTCCCCATGTGAAGCTGTATGCGGGTAGCTGGAGCGATTGGATCAGCTATCCCGACAATCCGGTTGCGACGGGGGAAAAGTAAGAGCTGAGAGGCCGCGTCGGACGCGGGTTTGGGGGTTGTGACAGGTTATGAGCATGTAACCTGTCGCAGCCCTCTTTGGGCTTTTCTGTCAACAGCTTGCAAACATGAACCCGAGGAAAGCAGTTGCAGGAACTCCGGAACCAGCCGCAGTCAGGCAGTCGGATCAGGTTGTTGTTGAATGCTCGGATGCTTTGCTTGCGGTCATTCACAAACAGGCATGGCGAATCCTTTGTTTGTGAGCAGGGGAAAGACTAATTTCGGGAGCAATTCTCTTGCGTTTTGTTGCTGTTATCGGTGGACCTTAGTTTGTAAAAATTCAATAGCAGGAACATGCAAATTCGGGAGTGTGGAGCAAAATACAAACAATATCATCTCTGATGACCTGTACAAGTACCAAAAATCTATTCAGAAAAAAGCGAGAAAAAGTCGTTCTCAAGAATATTGGAGAGACATCATTTGGTAGGAGGAGTGTTATGACTAATAAAGTGAATATGAAAGAATTGTTTCTTGAAATGCAGCAGGACATGCTTATGAAATTATCTCTCATACGCAAGCATGTTACACATGCCCCGACCAAAGGGAATGCTGTTGAATTCAGTTGGATCGAGTTTCTTGGTACTTATTTGCCGAACAGATACTGTGTAGATACTGCCTTTATTGTGGATCATACTGGGACACGTAGTGACCAAATTGATCTGGTCATTTACGATCAACAGTACTCCCCATTCGTTTTTTGTCATGCTGGTGTCAAATATATTCCGGCTGAGAGTGTCTATGCAATTTTTGAAGTAAAACAAACATTAAACAAACAGCATATTGAATATGCTGCTAAGAAGGCAAAGTCGGTTCGTGCGCTCAAACGGACATCTGTACCTATTGTTCATGCTGGTGGTACTTATCCACCACGGCCAGTTTTCGACATTGTAGCTGGTATAATTACTACTTCTTCAGACTGGAAACCACCATTTGGAAAGTCATTTCAGGAGGTAACCGGAGCGTTGGAACCTTTGCAACGGCTCAACATTGGCTGTACATTGGACAGCGGTTCATTTCTTCTACAACCGGATGGGACATTTGATACAAGTTCAAAAGAGGAGACTTGGATTTTCTTTTTTATTAAATTATTCACTCAACTACAAAACCTTGGGACCGTTCCTGCAATGGATATAGATTTGTACAGTCAGGCGCTTGACTCTATTTAAAGAATTCGACATCATCGATTTGCAAATAACCGCCAACAAGCTGCAAACAGCAGGGTTGTAGCTATCCACCTTTTGGGTTTGGTTCAGACCCGGATCTTCATTCAGAATGATTCAGAATATCTTCGATACAATCCTTCCTCCTGAGGGGGAGCGATCGTGCTGACGTTAAGGCCGGAGCCAGCTCGAAATCAGCACGAGCTCCATTCGTGGGTTCATCCTTGCTTGCTCAAGAGCGGGCAACAATTCGCACTCAGGGCTTGCCCGCTCTGAACGTGATTGTTGTGCCTTGGCACGGAGCACTGCTGATGCTGAGGCCTCTGCCGTAGATTTGGCGAAGGCGGCGGTCTGTGTTGCGAAGCCCTATGCCGGGGCTTTCCCCGGACATATCCTCCAGCACCTGCTTCAAAATATGATCCTCCATGCCGATGCCGTCGTCCGATACCCGGATTTCGATATGGTGGCTGCGTTCTTCAGCTGCAATATGCACGGTTCCTCCCTCAATCCGTCTCAGTACACCGTGATGGACTGCGTTCTCAACCAGGGTCTGGATTGACAGAGGGGGGAGCGGAGCAGACAGCAGCCGATCGGGCACCTCCCACTGCACATGGAGCCGATTGCCGAAGCGTTCCTGCTCGATAAACAGATAGGCTTTGACCAGTGACAGCTCCTGCATCAACGGCACTACCCGCTCGGAATTGCGGAAATCGAAGCTGGCCCGCAAATATTTGCCGAATACATCCAGCAGGGATCTCATGCGTCCGATGTCGATTTGGCTCAGGGCCGCGATGGAGTTAAGCGTGTTGAACAGGAAATGCGGCTGAACCTGGGCTTGCAGCCAAGCCGCTTCCATCCGCAGCCGTTCACCGGCCGACAGCTTCAGCTCCGTGAGTGCCCGTACGCGATGCTGCAGCTCCAGGCTGTCGGCGGGCTTGGTCACATAATCATTGGCCCCGGCCAGAAAACCGGCGGCTATATCCTCGGGCTGGCTGCGGGCTGTCAGGAGCAGCACGGGCAGCTCTGACATCGAGAAGCGCAGCCGTATCGTTTGTGTCAGCTCGTAGCCGGACATGCGGGGCATCATGACATCCGACACAACCAAATCCCATTCCTCCTCGTCTATGAGCTTCATGGCATCATGCCCGGAATACACAGCAGTAACCTCATAGCGCTGCTTGGGCAGCATTCCTTCCAGAATCCGCAGATTCACAGGATCGTCATCCACGACGAGCACTCGGGGTCTAATTGTTCTGGCTTCCAATACTGCATCGGAAGACTCTGAATCGGAGGCTGCTTCTGCAGCGGTTTGCTTCGCCGCGCCCTTCCAGTCGTTTTCTCCCGGCGCAGGCAGGGGCGCAGGCGGTGCTGCTTCCGAAGCCAAGGGCAGGGTAAGCCTGAAAATAGAGCCTTGTCCCGGCCCCGACTGTACCTCCAGCGTGCCGCCGTGCAGCTCGGCCAGCTGCCGGCTGATGCTTAGGCCGAGGCCGATTCCGCCGCCAAGGGCGGTTATGCTGGAATCTGCTTGTTCATAGGGCTCAAAAAGCCGCTGCTGCGCCTCCGGCTCGATCCCGATTCCGGTGTCCTCCACCTCAAGGACCGCCAGCTTCTCCTGAACGGCCGCCCGAATCGTGATATGGCCTTGTGCTGTAAACTTAACCGCATTATGAATCAGGTTGAATAAAATTTGGACCAGTCTGTTCTCATCGGCCAGAACCGGAGGGAACGATTCGGGAATCTCATTGCGCAGCTCAAGGGGCTTGCCCTCCAGCATAAAATCCATCATATCGATAACGCCCGCCGTTGCCGCCTGTGCTTGTATGGCTTTCGGTTGGAGGCGCAGTCCCTTGGCCTGCAGCCGGTCCAAGTCCATAAGGTCATTCAGCAGCAAGGACATGCGCTTCCCGACGCGAACAAGCAGTTCAAGCCTTTCCCGGCCCGCAGGGCGGACAGCTTGTTCCTCTAACACGCTGCGCGCAATATTAATCATCCCATGCAAAGGGTTACGAAGCTCATGGGAGGTGTTGGCGAGGAAATCATTTTTTTGCTTATCCGCTTTCTGCAGCTCTGAAGCCAGCTGCGCCGTTTGCTGCAAATTCCGGAAGTACAATCTGAACCAGTAGGAGGCAAAAGCCAGAAACATAACGATAAAGTCTACCGGGTAAAAATGAATGGACCGTAAGCCGTAGTTGAAATTATACATAAGGCCCCAGCTCAAATTGATAGCCGAGCTGACAAACACGAGCCATAAAAAAATCGCGTCTCCGTCAAACCGCAGTGTAGCGCGCAGGGTCAAGACCGGTACATAGAGGAACCCTGCGAGCATGATAGGAATGGTGTACAGGTCCACAATGGAGGCATAGGTTGACGGCAGCAGTATAACCACAATGGTCACGCCCAGAACGATCGCCCCGTAGTACATGTGCCAGGGCCGCTTCTGCAGCTTGGGATAGAGCTGGTGCACGCAGAGGATCAGCAGGGCCGCTACCCAGATATAGCTGAGGATGTTCAGCTTTAAGCTGACGGAATAAGGCAATTTCAGCCAGGCAAGCAGCAGCTTATCGTCTGTTACGAGGACAGACAGAGCGGCGCTAATCATCATTAGAGCAAGAGAAAGCAGCGCCCGGTACCGCGCCCCCATGATGTACAGAATGAGCGCATACACCACATGAATGAGCAGGAACACGCAAACCAGCAATTGCATGGACATGGAAAACTGCTTGTGGCCCATGACAACGTTCTCGGTTCCGAACTGAATCGAATTGAGCAGTCCGCCCTGGACCAAATTGCCGAAATTGGCGGCATGGATAACAATCTCTATTTCAGATTTATCAGTCCAAAACACGACATTATACGGGCCTTCGAAAGCGTCCGTTTCGTCGGCTGTTGTGCCCGGCACGCCGGCCGCCCCCAGCTTGACGCCATCCACGTACAGCTCGGAGGACGTTGCCGTACTGGGCATCGCAATCGCCAGTCTTTTTTCGCCGGGAGCTTCGAACTGGATGAACAATTGGTAGCTTCCATAGCCGGTCGTCTGCTCCGGATCGGCAAGCTGTCCCTTCCACGAGCCGGGCAGAGTAAGGGAGACCCCTCCTGTCCGAGGGGAATCGGGATTTTCGCGCAGCAGAAACCGCCCGGGATAGAACGTCCATTCGCCCTCCAGCAGAATCGGTCGATTCAGCGAGGTATCTCGAAGATCGAGTACACCGTCCACGGCAAGCGGTCGTTCGGACGGCCAGTCCGAATAAATCCAGGCCAGCCGAAAGCTGGTGATGATCAATATAAAGAGAAAGGTTATGGTGAATATCCGCGTTTTTGTCATACTCATTTTTATTCGACGATCTTCGCCATAATCCTCCAAATGGGGCAGCTATTCAGATTAGGATTGACAGGAAAGGACTTCCATTGCTAAAATTAAAACTATTCCTATATAAATAGTATGAATATAACCGATAAAGGAGAGTATACCATGGCATCCGTTCAGACCTTCAAAGCAACAGCGCATTTGCAGGATGGTGTTAAAGTGAAAACACGTGCGAGACACTTCGAGCTGACAATCGATGAGCCGAAGAGCTTGGGCGGAACAGATACAGGAATGAATCCGGTCGAGGCGTTGTTGGCCTCACTCGGGGCATGCCAATCTATTGTTGCCCGGGTCTATGCGCCCAAGTTCGGGGTGAAGCTTGACGACTTCCAAGTTGATGTTGAGGGCGATCTTGATTTGGACGGTTTTTTTAATCGTTCCGAGGTTCGTCCGGGCTACGCTGAGATCCGTTATTCGTTCCGCATCAAAACCGATTCTCCCAGGGAGAATATCGAGCAATTTATACAATTTTTGGAGAGTAAGTGCCCGGTCGGGGATACGATCGCCAACCCGGTTGCTCTCAAGTTAGAACAGATCATCATCGAAGGCTAACGCTTGGCGGTTCCCGGATAAGGAAAGCGAAGGAAACGGGACAGTCAGAACGGGCCGCGGCGGGAGAAGCAGCACAAGTCCCCTTTATGCAGAAACCTACCGGATTGAACGGGATGTCTCTGATAAAGGGGTTTTTCATGGGCTTAGACGCGTTTCATCGGGCGCCAGGGTCGCCGTCATTCGTCTGCCGTTCTCGCAAGGACGGTTTTCAGACGGCTGATCTTCAGATAGGACCGGAGCCAGCTGGGTGATCGCCCGCCTGCCTTCTCCGGCCGAAACCGAGACGCAGACGCTGAACGTGTCCTGGACGGCGAAGGATAAAAACGATACGTCTCCGCAGGTCTACATAAACGGCAAAGAGTATTCCAGCTGGCAGACGAGCGCGGCGCTTACGCTGGAGCAGGGGGAGAACCATCTGGAGTTCAAAACGGTCAATTCCAGCGGCAAGCAAACCGTTATTGCGAAGACCGTCTACTTCAACCCGCCCGCGTCGAAGCTGACTCCGGGCTACGTGCCGACAACAACATCGGCCTCGACTATAACGCTGACATGGACGGTAAGTGATAAGAACGATACATCGCCTAGCGTGTATATCAACGACGAGCTGCAAAGCTCGTGGCAGTCGTCCAAATCGATCAGCTTGACGAAGGGCGCAAACCAAATCACATTTCTGGCGACGAACAAATACGGGAAACAAACCACAGTCACGGATGTCGTGTGCAAAAACTAAACCGGGGCTTTGCGTAGCCGCACCGCTTCGTGCGCTGCAACGGACCTCGATTCATAGGCAGTTTTGTTGAAAAGCAAGGCAAAGGCCGGACTCCCTTCGGGGGACCGGCCTTTGCCTTGGCATTCGCTTCGTATCATTTGCGCCCGGAAGCAGGGTGCGCGTGGGGTCGGACCGACCGCCACGCCGTGCTGCAACGCGAGGCGTGGGATTCGCGCGCGTTGGAAGCGGCCGCGTGACAAACGACATATCCGGTGCGGCCGAATCATAGCTTGTAGGTAGGCAACGAGGCTAATCCGGTGACGAATCCTCTCGTACCTGGGCAAGCGTGTGCCCTTATGGCTGGACGAAGAGAGTATCCAGGTGGTAGGAGACCGTCTGCATCAGATCATCTGTACGGAACAGATCGGGGTAGGTCGTGCAGTGGACCACAAGGCCATCGATAAGAGCGTGAAGCCGCCGGGTTTCCTGCTCCGGGTCAATACCGGGCTTCAGCAGGCCTTGGAGAATCAGCGAATCGATGGTTTGCCGCAAGCCGTGGTAGATTTGCTCGTGGACCTCCTGGCTTAACGCCCGTATCGTGTCATCGGACACGGCCTTTCCGGCGAACGCCAGCCACACTTCGCATTCCGCGATTCGCTCTTCATCCAGCGGCGCGATTTGGGCGATGGCTTGCTCCAAATCTTGACGGGGGTGCCCGGTGAACGGCAGGCTTCTAATCCGCGCATGGACCCGGCTGGAGATAAGCCGCATGGCAAAGGCCAGCAGCTCCTCCTGTGAATCGAAATAATGCCGCAGCGCCCCGAGGGATATTCCCATCTCTTCTGCAATGCGGCGCACGGATACACCGTCAAGCCCTTCCCGGCGAATGACCTGCCAGGTGGCCTCCGCAATTTGTTCTTTTCGCTTCGCATGATCGACAATTTTTGGCATGTTTTTATTATAACACAGTTGTATTTTAAAAAGAATCCGTTATAATAAAGCTAGCTTTTTTAATACAATTGTTCTAAAAAAGGAGTGGGGAGCATGATTCCCATAATTATCGCCTGCGAAATCGGGTTCTGGGTATTCGTATTGGCGGGACTGGTGTGCCGATATATTTTCCGGCTTCCGAAGACGGGGATGGCGCTGTTCTTCTGCACGCCGGTCATCGATGTGGTTCTGCTGATCGTGACGGTCCTGCATTTGCGCAGCGGGGCGGAGGCAACCTATGCTCATGGCCTGGCCGCCGTTTATATCGGGGTTTCGCTGGTATTCGGGCATGCGATGATTAAAGGCGCCGATGTCCGCTTTGCGCACCGGTTCGCCGGAGGACCGCCGCCGCAAAAAACCGCCGTCTACGGCAAAGAGCACGCCAGCCGGGAACGAAGAAGCTGGTTCCGTCATTTCGCGGCGTGGGCCGTCGGGTGTACCTTGCTGTACGGCATGATTCTGATGGTGAATGCAGCGGATCGCACCGAGGAGGTGAAACAGGTTATTCAGCTGTGGTCGATTATCGTAGCTGTCGATTTTGCAATAAGCTTCAGTTACACGTTATGGCCCCGTAAGTATAAGCGCCCACAGGATGCACTGTAAGCCGGAAGCTTGAGGGCGTCCCGTTATTGCGATAAGGCCTCTTCCGTAATTTGCTTGATGTTAATCGGGGACATCGATTCCTCATTGACCATGTCCGGCAGGATGTGCGTCAGGAAATAATCTACGCAGTGCAGCCGAATCTGCTTGATTTTGATTAAGGCGTTGCGGTACATCACGACAAATTCCTTCTCCGTGTTCCCGCGCTGCAGCTCGGCAAACGCTTCGTATACCTGGTCCATTTTATCGGCGACCTCCAGAATGAGCCCTTCGACGGAGTTGTCCTTGCCTTCGCGGAGCTGCCTGCGGAAGATGCTTTTGAACTCCTCCGGGATGTGCTCGTTGATGAAATGATCCACCATGCCTTCTTCCACCTGCTGGATCAGAAGCCTTAGCTCCGGAGAAGAGTGCTTCACTGGTGTTTTGATGTCCCCGATGAAGATTTCCCCGTAATCGTGGCTGCTTGTAATCTCATAGAGCTTCTTCCAATTAACCGGTACCCCGTGCATTTCTTCGATATCGGCCAAGGTTTTGGCATACTGCACCACTTTCCAGGAATGGGCCGACACGCTGTGCTCTTCAAATTTGAATTTGCCAGGGCAGCGTATGATGCGTTCCAGCTCGTTCAGCGACCGAAAATACGTATGAATTCCCATAAGCGTCATCCTTTGGTTAAGGTAGTGTGGCGAACAAGCCAAGTATATCATGCCACTGTTAAGGGGGGATTAACGCTGCATCAAGGGAATATCAGCGCCGCGTGCCGCAAATTGCAGACCGCGGAGGTTAGGCTCAAGCGAATAAGAAGGCTGGGCGGGTGGAGCTTACTCTACTCGTTCTGCGTGAAGGTCTTCATAGCGCCATGCGGCAAAATCACGCCGATTTGCTTCCGACATCGGCTTGCGGCGGCAAGTGGATGTCGTAGCGGTAGGCCTGCTCCAGTCCTCCTGCCCTCCATTTCAATTTACGGTGCTGCAGTACGCAATTGGCAGAATCTCGCAGCAGGGCACGGGTTATCCCCGGTAGTTATCCTGCCAGCGCAGCAGCCTGCGCTCCAGCAGGCGCACCACTGAATCGGCCAGCTTGCCGACCGCCGCGAAGACGAAGATGCCGACAAATACGGCTCCGGTCCGAACATAGGAGCGCGCGTCTTGAATCAGGAAGCCGACGCCGCTGTCCGCTCCCATCAGCTCCGCCACTACCAGGCACAGCCAGGAGATGCTGAGCGACAGCCGGAGGCCCAGCAGCACATTCGGCAGGGCTGCAGGGAGCATCAGCTTGGTCGCCTGCTTGAACCAGCTGAACTCCAGCACGCGCGCCACATCGTACAGCTTTTTGTCCACATTGCGTACCCCGAGAAACGTATTGACGTATAACGGGAAGAAGGCCCCCATCGCAATCAGCAGCACCTTGGACAGCTCGCCGAAGCCGAACCACAGGATGAACAAGGGCGTAATAGAAAGCAAGGGCACGGTCCGCAGCATTTGCACAGACGGATCAACCAGTTCCTCGGCATGTACAGACATGCCGACCAGCAGGCCGACCAGCAGCCCCAGTGTGCCGCCAAGCAGAAAACCGAGGGCGGCGCGTACGATGCTGATGCGGATGTGAAAGTACAATTCCCCCGATACGATCATGCCGTACAAGTCCCCGAAGATCGAGCTGGGCGCCGGAAACAGCTTAGGATCGGCAGCTCCCGAGAGGGAGGCCCACTGCCAGACGAGCAGCACGAGGATGGGGATGATGGATCCTTTCCACCATTTTCGCGATATTTTCATAAGATCTCCTTTATCATGCACGTCATCGGTGTCATGCTTTAAATCGTCCAGCCTTCATCCGTATCTCCAGGCTGCTCCAGCACCCGCTGCACCTGCGCCCGCAGCTGCTGGAAGCCTGCTCCATACCGTGTGCGCGGGTAGGGCAGATCATTGGAGAGGACCTGCTTCACCCGTCCCGGACGGGCGTCCATGACGACGATTTTCTCTGCTAAGAAGACGGCCTCGTCCAAATCGTGGGTAACCAGCAGCATGGTGGTCCGGTTTGTGCGCCAAATATCGAGCAGCGCTTCCTGCATATGCGCCCGCGTGAACGCGTCGAGCGCGCCGAATGGCTCGTCCAGCAGAAGCACCTGCGGGCTCTGCATCAGCGCCCGGGCGATGGCGACCCGCTGGGACATGCCTCCGGACAGCTCCTTGGGATACGCCCGTTCAAACCCGTTCAAGCGAACCAGCCCGATCATTTCGTCCACCCTCTGGCGGATCTCCGCGCTGCGCAGCGATTGGTCCGCTGCGATGTTCTCCTCGACCGTCAGCCACGGGAACAGCCGATGCTCTTGAAAAATAAACCCTTTCTTACGGCTCGGCCCGCCGGCATCCGTCCCGTCCAGCAGCACTGTGCCTTCATAATCCGAGTCCAGCCCGGCAATGATTTTGAGCAGGGTGCTTTTGCCGCAGCCGCTAGGGCCGATGATGGTCACAAGCTGGCCGGGGCTGATGCCCAGGTGAATATCGGCCAGCACATGGTTGATGTCGGCAGCGCGGAAGCTTTTGCTCACCCCGATAAGCTCCAGCCGGCCTGTGGCTGTAACGGCGCTCATGCTTCACCTTCGCCTGCCGCCTGAGCATAACGGCTGGCCGGCCGGGGGAGGCCCAGATTTTCCCGCAATGTGCGGCCCTCATATTCGGTGCGGAACAACCCGCGCTGCCGCAGCAGCGGAATGACCTTGTCCACGAATTCGTCCAATCCGCCCGGCATAAAGGGCGGCATAATGTTGAAGCCGTCCGCGGCTTCCTCGTTCAGCCACTGCTCCATGCGATCCGCAATCTGCTCCGGCGTGCCGATGACGGTCAGATGCCCGCGTGCTGAGGCGAAGCGCAGGTACACCTCGCGGACGGTCAGACCTTCTCGTCTGGCCGTGTCCATAACGAGCTGGAAGCGGCTGCGGGTGCCGTGAGCATCCTGCAGCTCCGGGAACGGCTCGTCATCCGCATAGCCGGACAGGTCGATGTTGTCGAACACGCCGCCGAGCAGTGCGGTTCCGATTCCGCGGTCCACCAGTCCTTGAAGCTGCTGGAAGCGGGCTTCCGCCTCCTCGGGTGTGTGCCCAATGATTGGGAACAGGCCGGGCAAAATTTTGATATCGTCGGCCGAACGGCCGTGTGTCTGGGCCAGTTGCTTTACTTGCTTGTAGAATTGCTTGGCCTGCGCAAGATCGTTCTGCACCGTGAACACAATCTCGGCATGCTTGGCGGCAAATTGCTGCCCTGTGCCGGAGGAGCCGGCCTGAATGATCACCGGACGCCCTTGAATCGGCCGGGCGACATTCAGCGGACCTCGAACCGAGAAGAACGTTCCTTGGTGGTTCAAGACGTGCACCTTCTCCGCATCGAAGTAGCGCCCGCTTTCCTTGTCCGCCAGAACCGCATCCTCCTCCCAGCTGTCCCACAAGCCCGCAGCTACCTGTACGAATTCGTCGGCGCGGTCATAGCGCAGATCATGCTCCGGAATTTCCTGCTGCCCAAAGTTACGGGCTTCGTCATGCAGGGCCGAGGTGACGACGTTCCAAGCCGCCCGCCCGCCGCTAATGTGATCCAGGGAGGCGAACTTGCGCGCTGCATGATACGGCTCGTTAAAGGTAGTGGACAAGGTAGCGGCCAGGCCGATATGCTCGGTGACGGCGGCGAGGTTCGCCAGCAGCGTCAGCGGCTCCAGCTTGCCGTAACGATCCGTCAGCGCGGACTTGAAGGGCAGAGGGACAGCCAGATCATCCGCCAGGAAAATCAGATCGAACGTTCCCCGTTCGGCCGTCCGGGCCAGCTGCTGGTAATAACGGACGTTGTGGCTTTGTCCTGTTGCTGCTTCGGGGTGTCTCCATGCGGCCGCATGGTGGCCTGCGCTTTGAATGAACAGCCCCAGCTTCAATTGTTTCCCTGCCGTGCTCATTGTGCGGCCTCCTCTTGTGCTGCGCCAGATTCGGCACCCGAGCCTGCGTGCGCCGCAAATTGGCTGACGGGCCGAGCCAGACCCAGGTGATCCCGCAGCGTATTCCCCGTATATTCGGTACGGAACAGGCCTCTGCGCTGCAGCTCGGGAACGACGTAATCCACGAACTCGCCCATGCCGCCCGGAAGCAGCGGGGGCATGATGTTGAAGCCGTCGCACGCCGCGCTGCGGAACCAGTCCTCCATCAGGTCGGCGATTTGCGCCGGGGTGCCGGTGACCTTCATATGGCCGCGGGCGACGGCAAAATGAAGGCCCAGCTCCCGGATGGTCTGCTTCGTCCGGCGCGCCGTGTCCACAATGATTCTGGCCCGGCTGGTGTTGCCCTCCAGATTAATGTCCGGCAGCTCTTCGTCAAGCGAATAGCCGGTCAGGTCCGCATTCAGCATCCGCGACAAATAGGTGACGCCGGCTGACGGCAGGATCAGGTCATAAAATTCCGCTTCCTTGGCCTTGGCCTCTGCCTCGGTTGCGCCGACGAAGAACATCAGGCCGGGCATAATTTTCACTTCGTCCGGGGTTCGCCCGAATTCGGGAAGCAGGCCCTTCACGTGAGAATAGAAGCGGATCGCCTCATCCTTATCCTCGCAGGCTGTAAAGATAATATCTGCACCGCGCGCCGCAAACCTGGAGCCTGCTGGGGAGGTCCCGGCCTGAATAATGACCGGGCGTCCTTGCGGGGAGCGGGGAATGTTGAGCGGCCCCAGCACAGAGAAGGAAGCGCCCTGATGCTCCAGCAGATGCACCTTCGTCTTGTCAGCGAACACGCCGCCCCGCTTGTCCCACAACAGAGCCTCGTCCTCCCAGCTGTCCCAGAGCGCGTTGGCGACGTCGAGGAACTCCTGCGCCCGCTCATAGCGGGAGCCGTGCTCCGGCAGCTTATCCATGCTGTAGTTGAGCGCGTCGCCCTCCTTCGTCGAGGTGACGACATTCCAGGCTGCGCGGCCCCGGCTGAGATGATCCAGTGTCGAGAACCGTCTGGCGACATTATAGGGGTCGTTGAAGGTTGTAGAAACCGTCGCGGCCAGACCGATTTTGTCGGTCATGGCTGCCAATGCGCCGAGAACGGCCGTCGCCTCCGGGTACACGAAGCGGGCGCTGGACTCCGCATCGCTCACCGGAATGGAGCCGGAGTCGGCCAGGAACAGCATATCCAGCTTGCCGCGTTCGGCACTCGCCGCAATTTCCCGATAGTAGTCGATGCTTATAATTTCACTTATATCTGTCCGGGGATGGCGCCATGCGGCAAAATGATGCCCGAAGGTAAACAAGAAGGCGCCCAAATTCATTTGCTGGTTTAGCTGGTTCATGAACAAGACACTTCCATCCGTTTATTTTTTAGACACGTCGGCCTTGAATTCTTTCAACGCCTTCTCGATGAAGGAATTGTCGATGACTTGGGAGACATCCACCTTTTTCTTGATTTCGCCCAGGTCAAACATGAAATCCGCTGTCTGCTGCTGGAATTTCGTCGCTTCCGCCGAAACCGGAGCGTTCGTCGGCGCCGAGCTGGGGTTGGCCAGGGAGACGCGAATCGTGTCCTTGCTCGCATTTTTCACCTTGGCATTCAACTCAATGGCCTCCTCCAGATTGGCTTTTTGCCAGTCAATGGAGCGCTGGTACGCCTTGAGGAACGCTACAGTAAGCTCCGGGTACTTATCTGCAAATTCAGTGCGGGCCATCACGTAACCCGGGGTAAAAATGCCCAGCGTGCTTGATTCGGCGACAATGCGTGAGCCGCTGGTCGTTTCCTGGCTGCGATATGGCTCAAAAATCACCCAGGCGTCCACTTGACCGCCCTTATAGGCGGCTTGCGCGTCGTTTGGCTGCAAATTCACAAGCTGCACGTCGTTCGGGGAAATGCCTTCCTTCTTCAGCGCGTGCTGCAGAAGCCCCCACGAGCTGCTTCCTTTGGCGACAGCGACCTTCTTGCCCTTCAAGTCCTTCACCGATTGAATCGGGCTGGAGGCCGGAACGAGAATCGCGTCCGGCGCGCCGCTGCTGCCCTCGGCAAGCACCTTGAACCCGATGCCGGCCGCTTGGGCGGTAATGGTGCCGATATAGCCGGTGCGGACAATGTCCAGCCGTCCCGCTGCGAGCGCTTCGTTGTATTGCGACGCGCTGGCGAGCGTCTGGAATTCGACCGTTGCCCCGTATTTGCCCAGCTCCTCGGCAAACCAGCCCTTCTCTTTGCCGATGATCATCGGGCCAACCTGACTGCCCTCCAGACGGACGACGACACCTTTGTATTTGTCTGCATCCGGCTTCGGAGCCGTAGAGGCGGGGGAAGCCGGTGCGCCTGCTGCGCTGCCTGTGCTGCCTGTGCCGGGTGAAGTGCCGCCGCCGCAAGCTGCCAGCAGCAGGCCAAAGACCGCCAAAAGCAACACATAAACTGCTGTGGATCGATACTGTTTCATCATGTCATCCTCCTGTGAATGGGAAATGTAAGCGGTATGCCGCCTGTTGAATGGATAGGGTGCTGCTCCGGCTCTTCGGCCGATGAAGCCGGATGCTGTTCCGCTCTTCACGCGGGGCCGTCCGGAGCCTGGTGTTATGCCCCCCGACTGCGGTCCGTATCGGCCAGATATGCCTCATACGCCTCGGCCAGCCGGCTGACCCCCAGCTCCAGAGCCTCCTCCTCGCAGTAGCTGAAGGACAGCCGGGCGTAGCGCGCCCCATCGTTCGGCGACAAATAAAATTGTCTGCCATCGATGAAGCTGACGCCGTGCTCAGCCGCATAGCGGACGAGCTCGCCGGTGTCGACTGCTTCCTTGAATCGCAGCCAGACGAAGAAGCCGCCCTGAGGAACTGTGTATTCAATCGCCTCGCCAAAGTGCTTGTCCAGGGCGTGGAGCAGGCTGTCCCGCTGCCGACGGTAACGGTTGATAAGCCCGCCGATGTGCTCCTCCAGGGAATAGCTCTGCAATAAATTACCGACAATTTGCTGGGTGAATACGCTGGCACGGCTGCCGTGGAAGAAGGTTCCCAGCTTGCCGATAGCCTCCTGCGAAGCAATGGCCCAGCCGACTCTGATGCCAGGCGCGATCGTCTTGGAGAAGGTGCCCAGATAGATCGTTCGCCGCGGGGCTGATGCGTATATAGCGGGCAAATAGCTGTCTTCGAAATTGAGCTCCGAGTAGGCGTCATCCTCCAGAATGAAGAAATTGTAGGCTTCGGCCAGCGCCGCAAGCCGCTTGCGGCGTTCGGCCGACAAGCTGACGCCACCCGGGTTATGGTAATTCGGGATGCAGTATAGCAGCTTCGGCAGCGGTTGCCCCGTGCGGACCGCCTGTTCCAGCGCTGCTTCCACCAGATCGACCCGCAAGCCGTCTTCGTCGATAGGAAAGGATGTCAATTTCGCTTCGCTGGCTCGGAATGTATTTAATGCCCCGAAGAACGTCGGCGACTCCACCCATACGTGGTCCCCCGGCTCCAGAATTGCGCGGCAGGCGAAATCAATCGCTTGGCCGGAGCCATAGGTGACGAGTACATTCTCAGGCGCGGCCTGGATGCCCCGCAGCGCAGAGCGGGCTGCAATCCATGTGCGCACCAGCTCCGGCCCATTAGCTCCGGAATACTGTAGTGCGGCAGGGCCTTGAACCAGAATCGCCTGCGCCGCCGACTGCTGGAGCGCTTCATAGGGAAAGGCGTCGGACACAGGAGAGCCGTAGGAGAGCGGAACGACATCGGTCCGATTAGCGGCTTGCGCGGCTCCCATCGGAGCGGTTTGCGGAACACGTCTAGCAAATAAAAATGGAGCCATTGGTTCGCTCATCGTGATGATCACAACCCTTCAATAATGAATAAAATAAATGAAACAGGCTAAAGCGGCCGCCGGCAGCCTGCCGGAAATTTTTTAAAATATTAATTTCCGATAGAAATACAATGAATTAGTAATTGAATTGTTACATATTCCGAATTACAATGTAAAATATAAAAACACAATGGTTCCATAACCAGGACTTATGACCGGAGAGGGGTTTGAACGTGCGCATAGAACAGCTTAGATACTTGGTCGAGGTCGCGCATAACGGTTCCATCACATTGGCCGCGGAGAAGCTTCATCTGTCGCAGCCGAACATCAGCAATTCCATTTCAGCCCTGGAGGATGAAATTGGATTAGCCATCTTCACCCGAACTCGCTCAGGGACCCGTCCAACGGCCGTAGGCCACAATCTGATCCAGTTGGCGGAGGAGATTTTGGTCAAATGGGATCAATTCGGGGAAGCGGCCAGACTGAACAGCTCGCTTATCAATGAGCGGCTCGTTATCGGAGCCACCTTCGGGGCGTGCACCAGCTTTTTGCCTAAACTGCTGACAAGCTATTCGGAGAAATACCCTTTTGTAGAGCTGCAAATTATCGAAAGTCACCCGGCGGAGATTGAAGAGCGGCTTGTATCCGGGGACTGGGATTTGGGTTTCATTGGAACACCGGAGGAAATGGCTTTCAAAGACCTGGTAACCGAGAAATTTATGAAATGCCGTATTATGGCCTGCGTCGGAGGGAAATCCCCTTTGGCCGCCAAGGAGAGCCTATCTATGGAGGAAATTATCGGTCATGCCATTATCGGCACTTCCGAGCATATCAGGGAGGAGCTCCAGCGATTTGGACCCATCCGGGAAATGTTCCACTCCAAGCATTCGGAGGTATCCAAGCGTGTCATTAGCGAAGGGCTTGGAATCGGCTTTTATCTGGACATCTCCTTGAAAAATGATCCTTACGTCATGACCGGAAATATCGTGCCCATTCCGCTGCAGACCGAGCATCCGGTGGAGTTTTACTGGCTTCATGCCAAAAAGAGGCTGTCACTTGCTTGCGAGACGTTTCTTAAAGAGCTCCATACGCTTGTCCCTCAGTTGTTGCGGATCAACGCTTGAGGACCGGCACGCATACGTTTGCTTGGTGAAACACGCCCAGCTTCCTGCCGGGGCCGCGAGATTCGGGGGACATCCGGATTTGCCTGATGCTATCGACTGGCCTGCCGGGAAAGAGGGGCCGCTTTGCTTTTTTGCTCAATTCCGGCTCACTGATTTGGCTCCATTGGCCGCAGGGCGGGATCTGCCTTCAAACGGCCTGCTGTACTTTTTCTACGATAACGACTCGTATGCTAGTGTGGTGCTTTCCGATGATACGTCCGGGTGGCAGGTGCTGTACATTGACGAAACGGCGGGGCCTCTCCGGCGGAGAGAATGGCCGGAGGGTCTATCTTCCGACTGCAGGCTTCCCGCAAGCCGTGCGGTGTTCAGCGAGGCCGACACATTGCCGGAGTGGGATTCCCAAGCCATTGGCGGGTTAGGCATGGCTGCTTGTATTTTATGATGAGGAATCAAGATTTGCAGGAACGCCGCTTTGACCGGGTGCTCGCTATAGTGGAGTGTTAGCCTGCGGTAAGCCGGGGCGGGATACTTTCGGAGGCGCAGCAGGGCTTCCGCACCGCGCGCTGGAAACATGGCTTATCCCGCAGAACATGATTTGCCGGGAGGCTCGACTCGAAGGATGAACGGCTTGCCAAACGATAATGCCGAAATGAAGAAGAGCCCTGCCAGGAATGTGGCAGGGCTCTTCTTTGATTGAATCCGGATTTGCAGCACATGGCTGATGGCATCCGAATTCGTATTCAGCTCCTATAGGCTGTTCACCTGTGGAATAGAATCGCTGGGCTTACACGACGCCTTGAGCGATCATCGCATCGGCGACTTTAATAAAGCCGGAGATGTTTGCGCCAACAACCAGATTTCCTGGATGACCGTATTCCTCGGCAGCGCTGACGCTGCTTTGGTAAATGTTTTTCATGATGCTGTGCAGCTTCGCGTCAACCTCTTCGAAGGTCCAGGACAGACGCATGCTGTTTTGTGCCATTTCCAGTGCGGATACAGCAACGCCGCCTGCGTTAGCTGCTTTTGCAGGTCCGAACAAGACTTGGTTGTTCAGGAACACTTCAATTGCTTCCAGGGTGGAAGGCATGTTCGCGCCTTCGCCGATGGCAACGACGCCGTTTTCAACCAGCAGCTTTGCAGCTTGCTCGTCAATTTCGTTTTGCGTTGCGCAAGGAAGAGCGATATCGCAAGGGATCGACCAGATGCCTTTGCAGCCTTCGGTGTAAACGGCATGCGGATGCTCCTTCACATACTCGCTGATCCGTTTGCGCTCTACTTCCTTCAAGCGTTTAACGGTTTGCAGGTTAATGCCCTGCGGGTCGTGGATATAGCCGTTCGAATCGCTGCATGCGATGACTTTCGCGCCAAGCTGCTGCGCTTTTTCGATAGCGTAAATCGATACGTTCCCGGAGCCGGAAATCACGACGGTTTTATCTTGGAAGCTTTGTCCTTTGCTAGCGAGCATTTCGCTCACGAAATAGACACAGCCATAACCGGTTGCTTCGGTACGTGTCAGGCTGCCCCCGTAAAGAAGCCCTTTGCCTGTCAGAACGCCGGCTTCGTTGCCGCCGCGAATACGTTTGTATTGGCCGAACATGAATCCGATTTCCTTCGCGCCTACGCCGATGTCGCCTGCCGGCACGTCGATGTCCGGGCCCAGATACTTGTACAGCTCGGTCATGAAGCTTTGGGTGAAGCGCATAATTTCAAGGTCCGATTTGCCTTTCGGATCGAAGTCCGAGCCGCCTTTGCCGCCGCCAATCGGTTGGCCGGTCAAGCTGTTTTTGAAAATTTGCTCAAAGCCAAGGAACTTGATGATGCTGGCATTAACCGAAGGATGGAAGCGAAGACCGCCCTTGTAAGGTCCGATAGCGCTGTTGAACTGCACGCGGAAGCCGCGGTTCACTTGCACTTTCCCGTTGTCATCAACCCATGGCACGCGGAAGCTGACTACGCGCTCAGGCTCAACGATACGCTCCAAAATGCCGTGCTGCATGTACTTGGGATGTTTAGCGAATACAGGTGTGAGGGAGTCGAGGATTTCCTTAACCGCCTGATGAAACTCACTTTCATGAGGGTTACGCTGGATGACTAATTCATAGACCGATTGGACATATTGCTGAGCTTCGGTCTGACGCTCTTCCGTAATCACCGTTGTCACGTTCAAAAGCACTCCTTATCGCCATTCGTATTTGCACTTTTTGTACAAAATATTGCACTTTGAAGTTTTTCCTTTGCATTATTCGTAGCAATATTTGCACTTTGTAACATAAAGTTTAAAACAAAACAGAAGCGATTAGCCAATCAAAAAAATTTTGATACCCGATTAATACACTCTATATCAAAATATGGATAATATAGGTAGTTATTAGAAATATGACAGAAAAAATGAGGTAAGTTGTCCTTCTGTGTTGGATTAGGTTATTCGGAGGGATGTAATATTACTTAATATGATAAGTTAATAAAAATTAGTGTAATAAACTAGAAAAATAAAAGCCCCGTTACTAGAAAAAGTAACAGGGCTGTGTTAGAAATGGTGTATTTCCATAAATTTGCCTAAATCAGCGGTTTCATAACCATATATTTCAAAAAGTTACAGTAATTCCTCTCGGAGTTCCTCTGCCGATTTAGGGGAGAGATAGCCGAGAGGGATGTCAAACACTGTCTTGGCGCCGTTTTGGCCCTCGCTGCTCAAGCGGTATGCGGCTCTGGTGTAAGCTACCAGCACGCTGGCAGTGAATTCCGGATTACTTTCCAGTTTCAGACCGAATTCGATGATTTGTTTGGTGCCTTCTCCGGTTTTTCCGCTGCGAATAACGAAGCCGCCGTGCGGCATGCCTTGATGATTTGCCTTCAGTTCTTCTTCGGTGATGAAGTTAACTGTCGTATCATAGTCGGAGAAATAGTTCGGCATGTTAACAATGGTTTCCCGAATGGCCTCTTGATCGGCGCCTTCCTCTGCGACCACAAAGCATTCGCGCAGGTGCTTCTCGCGGGTCGTCAAATCCGGCGTTTCGCCGGAACGGATGCGGGTCAGCACCTCTTCAACCGGAACCGTGTACTGAACGCCGGCTTTCACGCCAGGAACGCGGCGAATCGCATCGGAGTGGCCTTGGCTTACGCCTTTGCCCCAGAAGGTGTAGTCCGTGCCTTCCGGCAAAATAGCCTGGGCAAGCAGGCGGTTCAATGAGAACAAGCCTGGGTCCCAGCCTGTCGAGATGACGCTCAGGGTACCGCCTTGTTTGGCTGCGGCATTGACTTCATTGAAAAACTCAGGGATTTTGGCATGCGTATCGAAGCTGTCTACGGTATTAAACATTTTGGCGATGAACGGAGTCTGCTCCGGAAGATCGGTAGCCGATCCGCCGCACAGAATCATGACATCGATAATGCCTTTGTACTGTTCAATCGTTGAAATATGTTCGAAACGGATGCCATCAGTGTTAGCTTTTAGCTGATCCGGCTGTCTCCGGGTAAACACTGCCACCAGTTCCATGTCAGGATTTTGGCGAATTGCTTTTTGTACGCCTTTTCCTAAGTTGCCATAACCTACAATGCCGACTTTAATGAGCTTTTGCAGAAAAAGTCCTCCTCGTTGTAAATTTAAAAAGGTTTGTCCCCTCTACATAGTATAAAGATGTTACGTGAAATGTAAACTCTGAGCCTGAAATCTATCTGCAATTCCGAAACCATTTTAGAAATTATTGTGAAAAATCATCCGCCGAACCGATAGTGAAATGCGCAGTTACGGAGGCCGGACTGCTCGTTCGGCAGCACCGAAGGCCGTTTTGAGGTGTTAGGCTGCAGGGATAGGACTTGCACTAATTATACAAAATTTAGATTTTTTCTTTGAAGACCTGCTGCGGATGTGTTTCAAAAATCGCGCGCCGGAGCTTTACCGATTCTTGCGAAGAACACTCGGCTAAGGTTCGCTGCTCCGCTAGTGGCGCTGCTTGCGGAATTGCTCCGGGGTCAGCAGGACGGAGCTCCAGTGCTTGACGAGCAGGCCAAGCTCCTCCGGGACGAGCTGCAGCTCGGTGCCGAAGTCGATCTCCTCCTCCGCGTACAGCTCCTGAAGTGCAGGCTGGCGGACCTGGATTATCGTCACGCCGGAGCCCTGTTGCAGCTGGAAGTGGTGTGATTCGCCGGGATATTGGATTCGGGACTGTCCGGGCCCGAGCAGCATCGGTGTATGCTGGGCCGTGAAGTGGCAGCTTCCCCGCATCGGGCCGGGCAAGGTGGGAACCATAGCAGGCCTGTTTTTCGGCTTGTCGTTCGGTTTGGCCGGCATCGGGTCGGTCCTGCTTGGCTGGCTTATTGACTTGACCAGCGTCGCTGCGGTGGTGCGTGTGTGCGCCTTCTTGCCGCTGCTCGGCGCGGTGGCGTTTCTGCTGCCGAAGCATGTCCGGAAGCAATAAGCCGGGAGTACGGGGGGGGGGAGCCACGGATTTGAGCTTGTTAGGGGCAGGGTCCTGTTAGGTGTACAACGGGTCGGTCCTGCTTGGCTGCGCGGGCAAGCGGTTGATGCTGGTCTCAGACTGCCTGAGCTGTGGCCGGATGACCGCCGTCCTGCAGCCAAACGCCGCGCGCTTGGAACTGCGCGCGGCTCGGGAACTGGCACATCACGTAACAGTCCCGCGGGCGTGGTTGCGCCCGTAATCCCTGCAGCCGTCCCGGACCAAATCGCAGACAACACAACAAAGAGGAAGGCCGCGGCTGAATGCGCGGCGCTTCCTCTTTGTTTATATTCTGGTGTAAGCCGGAGCAGACAAGAGCGTCCCGGCAATTCGGGCTTAGCGGAGCCGGCCCAGACGGAAATCCAGCCGGGCGGCAACGCCCGCAGGATTGGAAGGCGAACGGGCGCCGCCGAAGTTGAAGGCAATAATGACAATGTCATTGCGTCCTCTGCGAACGAAGCCGCGAATGTTAAAGGAGCGTCCGGGATTGAAGAAGGAGGGCGTGTTTTGCGGACCGTCAAATAACAGCGGCACGCCGTTAATAATGACAACGGCATAGTTGTCAACGGATAAAAATAACGATGCGCTCAGAATCGATCTTCCCGGGGACAAGGTAAACCGCCGGGAAATAATGGCGTTCTCGCTGCTCAAGTTGCCGGAGTACCATACGTAGCTGGCGCCAGGCACATCCACCCATGCGGGATCGCGCGCGATAACCTGCGCATTGAACCAGGAGTTGTTCGTGCCGATGGATACGTTACGCTGGTTAATCAGCACTGGAGTGAGATTTCGCTTCACCTGGGCTCTGTAGATAGCCATCGCTTTGGCGGTGGATATGCCTGCACTTCGGGGCAAACGAATCACTTTGGCGGGAATGGCTTTGCTTCGGCGTTTGACGCTGCTCATTCAATCATCTCCCTATGTTTATGAAATCTTGCATATTATCATATTCATAGCTTAGAGATTGGATAGGAATAGTCGTCCAAGGGGCTGCCGTTATAGTTAAAAAAGGCACCCGGCTTCCGGCCGGACACCCGCCAGAGGTACCTCATCCATTCAAAATGATAACGCCGAATCGCTTCATGCCGATTCAACGTCCTTTAATCCTGAGTGGAGGGCTGATACAATGCCGCAGAGAGATTACCGCAGGTGTTTATATACCTCGATCGCCCGGGCGCGCGAGGCCTTCAAGTCGACGATGGCCTGAGGGCGCGGCAGATGAATTTCTTTGTCGCTTAACATGCGGAGCTGCGGCAGCCAGCGCCGGATATAGGCTCCTGTCGGGTCGTGCGTCTGGGACTGGGTGACCGGATTCATAATGCGAAAGTATGGCGCGGCGTCAAAGCCCAGAGAAGCGGACCACAGCCAGCCGCCCCGGTTCAGCACACGGTCGTAGTCAGCCAGCTTCAGGCGGAAATATTGCTCGCCCAACGTGAAGGGACACAGCAAATTTTTGGTCAGAAACATTGCGGTTATCATGCGCAGGCGATTCGGCATCCGCCCGGTCGTATGGAGCTCCGTCATGGCGGCGTCAATGATCGGGATGCCGGTTTCGCCGCATTGCCAAGCCTCAAGGAACCGGTCGCTAAGCAGCGACAAATCCAACTGCTCCTCGTAGCGAAAGAAGCTTTCGTCATGCCGGGCCTGATACAGGTAAAAATCACGCCAGGCCAGCTGCCGCCGCCAGACTTCCCCGACAGGAGAGGCGGTAACCGAAGCATAGGCTTGACGGATGGAGAGCGCGCCGCAGTTCAGGTGGCGGCTAATGCCGCTCGTGCCTTCCAGCGCATAACGGTCACGGGTATCGGCATAAGCAGCCAGACCGCCGTTAAGGAAATGCTGCAGCGCCTCGGCAGGATGCTCCTCTTCACCGGCAGCACGCCAGTCGAACGGAGGGGCCAGGCGCTGCAGCAGCTCATCGTCTAGCTCATCGGACTTGACGATGCTCAGCTGTGAGACGCTGGCCGGATAAGGAGCGGGGGCGTACAAGGCCAGGAAGCTGCTCCATTTTTGATAATACGGTGTGAATACCTTATAAGGGGTTGTCTTGCCGCCCCGGGCGGCGTAGGCCTGGAATTCGTCCACGTCGGCCAGAGGACCCTCGTCGAATGTGACGACCGGCAGGCCAAGCTGATCGGCGGCAAGCCTGATCCGTTCATCGCGCTGGAGAGCATACGGCGTTACGTCACGGTGCAGGACAAGCTCCTCTATGGCAAGCCGGCGGCATAATTGCTCGGTCACCTCGGCGGGATCGCCATACAATACCGCCAAGTATCCGCCGAGCCGGCGGTACTCGGCTTCCAGCCGTGCGGCATGCCGAAGGAAGCTTCGGCCGCTGTGCTCCTCGGCCCGGCCTCCCGCCAGCAGCTGCGGATCCAGAATAAGCACGTGCAGGCTGGGCCGTCCGCGCCGGAGTATATATTCATAAGCGGGAAGATCCTCCGTCCGCAAGTCCTTGCGATGCAGAAACAGAATCATCAGGGGAGTCTCCTTTCTTATAAGAAAAGCCCGTTTCAGCGGCATTAATGCCACCGAAACAGGCTTGCTGTGGAAACGGTCGCTTCCACTTGTTGGGCGTTGCCAAGCCATAACAAAGAAGGCTTATTTGGCAGCGGCCGTCGTCTGCGGTTCCGTCGTTAGCTGTGTATACAGGTCATCCCAAAGGATGCGGCGCGCGCCAACATAGCGCTTGGCATAATACGCGTCACTCAAATTTGTCTTAATGATGCCCTTGTTGGTTGCGGAATGAGCGAATTCATTGTTGCCAACGTAAACGCCGACATGAGAAATGCTCTTTCCTGTGTTGGTGCTGGTGTCAAAGAAAACAAGATCTCCTTCACGGAGCTCATCCTTTTTGATCCAGTAGCCCTTGGTGTACTGGGAAGCAGATTGATGGGGCAGGTCGATGCCGAATTTAGCGAAAATAAACATCGTAAATCCGGAGCAGTCAAATCCGTCCTCATTCGTACCAGCCCATTTGTACGGGGTGCCCATCATTTCATTGACGGCTTCGTTCAATGGGGTTTCTGCATACGCGCTTCCAGCTTGTACAAGCATCAAAAAAACAAACCCGAGCAACAGAAGTGAAGCCTTCTTCAAAACTGTTACCCCTTCCTGTGCCTACGAGGTTAGCTAAGGGTTCGGTCGAAGGTTCCCTATGATCCCTCTGAGATTCGGAGATCAATTCACCCAAAACGGTTCCCCCGTTTTCCTTTCGGAAATTCGGCAATTTATTCTTTTTTTCAACTTGCCAGAGACTAGTATTCGACGTTCAATTTACAATTCCTTCTCATGTCACAATTTCGTAAAAAAAAACACCCTTCCACAGGATGATTCCTGCAGAAAAGTGCTTTGGTATAGTATTAAATACCTATTTTTTCCATCCAAACCCGATATTGGGAGGATGATTCCCAGAGAAATCCGAAGGCGTGTACGAGATGGAGAAGCTGGGCCAGAACGAATGCAGTCATGCCGGCCCACATTAGGGAAGCTCCTGTCAGTGTAATGAAAAGAAGAAGATATGCTGTCAGCACGATGAGGGAAGAAAGCACGAGAACATGACACGATTTAAGCAAAGTCTGCAGCATGCCCGGTATTCCCCCGCCGGTCAAGCGGTTCAGCCGCATCGCCTGGAACAAGGTACGCACCGCGTAGCCGTAAGCCCAATAGCCGATGACCCAGGGCAGCGGAGTGGTCCACTCCCAGCGGTAGATGGAGCCCGTATGCAGGGCCTCCTGGACGGAGGGCACAATCCAGATGAGCGGCAGCAGCGCCAACATGGTTTGCAGCGCGTAGTAGCCGTAATAGGCTTTGCCGAGCTGCCTCGCTCCCTGTACAAAACGATAGCCTGCATTGAGATCGGAATGATGCAGGGAGTAGAATGTGCCAGCCTCCAGCAGCGGAGTCAGTATCATCCGCAGTACGAGGATGCCGAGCAGCAGCCATAAATACGGGTGGGCGATGTCGGTCTTCAGCAGGGCGAACTGTCCTTCCGCCCAGAACAGGTCGCTGCTCTGCCGGGGCAAATCGGACCCGGGGTACCTGTGCAGCAGGGGGAGGATGACCGATTTCGCCATTTGCAGCAGGGAGAATCCCCACAGCCAGTGGTAAATGAACAGCACCAGAAGCAGGAAGGGCTGCCGCCAGGCAACCCGCCAGCCCTCCGTTACATAACGAAGCATATGCTTGCCTCCTACAGCGCAATCAGGCGCATCATAATTTCCAGTATCGAAGCGGTGCCCAGCTTCAGCCGTGAAGCCGATTCAGGCTGAATAGCTGCACGCATGAAATTGTTGATGTGTTTATTCTCCAGCACCTGCGTATACTGCGGATCGATGGCGGCCCATACCAGCGGGGCGGGATGCGTCAGGGAGATTTTGACCTCCATATCCTTGCCGTCCCATTCTTCCCGCCGTTCCGTTCCATCGGCAAAATGAAGCACGAAGGGAACGGGGCCATGATAGCCGCCCAGCCGCTTCAGCCATACGGCGTGCTCGTATACGTCTGTCCCGTCTTGATTGACGCTGCGGCTCTGGATGCGGTCGACCGCATAATCCACCATCTCATTGCCGTAAACAAATTGGCGGAAAAATTCGTCCCACGGCTGCTTCGTGACATCCTCCAGCGTTTTTTTGAAATCCTCGCTTCCGGGATGGCGGAACTTCCAGCGTTGGAAATAGGTCTTTAATACCTTTTGCATCTGAGGACGGCCGATTTGCCGTTCGATGGCCGTCAGGATGAGCTTGGCCCGCGTGTAGACGTTCTCCGCATAAATGTCATGGGACCGGAAATGCCAGGACGGCTGGTTCAGCGGAGCAGGCGAAGTCATATAGCCCGCCTCGAGCGGCAGATTGGGCCTCAGCCCGTATTCGCTTTCCATCACACGGTCCTCGACATAGGAGGTGAAGCCTTCATCGAGCCAGGCCTCTTCAAATTCATTGGAAGCGACGATGCCGTACCAGTATTGATGTCCGATTTCGTGGACGACAACGCGTTCCAGCTCGAAATCCGGTGCCTCATCTCCGGCTCCCCAGGCGGTGACCAGGGTCGGATACTCCATGCCGCCGGCTCCGTTTCCTTCGGGAGGCGGGACTACGATAGACAGCGTCGAGTACGGATACGTGCCGTACCACTGGCTATAGCTGGAGATAGCTTTTTTGGCTGCAAGCATGTAGCGATCCTTCAGATGGGCGTGCCGAGGGTCCAGATACAGCTTGATGCGAATGCCCGGAAGACTTGGCGTGGAGAAGGGCTCTTCCGCATAAACGAAGTGCGGCGAGGCGGACCATGCGAAATCGTGCACGTCATCGGCGTAGAAATGCCAGGTTTTCATGCCGTTCTCCTCAACCGGCGTTTTGACCGGGAGGCCGGTGGCGGCAACGGTGTAGTCGGCCGGCACTTTTATTTTTACATTATAAATTCCGAAGTCCGCGTAAAATTCCGAATTGCCGTGATACTGATGCACATTCCAGCCTTCATCGGTCCGCCCCCGCGTTCCTTTGGGCTCGTAAACCGCCAGCTTCGGAAACCACTGTCCCGCCATGATGAAATCCCCGGCATAGCCCATCCGGGCGTATACCTCCGGAAGCTTGACCGTAAATTGCAGCTTCAGCGAGGTTTTGCCGCCAGGCTCGACCTGACGGGGCAAACGTATTTTCATGACGGTTCGGTCGGCGGAGTTGCCGTCATCCGGCTGGACATACTGAATGGTGTGGGTCAAATCGACGCCGTCCTCGCTTTTGATGGACAGCACCTCCATGCCGCCGTAGCTGTTCTCCTTCATTTCGTCCTGGCGCAGCTTGCCGCCGGATTCCTTCAGGAAGGTGGATTTCTTGGTGAATGCATTCGGGTACAGGTGCAGATACAGCTCGCTTACCGGCTGCTGTCCCGGATTTTTCCAGGTAATGGACTCGGCTCCGGTCAGACGCTTCTCCCCGGCATCCAGCTCGACGGACATGTGGTACTCCACGATGCGGTTGCTGAGGGGCTTGACGGACTCCTTCACCGCAGGCGCGGGAGGCTCCAGCGGCGCGGCGGAATGAGGCTCGTTTGAGCCGGCCGGCACAAGCCGAGACGGCGTTTCATGGTTCCAGTACCACAAGGCCCAGCAAACTCCGATACACAGCAGAAGGGACCGCAGTAAAGCGGAGCGGGCCAATTTTCCTCGTATCATACTTCCTCATCACCCCGTTGACAAGCATCTAAAGCATGTATATGTTTGCAATACAAGCTTTAGTCGCGATAAAATATTTATAGTGAAAAGCGGGATGGATTTACTAAAGAAGGATGGTGTACTTGATGTCGGAGAACGAATTCAAGCCAAAGAAATCCCTGGGCGCGCTGAATGTGGTCAGCAAGCAGGAGCATAAAGGCTTCGGTTCAGGGATGCTGGATTTAAGCAACCTGTCGAGCATGATTGTAGATGGGGATGAAGCTTATATTGATCTTGGGGCCATACATGCCAAGAGTAAGGTGGAGCGGGGCTGCAAATTCACGACCAACAAGGCGGAGGTGCCGGATGGACGCCGCTGCTGGATTGTGTGGGTGGAGATTGGGCGCGATGACGAAGGCCAGGCGTATTATGCAGGCTTGACCACCTGCGAGATGCTTGTGGATTCAGAAAAACGGCTTATTTGGAAAATACTGCCTGAACACGTTCAGAAAATGGAATGGGCGCTGAAGCACCGTTATGTTGTGGAGGATTTGAACGAGAAGGAGAAAGAGGCTCTGCGGACCCGTCTGGCGGAGTACAAGCCGGAATGGTGGGAGCGCACACCGGAGGAGCTGAAGGCGAAGCTGGCGTAAAACACGCAGTTTCGGTGAAATGTGTCAAATTTGTGTCAGCCATTGTGAGAAAGCCGCCTCTCGATTAAACTAAGTGAAGTGTATACGAACACATATGCACTAGGACAGCAAAAGGGCAAACCTGAAGGGGTTTGCCCTTTTGTGTTTTTTTGTTTTTTGAGAGTCCGGAAGGCGGCTGCGAATTCTGGTCGTAAACATGGCTCCGGCCGGCTCCGCACGAGCGCGATCGGTTACTTCCAGACCGGGCCGGGCACAGCTAATCGTTCCACCACCGCTTCAAATCCTCCCACCACGAGCGGTTTTGCTTCTTCTCTTTGGACTCGGGCGAGGCTGGCGCGCTGCCGTGCTCCGAACAGTATTCCGTCGGCTCCGTGCCGGCGGCGAAGGCCTCCAGACGGGCGCCCGGGCATGCGTCGGTAGCCAGCTTTCCGGTTGCGGGATCGATGTAGACGCTGACGACGCCCTCTGGCATCGGGAACAGCTTCGGCGGCACCGCCTCGAGCGCCCGTTCTGTGAACGAGGCGAAAATGGGGGCGGCTTTGCGCGATTCCGCCGCCGAGATGGCCAGGTCCCGGTCGTGCCCGACCCAGACGGCCGTCGCCAGCTCCGGCGTGAAGCCGACCATCCAGGCATCGGTGTTCGTCGTGCCGGTTTTGCCTGCAACCGGACGCTTTACCTCCTGCGCAACCCGGCTGGCGGTGCCCCCGGTTTCGAACACACTTTCCATCAGGCTGGTCAGGATGTACGTATACTGTGCGGGGATGACATTCGTTGCGGCTGGCCGCGACTCGAACAATATTTTTCCCTGAGCGTCTTCAATACGCAGGATCGACGTCGGCTCCACACGAACGCCCTGATTGGCGATAACCCCGAACGCGGAGGCCATCTCGAACGGGCTGACCGGGAATGTGCCGAGCGCCAGTGACGGCAGCGGCTGCAGCGGGCTGCTGATTCCCATACGCCCCGCCAGGTCGATGACCTTCTCGGCCCCCACCTCCTGAATGGTGTGAACCGCATAAATATTGTCCGAACGGGCAATGGCCTCCCGCAAATCGATCATGCCGAAATAATTGCCTGCAAAATTGCTCGGCGCATACGTTTGCCGTCCGTTATCGTAGGTGAACAGGGTCGGCTCGCTGCTGACCTTGGTTACCGGGGTGACGGTGCCGGTCTGCAGCGCCGCCAAATAGACGAACGGTTTAAAGGCCGAACCGGGCTGACGGCTGGCCGCGAATACCCGGTTGTACTGGTTGTCGGCATAGCTGCGTCCGCCGATCATCGCCTTCACATAGCCGTTGCGCGGATCAATGGCAATGAGCGCAACCTGCAGCGGATCAGGCTTATCGGCAGCGCCCGTTTTTCCCGCTGAACCGGTGCCGGCGGCTGTATTCCCGGTTTCCCCCTCCATCTGCTCGGCAACGGCTGCCTCTGCGGCATGCTGCATATTCAAATCCAGCGTCGTATATACCTTGATGCCGCCTTCCTCCAGCAGCTCCTCGTCCATGCCGATCCGCTCGGTCACCTGCTGCCGGATGTAATCCCGGAAGTACGGGGCCTCCGACGGTTTGGCCTGCTCCGGCTTGCGGAAGGATAGCGTGGCATTGTACGCTGTCTCAGCCTCCTGCTCGGTAATCATCTGCTGCTGAGCCATTGCCTGCAGGATGACCTTTTGGCGATCCTTGGCATTTTGCATATTGAACAGCGGGGAATAATAGCGGGGTCCCTTTGGCACCCCGGCGACAAGGCTGCTCTCGGCCAGCGTCAGGTCATGGGCGTCTTTTCCAAAAAACAGCTGTGCCGCCCCCTGTATTCCATACGTGGAATGGCCATAATAAATGGTATTCAGGTACTGCTCCAAAATTTTGTCCTTGCTCCAGTGCATCTCGATTTGCGCAGTATACACCATTTCCTTCAGCTTGCGGGACCAGGTCCGTTCCTGGGACAAATACAAATTGCGGGCAAGCTGCTGGGAGATCGTGCTGGCGCCCTGCACCTTGTCCATGCTCTGCACATTCACGATGACGGCCCGGGTAATTCCCCGCAAATCAAAGCCGTGGTGATCATAGAAGCGCTTGTCCTCAATAGCCAGTGTCGCCTGCTTAATATAAGGAGACATTTGGTCCAGCGCCACATACGGGCGGCTCGGTCCGGACTGCAGCTGATCGATGACCTCCCCGTGGATATCGTAAATTTGTGAGCTGATGGGCATGATTGCCGCCGGAAGCGCTTGAGAACGCAAATACAGCAGGCTCAGTACAGCTAACGCCGCGGTGATGCCGACAAAAGAAATAAAGGTAGCAGTCCATGATCTGACCGAACTTCGCTTTTGGGCGGGAGAGGATGGCTTGCTCATGAAGACGACCTCCTTTCTGAGTGGAGTGAAGAATGAATGCCTATATGCTAGTATTTACTAAAATTTTAGCTTCAAAACGTTGCATTTTTGGCGCGATTTACTATAATACAACTAGTGCGTTTGCGCGGACGGAGAAAGGCAGCATCCGCAGTGCGCCGGGTAAACCATGGAATTTGCTTATAGCCGGATTTTCTCTTGTTTTGGCACAAACAGCAAGCTTTGGTTATCCGGAAAGCAAGTACGATTTCGAACGTTAATGAAAGAAGGGATCCTATCATGGAATTATGGTATACAGAGAAACAAACGGACAGCTTCGGCATCACAGCCAAAATTAAACAAACCTATGTAACGGAAAAAACCGATTTTCAGGATTTGGCGATGATCGAGACCGAAGAATTCGGCAATATGCTCGTGCTGGACGGCATGGTTATGACGACAGAGAAGGATGAGTTCGTTTACCACGAAATGGTTGCTCACCCGGCATTGTTCACGCATCCGAATCCGAAGCGCGTCCTCGTTGTGGGCGGCGGCGATGGCGGCGTAATCCGGGAGATCATGAAGCATCCGAAGGTTGAACAGGCCGTACTGGTTGACATCGACGGCAAAGTCATCGAATACTCGAAGAAATATTTGCCTTCTATTGCAGGCGAGCTGGACAACCCGCGCGTCAGTGTACAGGTCGGCGACGGCTACATGCACATTCATGATAACAAAAACGCCTACGACGTCATTATGGTTGACTCGACCGAACCGGTTGGGCCGGCGGTGGAGCTGTTCTCCCGGGGCTTCTATCAAGGCATCTACGAAGCGCTTAAGGAAGACGGTATCTTCGTAGCGCAAACGGACAACCCTTGGTTTAAAGCGGATCTGATTCAAAATGTAAACCGGGATGTCAAAGAAATTTTCCCGATCGTTCGCGTGTACTGTGCCAATATCCCGACTTACCCGAGCGGACTGTGGACGTTCACCATGGGCAGCAAGAAGCATGATCCGCTGCAGGTGGAAGAAGCCCAAATTCCGGAAATCAACACCAAATACTACTCTCCTCGTCTGCACAAAGCGGCTTTTGTATTGCCGAAATTTGTGGAAGACCTGGTGAAGTAAGCGAGAGCGAGGAGAACTGCAGCCATGAGATTCGACGACGCTTACTCGGGTAACGTGTTTATCGCGAGCTCCCCGGATTACGCAGCGGCTCAAGCCGTCATTTACGGAATGCCGATGGACTACACCGTCAGCTTTCGCCCAGGCTCCCGTTTCGGCCCGGGCCGAATTCGCGAGGTTTCTATCGGACTGGAAGAATACAGCCCTTATCTGGATCGGAGTCTGGATCAGGTAAAATATTTCGATGCGGGCGACATTCCGCTGCCGTTCGGCAATCCCGGACGGGCGCTGGAAGTTATCGGTGAATATGTAAAAGGCTTGCTTGCAGACGGGAAGTTCCCGCTCGGTCTCGGCGGCGAGCATCTGGTTTCGTGGCCGGTGCTGCGCGAGGTGTATGCCAAATACCCGGATCTGGCGATCATTCACATTGACGCCCATGCGGATTTGCGCGAGCAGTATGAAGGCGAGCCGCTTTCCCACTCGACGCCGCTCCGCAAAGCGGCCGAGCTGATTGGCGGCAAGAACGTGTACCAGTTCGGTATCCGTTCCGGCACGCGCGAAGAGTTCGAATACGCCCGCAAACATTTGAACCTGTACCCGTTTGACGTGCTGGAGCCGCTGAAGAAGGTGCTTCCTGAGCTTGCGGGCCGTCCGGTTTATTTGACCATCGACATCGACGTGCTGGACCCGTCGGCCGCTCCGGGCACAGGCACTGCCGAAGCCGGAGGCATTACCTCCAAGGAGCTGCTCGCCTCAATCCATGCGCTGGCGGCTTCCGACGTGAAGGTGATCGGCGCGGACGTAGTCGAGGTTGCGCCGGTTTATGACCCGACAGAACAAACGCCAATCGCCGCTTCCAAGCTGGTTCGTGAAATTTTGCTCGGCTTGGTGAAGTAAAACGGTACCTGCCTTTTCGGAAGGAGCTCCATGCTCGCCATAGAGGCGCGCTGTTAACCGGAATCCCGGTACAGCGCGCCTTTTTCTGTTATGCCCGTCGAGCTTGCGGCAAATGCGGTGCAATCCCCGGACGCATACATTGAAATTCCGGACAGCTTGTACTACACTTAACCTTAACTTAGTCTCATCACACGGCAGGCTTGCGATCCGGAAAGGCGGGAAGCCAACACAACACGACTCGGAGGGGGAATGCGGGATGATGACCAAAGCACGTGTGTCCATCACCATTTCGAGTACCAGCCCGGACCACCGCATCAAGCAGTCGGTAACAGGCGAGCTGTACCGGCGGGACGATCAGTGGATTATCCGTTATGCCGAGCCGGAAGGGCAGATGGGGCGCACCATGACTACGGTAAAGTGCGAGCCGGGTCAAATCCGTATCATTCGCCACGGCGACGTCGAATCGGAGCAGACGTTTCAGCTGCACAAACGGCTGCGGGGCACTTACCAGACGGTGCAGGGCACTTTGCCGATTGAAAGCAAGACCCATGCCATGAAGATGAATATGCGGGAGCAGCAGGGCTCTATTGCCTGGACCTATGATTTATTCGTGACCGGCGAGTTTGCCGGCAAATATCAATTGCGACTGGATGTCGTGGAGGAACAATAGCGGATGAACGTATTGGATAAAATGAACGAAACTGTGAAAAAAGCGGTACAGGAAGCGGTAATCGGGGCGGGCATCGTCCAGGAAGCAGACTTGCCGGTTATTGCGCTGGAGGTTCCGAAGGATAAGTCGCACGGCGACTTGTCTACGAATATCGCGATGCAGCTGACACGCATCGCCAAGGCGAATCCGCGCCAGCTGGCGGAGCGGATTATTGCCGGACTTGATCAGGCGGGCGCGCATATCGCACGCGCAGAAATAGCGGGTCCTGGCTTTATTAACTTTTTTATGGACAAGAGCTATCTGCACGAGGTCGTTCATGAAGTGCTGTCTCAGCAGGACAGCTATGGCCGCCTGACGCTCGGCGGAGGAAAGAAAATCCAGGTGGAATTTGTCAGCGCCAACCCGACGGGAAGCCTGCATCTGGGCCACGCTCGCGGAGCGGCGGTAGGGGATGCGCTTTGTAATGTGCTTGATTTTGCGGGCTATGACGTGACCCGTGAATACTATATTAATGACGCCGGCAACCAGGTCAACAATTTGGCCATATCCATCGAGGCCAGGTATCTGCAGGCGCTGGGCCAGGACGCCCAGATGCCGGAGGACGGCTATTACGGCGAGGACATTATCGGATTCGCCAAGGAGCTGGCCGAGGAGCAAGGAGAGAAGCTGCTGGAGCTTTCCCGCGAGGAACGGCTCTCCTTTTGCCGCGAGTACGGTCTGAAGAAGGAGCTTGCCAAGCTGCAGCGCGACCTGGAACGGTTCCGCGTCCGTTTTGACAGCTGGTTCAGCGAAACCTCCTTGTACACCGAGGGGCAGATCCAGCCGGTGCTGGAGGAGCTGCGCGCCAACGGCCATGTGTATGATGAGGATGGGGCGACATGGCTTCGCACCACACCGCTGGGCGACGACAAGGATCGGGTGCTCATCAAGAACGACGGAAGCTTCACTTATTTAACCCCGGATATTGCTTACCACCGCAACAAATATGCCCGTGGATATGATCAGATGATTAATATTTGGGGAGCGGACCATCACGGCTACATCCCAAGGGTTAAAGCGGCGATGGAGGCCTTGAATCTGGACCCGGGGAAGCTGACGGTGCTGATTGCCCAAATGGTAAGCTTGTACCAGAACGGGGAAAAGGTCAAAATGTCCAAGCGGACCGGCAAGGCGGTCACGATGGAGGATTTGATGGACGAGGTCGGCGTCGATGCCATTCGTTATTTCTTTACGATGCGGAGCACGGACTCGCATCTTGACTTTGATATGGATCTTGCTATCTCGACCTCCAATGAGAACCCGGTTTTTTATGTACAGTATGCCCATGCGAGAATTTGCAGTATTTTTCGCCAGGCGGAGGAGCAAAACGTCGCGGTGCTGCCGCTTGAACAGGTGGATCTGTCGGTGCTCCGATCGGAAGCAGAATTCGATTTGCTGCGCAAGCTGGGCGATCTCCCGCAGGAAATCGCCGACGCGGCGGCACAATATGCGCCGCACCGGCTGATTCGCTACGTGTACGAGCTGGCGAGCCAATTCCACAGCTACTACAAAGCGGAACGCGTCATTACCGACGATGAGGTCCAGACACAGGCGCGTTTTGCCCTGCTGGCTTCGGTGCGCATTGTCATCCGCAATGTACTGCGCATTGTTGGGGTAGAAGCGCCGGAACGCATGTAGGCTAAGTCCTTCGTCTCTATCGGGAGAGCCTCCCGCTTCTATTATGGCGAGGGTACTGTCCAGACCGGAATATGAAGCGGTGAAGTGTGGCTGGATGGCATCGCGGCCGTCCGATCGGCCGGACTACCGCGAGATGCCCTTCAAAAAGCGAATGGCCTTCATGGCATTAACTTCTCCCCCATAGACGGGAGCCGCTCCCTTGAGCGAGCCTGCCGCTGACTTGAGAATGGTTTTAATCTCAGTCGGCCGCAGGCTCGGCTTCATTTCCAGGAGTAAGGCAATAACTCCGCTTACATGAGAGGTCGCCATGGAGGTACCGCTTAGCTCATTGTATTTGCCAAACAGCCAGGTAGACGAAATGTTATCTCCAGGGGCATAAATATCGATGAATTGTCCGCGATTGCTGAAGGCGGCGATTTTGCTGGCTTTGTTGATCGCCCCGACGGAGATGGTTTGAGGGAAGCGCGCGGGGAAATCCACCCATTTCCGTTTGCCGTCATTGCCGGATGAGGCGACCACGACGATGCCGGCTTGAACGGCGCGCCGGACCGCCTCGTGCAGTGCCCGGCTGTTTTTTTTCATGCCGAAGCTCATATTGATAATGTCCATCTGATTGCGTACGCACCAGTCGATACCGGCGATAATGTCCGATACATACGCGGTTCCCTGGTGATCAAAGGTTTTGACCGGGTGAATGATCGCGTCCGGCGCCACGCCGGTCATGCCCTGGTGTCCGCCGGAGGCGGCAATGGTACCGGCGATATGGGTGCCATGTCCATTATCATCATAGGGCAGCATACTGCGATGAATGACATTAATGCCCTTAGAGACGGCATGGCGGAGATCCGGATGAAAAAAGTCCACGCCCGTGTCGATGACACCGATATGCACATTGCGCCCGGTGGCTTTCTCCCACAGCTTGGGTGCCTGGATATGGCGGATTCCCCAGGGGACGGCCTCTTTCCGTCTCCGGTAGGGTGTGCCCTGCCGGATGGCGAGTGCAGGCGGGAAGTGAACATGCGCCGTCTCATCGGCTTCCACTCTAAGCGAATGGGGGATGCAAGGCAGCTGCTGCTTCGGCAGACTGCAGCTGAAGGCATGGATAAGGGGCAGCGGATGAATGGCGGCCAGACCCGGCAGCGTGGTTTGGAGAGACTGCCACTCATGCAGGCAAGCGGTGAACTCGCGTTCGTTCGGGAAACGAATGAAATGCTTGGCGGCCGCATGTTGGGGACTGCGGAGCTCCTCGTGCAGCTTATGGAGAAAGATCGAATAATCCAAACCAACCGCCCTCCCACAGCCAGGTTAGGGATATATCGATGTAGTTTATGTGCTGGCGGGGCAGCCTGATTGGGTAGCCGATTGGATTCGGCGAATTGGGCCCTGCAGGCGGTAGCGGCCGGGTGATCCGCTTCATATGATACATAGAGAGCTTCTATGCAGAGGGGCTTTCACAGCAGGCGGGCGTGAATGGCCGTTCACCGCCCGGTCGGGCCGGAATTGTTTGCAGGCCGGTTCGGCGGCTAGGATACAGTCAGCAGGCGGGGGCAGTAATGGCCTCCGTCTGCTTTATTTTGCTTTTCAGGAGCCTCGTTCCCGTTTGCACTTTTCCGCTAAAGCGGCTGACATAACCGGGCGTATCAACAGGCGCGCCCCGTATCGGGACAGAAGTTAAAACCAAGAAGCAGGATAAGGGATAAGCTGCAGGCCGGACAGTTGCATTTTTCCATAAAATAAGGTTTACTTAATGTGATAGTCGGCCATTCTTGTGAAGATGGGCTGTAAACCGTGAGGAAGGAAGTGTCTTGATGAGTCAATATACGCTCAAATTCACCGATGAGCAGGCGCGCGAAATGCCGATGGTGGATTTGGCCTTTGAAATTTTGAAATCAGCCAACACCACGTTCTATTATCGGGATCTGATGGCGGAAATCGCCAAAATTAAAGGCCTCTCCGATGATCAAATTATGCAGGTGATTGCGCAGCTGTATACAGAAATCAATATCGATGGCCGTTTTGCTTGTGTCGGCAGCAATCTGTGGGGCTTGAAGCGCTGGTACCCTGTAGAGAAATCGAACGACGACAGCATGGGCAGCGGCGCACGTCCGCGCATTATCAATGACGATGATGATGACGAGGACTACTACACCGAAGAAGAAGGCACATACGGCGAAGAAGAATATGTCGCGCTGGATGCTGAGCCTAGTCAGTTCGACTCCGAGGAAGAGGACGACGAGTTCTACGAAGAAGAGATTGACGAAATCGATGAGGAAATCGAGGACGCCGAAATCGACGAGGTGGACGAGGAACTGGGCGAAGAGCTGGATGAGGCTGACGACGAGTACGATGACGAAGAAGCGGACGATCTGGACGGAGACGAAGACGACAAGTAAGGCCGCCGATAAGGCCGCGTGTGGGGGATTGCTGCCTGAGCGGGCCGGTACCCGGACATACGATGGCCTGGTTAACGGTCAAGCCGCGTATCCGGTTCAGAAACCGAGCCAAGCAGTCTTGACATGGTAGAGTCCGCAGAGTAAACTATTTCGTGGGCTGCAGATTTACAAACAAACGATATGATGTCAAATCCACAAAGTGCCCCCCACTTATGGGGTGTCACTTTTTATTTTTTTGTAAATATTATTTTCAAGCAGCAACACGATCGATGACAGGTTCAGGGGGTAAGCAGTGTGACAAAATATATTTTTGTAACGGGCGGCGTGGTTTCTTCTCTCGGCAAGGGGATTACGGCGGCGTCTCTGGGCAGATTGTTAAAGAACAGAGGGTTGAAGGTAACGATTCAGAAGTTTGATCCGTACATCAACGTGGACCCGGGCACCATGAGCCCGTACCAGCACGGGGAGGTCTTTGTTACCGACGACGGAGCTGAAACGGATCTTGACCTCGGCCACTACGAGCGCTTTATTGATATTAACCTCAGCAAGAACAGCAACGTCACTACAGGCAAAATTTACTCCTCTGTCATCACCAAGGAACGCCGCGGCGAATACTTGGGCGGCACAGTGCAAGTCATTCCGCACATTACCAACGAAATTAAAGACCGTGTCTTCCGCGCAGGCCGTGAAACACAATCCGACGTCGTCATTACCGAGATTGGCGGAACTGTGGGCGATATCGAAAGCTTGCCGTACCTGGAAGCGATTCGCCAAATCAAAAGCGACATCGGCCGCGAGAACGTCATGTATATTCATGTGACGCTGATTCCTTATATTAAAGCTGCGGGCGAAGTGAAGACGAAGCCGACCCAGCACAGTGTAAAAGAGCTGCGCGGACTCGGGATTCAGCCGCATGTGATCGTTTGCCGCACAGAGCATCCGCTGACGGAAGACATGAAGCGGAAGCTGGCCTTGTTCTGCGATATTGATCCGGAAGCCGTGATTGAGAACTGCGATGCCGAAACGCTGTACGAAGTGCCGATGATGCTGCGCGATCAGGGGCTGGATGATTTCGTTTGCCGTCACTTGGGACTGAAGGGCTCCAAGGAAGTGCCGGATATGACGGAATGGCAGGCTATGGTCGAGCGCGTCAAAAACCTGAAGGGCCGCACTGAAATTGCCATCGTCGGCAAATACGTAGCGCTGCACGATGCCTATCTTAGTATCGTAGAGGCGCTTGGCCACGCCGGAATCGACAGCAACACCGAGGTTGCGATCCGCTGGGTCAACGCGGAAGAGATTTATGATCACAATGTGAGCGAGCTGCTGGGCGGCGTACACGGGATTTTGGTGCCGGGCGGCTTCGGGGATCGCGGAATTGAAGGGAAAATTTCGGCGATTCGCTTTGCCCGCGAAAGCAATATTCCGTTCTTTGGCATTTGTCTAGGTATGCAGGTAGCCGTTATCGAGTTTGCCCGGAACGTGGTTGGACTGGCGGGGGCGAACAGCTCCGAGATTCAACCGACGACGCCGTTCCCGATTATCGACCTGCTGCCGGAGCAGAAGGATATCGAGGACCTGGGCGGCACGATGCGCCTTGGCTTGTATCCGTGCAAGGTGGCTGAAGGCAGCCTGGCTATGCGCTGCTATGAGGATGAGCTTGTTTATGAACGCCACCGCCACCGGTATGAATTCAACAACCAGTACCGGGAGCAAATTGAATCGGCCGGCCTGAAAATTTCGGGCACCTCCCCGGACGGGCGTCTGGTGGAAATGATTGAAATTCCGAACCATCCGTGGTTCCTGGCCGTACAGTTCCATCCGGAATTCACTTCCCGCCCGAACCGTCCGCAAGCATTGTTCAAGCACTTTGTGCGCGCGGCCTGCGAGCGCCGGGATCTGAACCAATAACAACGGGTACTGATGAAAAAGTATGCTCATGAAGCTTATCATGGCATACTTTTTCTTGTTTCAGGCGGTGCATCTGCCCGATTTTAAGATCGTATTCGGCCGAGGTCTGGCCAAACGGTCTGTTGTGCTTCCTGCCGGAGCTTGGAAATTTTCTGCTGGATGGGAAGGAAATAACTTCCTGATGTCGAATAGTTCCTAGGTACAAAACCGAGCGGTTCGTCATGAAGGAGGTTTTCGTCTTGAACAAGAAAAAAGTCCTGATCGTGGATGACCAGAATGGCATCCGTGTGCTGTTGATGGAGGTTTTCAGCAGTGAGGGGTACAACACCTTTCAAGCTTCGAACGGAAAAACAGCGCTGGAAATTGTCAAACGGGATGTGCCTGACCTGGTGCTACTGGACATGAAGATTCCTGGCATGGATGGCTTGGAAATTTTGAAACACATCAAAAGCATGAATCCGGACATCAAAGTCATCATGATGACCGCTTATGGCGAGCTGGATATGATTAAAGAAGCGACGGACATGGGCGCGCTAATGCATTTTACGAAGCCGTTTGACATTGACGAGCTGCGTCAGGCTGTCAATTTCCAGCTTCATCCCCGTACCTCAGGCCGCATGGTTGTCGGTTAACGGCATAGCGCCCGCAGCAGTGAGAAGATTCCTTTGCCGAAGGCGGAGGAATTTTTTTGCTTTATGGCGTGAGGATGAGATGAGGTGCGATGAGGGGGCGCGGCGTTCTTGCCGTTTGTTTTTCTTGGGGCCTCCCAGCCGAGCGGGCAGACTTTTGGATTGCATGGACTGCTCCATCGCGGCCCGGCTTTCGTTTCCTTTGGCATGACATCGACATCGCATTTGCCTTGGCTTGTTCGTAAAATGAGGCGACATGCGCTACAATAACAACAGAAGAAACAAACGTCCTGCATCAGGATCGTGTGAAAAAGGAGGTACATGAAGCTGCCGATGAATTTTCAAATATCACTGAATGTGCTGGCGACAACGGCAACGCTGCTGGGGGGAACGGCGGTGCTGCTGTTTCGGATTCGTTCCTCGAATCGGCCAATGACAGTCCCTAGAATTATTATGCCTCCGATCGGGATGTCGACCGGCTTTATTATGTTTGCTTCTCCTTTGGTGCACATCCCGTGGTCATGGGCCATCGCGGCCTTTTTGGCCGGGCTGCTGTTTTTTGCGTATCCGCTGATACGCACATCCCGGCTGGAGCGGAAGGACGGGCAGATTTATATGAAGCAGTCCAAAATGTTTATGCTCATTTTATTCGGCTTGCTTGTAATCCGGCTCGTATTGCATGACGTCGTGCAATCGCACGTCAGCATTCCGCAGACCGGGGCACTGTTTTTCCTGCTTGCTTTCGGAATGATCGGCCCGTGGCGCCTGGCGATGCTGCGCCAGTTTTTGAAGCTGAGGGGCCCCGTCAAGTAAGAGCGGCAGTTGAGGCTGCCCGAGCGCACATCCTGCGCGCCGCTTCCAGTGTTCGGTGTGGCGTAGCAGCATAATTTTGGCCCAATCGTCCCCCGATGCCGATAGCTGGATTAGCCCCGCAAGCGCATGGCATTATGGGGGATTTTGGCGGATTGACTCGTCCCAAATCGGGGCAAGTCCGGCTAACATTTGCAACAAGAATATGTTATAATAGGCCAGTATGAATTCCGGTTACATAAAACGGAACATTTTTGAATTCGGATTAGGAGGAAAAATCATGTCTTTACTCGTTTCCATGAACGAATTTTTGCCGAAAGCCAAACAAAACAAATATGCGGTCGGCCAGTTCAATATGAACAACCTGGAGTTTGCACAAGCCATTGTGGAAGCTGCAATTGAAGAGAAATCCCCATTCATTTTCGGTGTCAGCGAGGGCGCTCTTAAATACATGGGTATTGAGTTTACTGTTGCAATCGCAGAAGCGGCTGCAAAGAAATCCGGCCTGCCAATCGCACTGCACCTGGACCACGGCAGCAGCTTTGAAGTGGCTATGAAATGTATCCGCGCAGGCTTCAGCTCGGTTATGTTTGACGGTTCCCACTACGGCTTTGAAGAAAACGTTCGTCTGACCAAAGAAGTTGTTAAAGCTGCGCATGCAATGGGCGTTTCCGTTGAAGGCGAGCTGGGCACTATCGGTGGTGTTGAGGATGACATCAACGTGGACGAGGCTGAGGCATCCCTGGCTAAACCGGAAGAAGCGATCCGCTACTACGAGGAGACCGGCGTTGACTGTCTGGCTATTGCTGTAGGTACTGCACACGGTATGTACGCTGGTGAGCCGAATATCCGTTTTGACATTATCGAGAAGGTGGCCTCTGCAATTCCGGTACCGGTTGTATTGCACGGCGGCTCCGGCGTTCCGGACGAAATGATCCGCAAATCGATCGCAGCAGGCGTTGGCAAAATCAACGTAAACACTGAAAACCAAGTGGCTTGCACAGAAACGATCCGCCAAGTTCTGGCTAAAGACGCGAAGGTTTACGATCCTCGCAAATATTTGACCCCAGCTCGTACAGCAATGAAGGACGTTGTTCGTGCCAAAATTCAATTGTTCGGAAGCAGCAACCAAGCGTAATCGACATCTTTTTAGCTGCAAAACGAGGGGAAGGCATCACCGGTGTCTTCCCTCTTCATTAAAAAACGGCGTTGCTTCCAGCCATGGGAGTGATCTGCCGTCTTTTTCTTACCGTATCCTAATCACCTGCGTTCTTAATGACGATAAAGTATACGAATAGATGTAGTGAAACCGGGTTGTTATGTGTTAGTGAGGCAACCTTTTTTTTATGAATCAGACAGAATATATCATGAAGCTCCTGCTCACAGAGCTGATTCATCGTAAACGGATTTTCGTCTTGGGCAAAGCGGTACAGCCGTTATATGGGGCACGATTGGGGGAAAAAGTGGAATATGGAAAAACTGTTCATCGCCGGCGGTAAACCCCTACGCGGAACGGTGCAGATCAGCGGGGCTAAGAACAGTGCCGTCGCGGTTGTTCCTGCAGCTATTTTGGCTGAGACGACTGTGGTGTTGGACAATTTGCCTCAAATTAGCGATGTGGGCATTTTAACTGAGATTTTGACAGAGCTGGGCGCGACCGTAGAGCAGAATGCGGATCAGCTGGTTATTCATACAGAAGCAATGAAATCTAAGCCGATGCCGGACGGTAATGTGAAAAAACTGCGGGCATCGTATTATTTGATGGGCGCGCTGCTCGGGAAATTCGGGGAAGCGACCATCGGGTTGCCGGGAGGCTGTAATTTCGAGCCACGGCCGATTGACCAGCATATCAAGGGCTTTGAAGCACTTGGTGCGGAAGTGAAAAATGAGCATGGGGCAATTCATATTCGGGCCAAAGAGCTGCGCGGAGCCAAGATTTATCTGGATGTTGTCAGCGTTGGCGCGACCATTAACATTATGCTGGCGGCAACCAAAGCCAAAGGCGTCACTCTTATTGAAAATGCGGCCAAAGAGCCTGAAATTATAGATGTTGCAACACTGCTTAACGCCATGGGCGCCAAAATAAAAGGCGCCGGCACAGAAACGATTCGGATCGAGGGCGTCAGCTCGCTGCAGGGCTGTCGGCATACGGTCATTCCCGATCGGATTCAAGCAGGAACGTATATGATCGCCGCTGCGGCTACGCGCGGGGATGTGGTTGTGGATAATGTCATTCCGAAGCATCTGGAGGCGGTAACCGCCAAGCTTCAGGAAATGGGTGTCCACATTTATGAGATGGATGAATCGATTCGTGTTGTCGGACAGCCGGAATACCAAAGTGTCGACGTCAAGGCGCTGGTGTATCCGGGCTTTGCCACAGATCTGCAATCACCGATGACGACGCTTATGACACAGGCCAAGGGTGTCAGCATACTGACGGATTACGTATACAATAACCGGTTTCAGCATATTCCGGAGCTGGCCCGAATGGGGGCCAAGATCAAGGTGGAAGGACGCTCTGCCGTGATTGAAGGGTCTCCGCTTAAGGCTGCGAAGGTGAAGGCAGCGGATCTGCGTGCGGGCGCGGCTTTATTTATCGCCGGGCTGTGCTGTTCTTCGGATATGGTCACGGAGCTGACCGGAGTAGAATATATTGACCGGGGCTATGAGAATCTGGTAACCAATTTGCGCAATCTGGGTGCGGATATCTGGAGACAATCCAATTAAATCTAGTGGTTAAAATGTAATATTTTTGGTAATAAATAGAACTTATATAAGTCCTATTATAATGTGATAGTGTGGTGGATACGGAATTATGGATATGCAACTAGCGGAGCTGGAAGCTCTAAAGCTCACCGAACTGTACAAATTGGCCAAAAGCCACCAAATCCCGTCTTACGGGCAATTAAAGAAAAAGGAACTTGTTTTTGCTATTTTACGCGCACAAGCGGAGAAAAGCGGACTCATGTTTATGCAGGGTGTTCTCGACATTTTGCAGGAAGGCTACGGATTCCTCCGGCCGATCAATTACTTGCCAAGCTCGGAGGATATCTATATCTCCCAATCCCAGATTCGCAAGTTCGACCTGCGCTCGGGAGATCTGGTTTCGGGCAAATGCCGTCCGCCGAAAGAAAATGAAAGATATTTCGGTCTTTTGCAGGTAGAGGCTGTAAATGGCGAGAGACCGGAAACAGCAGCAGAGCGTTTGCATTTCCCTGCATTAACCCCTCTCTATCCGCAAAAGAAAATCGTGCTGGAGACCACCCCGACCGAACTTTCTACACGGCTGATGGACTTGCTCTCCCCGGTTGGACTCGGCCAGCGGGGACTCATCGTAGCGCCGCCCAAAGCAGGAAAGACGCTTCTGCTCAAGCAAATAGCCAACAGCATTTCGACCAATTATCCGGATATCGAGCTGTTTGTGCTGCTTATTGATGAGCGGCCGGAGGAAGTGACGGACATGCAGCGCTCGGTCAAAGGAGAGGTTGTGGCTTCGACCTTCGACGAGCTGCCGGAGAACCACATTAAAGTGGCCGAGCTGGTGCTTGAGCGCGCGCAGCGTATGGTTGAGCACAAGAAGGACGTCGTAATTTTGCTTGACAGCATCACCCGGCTGGCGCGGGCCTATAACTTGGTGATACCGCCATCCGGACGTACCTTGTCCGGGGGGATTGATCCGGGTGCATTCCACCGCCCGAAGCGCTTTTTCGGGGCTGCCCGCAACATTGAGGAAGGCGGCAGCTTGACGATTCTGGCTACGGCTCTGGTGGAGACCGGCTCCCGGATGGATGATGTGATTTATGAAGAATTCAAAGGAACGGGCAACCTGGAGCTGCATTTGGACCGGAAGCTGGCGGAGCGCCGTGTGTTCCCGGCCATCGATATTCGCCGTTCCGGCACGCGTCGTGAGGAAATGCTGCTGACAAAAGAAGAGCTGGATAAAATATGGACCATTCGTAAAAATATGCAGGATTCGCATGAATACACCGAGGGCTTCCTGAAGAAATTTGCCGAGTCGAAGACAAACAGCGAGTTTTTGGAAACGCTGGAGTCTAGGCCCGCTGCGGGTAAACGCGTGAAGAACTCGGCATCCTGATCCGTAATTTATGAAATAGAGGTACTTGTTCATGTATTTGGTTTATGCGGACAAACAAGGCCAGGTGTTCGATCACCCCGAGGTGATCGCATTGGGCCGAAACGGCGATATCATCACCGAAATTATGGAGGACGAGCTGATTCCTCTTCCGGAAGGGGCAACCTTGGTCGGCTTGCCGCATACGCGGCCCATCGGGATGGACCCGCAGACCGGGGAGATGCTCCCGCTGGATAGCGAGCTGCAGGCTGTCGGCGCGCTGCTGCCGCAGGGCTATACACGTCTTCTGCTTCCTGGCTACTTAAAGACGGACAAAACCCAGAAATTCCCCTTGTTCGGGTACACGGCAGTCGTCTGGAAGGACGGCGACTTTCATGTAGCTGCCCGGATGAGCGATGATCCGGAGCGCTGGAATCCCCGCAACTGTGATGTGCCTACGCTGGAGGCGAAGGTGAGAGAGCTGAATGGCAAATATCCGGACAACCGCTTGTATCAGCATTTGACCAAGTGTGCGCTCGATTATGAATGCCTGACCGCGTCCAACACCTTCTTACAGCGGTGGGAGGGCGCAGTGCCGGTATCGTACTCCTGTAACGCCGGCTGCTTCGGCTGTATATCCGAGCAGCCTGACGACAGCGGATTCCCTGCGCCTCAGACCCGTATGAGCTTCCGGCCCAACGTGGATGAGGTTGTACAAATTATGCTGGAGCAGTTGAACAGCCCGGACAGCATTATCAGCTTCGGTCAAGGCTGTGAGGGCGAGCCTTCTACACAAGCGCCGATTATTATAGAGGCAATTAAACGGGTACGGGCGATTACCAAGACGGGGTACATTAATATAAATACCAATGCAGGATTAACCGACCATATCCGGGGCATTGTCGATGCCGGGCTTGATTTGATGCGGGTCAGCACAATTAGTGCGCTTGATGATCATTACAACGCGTATTACAAGCCGCGCGCCTACACGTTAAAAAATGTCGAGAAATCGCTGCGTTATGCTTCCGACAAGGGGGTATACACTTCCATCAACTACCTCGTATTCCCAGGTGTAACCGATCGGGAAGAGGAAATGGAAGCGATGATTGATTTTGCCCGCAGAACCGGTCTGCGTCTTATTCAGCTGCGGAATTTGAATATCGATCCGGAGAGCTACCTGGAGCTGATTCCGAAAGCCCGCGGCGAGGTGTACGGGATGAAGCAAATGATTGAGATATTGGAGGCGGAGCTGCCGGGCGTGCGGATCGGTTCTTACAGCCGACCGCCTGAAGGCTGGACATTAAAAGTGGAGCAGGCTAAATTACGGAAGTAATGGTTGCGTCCACTAGGTGTGCGTGCTATAATCGCCTTATGTGTCAATTACTCTGGACCGACAGACAGGACCAGGGCGGAAAGAGGTGAAGAAGAATGAAAGCTGATATTCATCCGAATTATAACCTGACGACAGTAACTTGCGCTTGCGGCAGCACGTTTGAAACAGGTTCGATTAAACAAAACCTGCGCGTGGAGATTTGCTCTGCTTGCCATCCACACTTTACTGGCAAACAGAAGTTTATCGATGCCGGTGGTCGCGTTGATAAATTTAAAAGAAAATATGGTATCTAATGACCGGTATAACCAAACCTCCCTTGTGCATCCTAAGTGCATGAGGGAGGTTGTTTTATATGAAAAGCTATCGTCTTACAGCCGCTTTGCTGGCCGCCTTCATTTGTTTAAGCGGGACGGCCTGCACTGCGCGGCAAAATGCCGAAGGCCCTGCCCAGGAAGGCTATCGGGAGGACGGCTTTAAAGGAATGTCGAATACCAATCCGAATTTGGCGACGAACCATTCGTATCACACATATCAGGAAGATGCCAATATGATTCGGCAGGGCGCGATGAAAGTGAATGGTGTTCAGGATGTGGCGGTGCGGATTGGAGCGGCAAAGGCAACAGTGACCGTTACTGTACCGGGTAATGTGAGCGATGCCGAGATAGAACGAATCCAGGCTGAAGTGCAGAAGTATGCCAGCTTTGAGATGCCGCGCTACCCGCTGGAAGTCCGGGTCAAGCGAAAATAACAAATTTCGGCGTTTACTCCAGTACCCTGCAGGTTGCACTTTGTCCGGGAATCGGCTATACTTAGTTTTGCCGTGCTAGATGGGGAGGTAGCGGTGCCCTGTAGCCTGCAATCCGCTGTAGCAGGGTTGAATTCCTGTTAGCGGTCTTGTGGATGTGGAGTCTGCCCTTTACACGTAGTGTTGACAGTCGGGTCCTTCGCAATGGGAACTCGTGAACCCGGTCAGGTCCGGAAGGAAGCAGCCGTAAGCGGGAACTCTCATGTGCCGAAGGGCGGCCTGGCCGAGCTGGCGATAAAGGTAACGTCTGGGTTACAATGACCAATAACAGGTGCACGGTATTACTTTTTTTGTATCAGATGAATGCGATTTTATACCAATAAACGCCAACACCGGCGGCTGAACGTTCTTGTTCAGCTGGCCGGTGTTTTTTTTCATTTGAGGAAATGATTAGGAGGAAAATCCAGACCAAACAGAGAATGTAAAAGGTATCATGCTTTCGAGAGGAATGAATGTATAGCGTATGCCCCATTCTACTCCGAATATAATTCGTATACCTCTGCCGATTTTAATGGTTATTATAGAGCGAGACCATACGGTTCCGGTTCTGCTGCTGAATGAACAGGAGCAGCTCATCAGCGCTAACCTCTGTTTTAAGCGGGCGGCCGGGATACCCCTGGACTCGGAGGAGAGCATCAAGGGGAAACCGTTGTCTGCGTTTATCCGGACCAGGCTCCCCCTTGCAGCATTGTATGAGCAATACCTGCAATCCATTCAATTTCCAACCCGCCTCCCGGTTCTCGAAATCGAAACTCAAAGCGGGCCGGTGAAAACCGGAGATTACGTGCTGCTTGCCGTTGATGTGGACGGCGAAGCCATGTGGGTGCTGGCGCTGAGCGAGCATATTGCCGCGGATGGCTTCAGCTTGCTCAGATTGTTTATGGGGACCTTGATGAGCGATATTAATTTGGGTGTGATGCTCATTAATAACGATTTCCGGCTCCTGGAGATTAGCGATATGGCCTGCCGCGTACTGGGCCTGGAACAGAGTGCTGTCATCGGGCAATCGATGGAGGATGTGTTCGCAGAAGTGCCCGAGCAGCACCGGCTTGTTCAGCGGACCATTCTGGATGGCGTGGTTATTAGGAATCATGCCGTTTCCTGGACGAACAATCAAGAGCGCTTTGAGCTGCTGATGGATTCCAACTTGTTGAAGGATTCGCTTGGGACCACGGTAGGGGCGTATATTATTTTTAAGGATGTAACGAATTTAAGATCATTGGAGCAGCAGGTTCAGCGCAGCGACCGGCTGGCGATGATAGGGCAAATTGCGGCAGGAACGGCGCACGAAATCAGGAATCCGCTTACATCGATAAAAGGCTTCATGCAGGTGCTCAAAACGACCTTCATTGAGAAGGGAATGACCAAGGAAGAAAGCTACACCGACATTATGCTGACCGAGATTGATCGGATTAACGAGCTGGTCAGCGAATTTTTGCTGCTAAGCAAACAGAAGGATGTCCATTTAGACAGTGTGGATGTGTCCACCGTTCTGCGGGACATGCTGCCCATTTTGAATAACGAAGCCATTTTGCACAATGTGATCATCCGGTACAACAAGGCGAAGGCGCTGCCTAAGGTGGTGGCGGATCGGGAAATGCTGAAGCAGGTATTTTTGAATATCGGCAAAAACGGAATTGAAGCGATGGTCGGCGGAGGCACGCTAACAATTACGGAACGGTATGAAGATGACGAGCAGCGGGTAAACATTGATATTCATGACAATGGACCGGGGATCCCGGCTTTTCTGGTCGATAAAATATTCGATCCGTTCTTTACAACGAAAGATGAAGGCACCGGACTCGGCTTGTCGATTTGCCAGCGCATTATTCACGATATTGGCGGCAATATCCGGGTTTCGTCGAAGGGCTACGGCACAACCTTCACCGTAAGTATCCCCTACCCTGCTTCTTCGCGTATATAGCTCGGCCGGTCAGGCCGTTGGCACCTCTCTCTGGTACTTGCGTTCAAAGGCTGAACGAGCTTATATTCCGAATGGAATAGCATACGGCGCTCCGGATGACTGAAGGCATGTACCTTTCATGGCATGATCAGAACCGTGTGTAGAAATTAGTCACAAAAATCCCCCCGTTTTTGGCGGAAGTTTCAGGTGTGGTGTGAAATCAGGCGCAGCTTATAGTATAATATAGGCAAACCGTACGGAAGTCTGGAGAACCCGACGATGAAAAAACATATAGCCATGTACAGAGCGTGGCGGCCGCAGACGTTTGCGGATGTGGTCGGCCAACAGCATATTGTACAGACGCTTCAGAATGCGCTTAAGGACGAGCGCCTGTCGCATGCTTATTTATTCAGCGGTCCCCGCGGCACCGGCAAGACGAGCGCTGCCAAAATATTGGCGAAAGCGGTCAATTGCGAACGCGGTCCGGCGGAGGAGCCGTGCAACGAGTGCTCTGCCTGCAAGCGAATTACAGAGGGCTCTCTCATTGATGTGGTAGAGATTGACGCCGCATCGAATAATGGCGTCGATGAAATCCGCGATTTGCGGGACCGGGTCAAATATGCCCCGACCGAAGCCAGGTATAAGGTGTATATCATAGATGAGGTTCACATGCTGACCACAGGAGCCTTTAATGCGCTGCTCAAGACGCTGGAAGAGCCGCCTGCCCATGTGATTTTCATCTTGGCTACAACGGAGCCTCACCGCCTGCCGGTAACAATTATTTCGCGCTGCCAGCGGTATGATTTCCGCCGGATTGCCCTGGAAGAGCAGCTGGAACGGCTCATTCTTATTTGCGCCGAGGAGAATATTGAGGCGGAGCGTCCGGCGCTCGAAGTGGTGGCGCGCCTGTCGGACGGCGGGATGAGGGACGCCCTCAGCTTGCTGGATCAGGTCGCCGCTTATGCCGGAAGCCGGATCGCGTATGAAGATGTGATGGCCATGACCGGCGGGCTGGGCATAGAACAGTTCCGCAGTCTGGCGACCGCGATCCTGCAGCGGGATGTGGCGTCGTCCCTGACGGTAATCGACATGCTTCTGCGGGAAGGCAAGAGCGCGGAGAAGTGCCTGGAGTATCTGATTACTTACTTCCGGGATCTGCTGATGATTCAAATTATGCCTGACGCTGCGCAGGTGGCCGACCGCCTGCTGGATGAGGCAAGCTTTCGGGAGCTCGCACAGTCCTTCGGGCGGGAGCAAATTTTTGCTGTGGTGGATGTGCTTAATCACTACCATGCCGAGATGAAATATTCGGCCCAGCCCAAAAGCTTGTTCGAGCTGGCTGTAATTAAGCTGTGCAGCTCCGGAGCGGGCGATAGCGGAGAGCGCCGCAGTCTGGAAGCTTCGGGTTCCGGGGCGGACAGCTCGGTCATCGCCGCATTGCAGAAGCAGGTGGCCCAGCTGGAACAAAAGCTGGCCCAGCTGATGCAGCAGGGGTTGCCGGCTTCCGCTGCGCCTTCTTCCGGCGGAACAGGCGGAGCCGCGGGCGCTTCACGGTCCGGACGTGCTTCCAGCGCGGCGGCCGGCGCCTCCTCCGGAGGAGGCAAACGGCTGCAGTTCAAGCCGGAGCCGTTTTTGCAGGGACAATCCGGGGAACGCTTCAAGCAGGTGCTGGCCAAGTGGGGGCAGGTGCTGGCTGAGGTCAAGAATCAGAAGATTACAGTGCATGCTTGGCTGATAGACGGCGAGCCGGTCTCTGCTTCGGACGATGCATTGCTGCTTTGCTTCAAAAGCTCTATGCACCGGGATAATACGGAGCGGCCTGCACACCGGGAAATTATCGAGCGTGCGCTGGCCCATGTGCTGGGCGAGCCGCTGCGGCTTGTAACAGTCATGAAGAAGGATTGGGACGAAGCTTTGTCGACCCCGCCATCCGCGCCCGAGGTGCTGCAGCTTGAACCGGAGCGGCAGACGGAGGGGGCCGCAGATACGAAAGAGCCTTGGATCAAAGAAGCGATTGAGCTTTTTGGGGAACAGCTGGTCGTTGTTAAGGATGAATAAAATTCCATGCAAATGCATGATGAGAGGATGAAGAAAACGATGAATAACATGCAGCAAATGATGAAGCAGGTCAAAAAAATGCAAGAGCAAATGCTTAAGGCGCAGGAAGAGCTCGCTACCAAAACAGTCGAAGGCTCCGCTGGCGGCGGTGTAGTTACTGTCGTGGTTAACGGACACCGCAAACTGGAGAGCATTACGATTAAACCGGAAGCAGTGGACCCGGACGATGTGGAAATGCTGCAGGATTTGGTTTTGTCCGCAGTTAATGACGCGATGACCAAAGCCGAGGAGCTGGCGAATAAGGATATGGGGCGCTTTACCGGCGGTATGAATATCCCGGGGCTGTTTTAACGATATCTAGATGGAAAAGAGGCTGTACCTTTGTTTTATCCTGAACCTATTGCAAAGCTGATAGATGCGTTCACCCGTTTGCCGGGCGTCGGTCCCAAAACCGCAGGCCGGCTGGCCTTTCACGTGCTGCGGATGAAGGAAGAGGACGTTCTCGACTTCGCCAAAGCGCTGGTGAATGTGAAGCGCAATCTACATTACTGCTCGGTGTGCTGCAATATAACCGATGTCGACCCGTGCCGGATTTGCCAGGATAAGAAACGGGATGCAGGTGTCATTTGTGTGGTGCAGGAACCCAAAGATTTGGTGGCTATGGAGCGTACCAGGGAGTTTCACGGCTATTATCATGTGCTGCAGGGCGCGATTTCCCCGATGGAGGGAATTGGGCCGGATGATATCCGGCTGGCCGAGCTGCTGCGCCGTCTTAGCGATGAGCGCGTCCAGGAGCTGATTTTAGCCACCAATCCAAACATTGAAGGGGAAGCGACAGCCGGTTACATTGCCCGCCTTGTGAGGCCCTTTGAGCTGAAAGTAACGCGAATTGCCCATGGGCTGCCGGTTGGCGGCGATTTGGAATATGCCGATGAGGTTACTTTATCCAAGGCGCTGGAGGGCCGCAGGGAGCTGTAGCTTGCGCTGCAATCCTTGTTGTTCACCTGCTCGTCAACGTACAAGAACGGAGCTTCGCGCCTGAGCGCGGGCTCTTTTTTATTTTGGCGTTCTAAAATTGCCCCTCTGTACTATATCTAATACTAGCAGCAGGCTAGCGATAGAGTATGAAGGGGGTATGCAAATGAACTGGCTCAGAATCGGTTTGGGACGAGGTCCGGTTGATCCGGCGTTAAAGGACAAGCAGAGGCTGGCTGAGGAAATTAAAGAGGCTCAGACAGACTGGGTTCATGCAAGGAAACGGCTCGACTATGTCGTGGAGGAGGACCAAATCGACTATGCCATTTATTTGCTGGAGGCTGCGGAGACAAGGTACAGTATGCTGCTCAAGCAGGCCAAGCGCATGCAGCTTAGCGTGTTGGATGAAGGAATAGAGCATGTTGTGCAGCACCGGGAGGAGTGGACGGGATGAGAACAGGCGGAGAGCGGGCTGGACATGCGCTCGAAATACACTCGGAGCAGGCTGTAGGCAATGGCGCAGGAACTGGAGCAGGCTTATGGAATGATGTATCCTCAGCAGGGGGGGTGCATACCTTTTGGCTAATCATGTTTGTTGCTTCTTCTCTTCTCCTGTTCATGTTTTTGTTCCGACGCAGGCTTGCGCTGCAATCGTTTGTCTCTTTTGGAATTCATCTGATTGTAGGCGCCATTGCGTTGTTTGCCGTTAATTTGCTTGAGCCGTATACACAGCTGTCTATTCCGCTGAATGAGGCCACTTTGGCGACCTCTGGGATACTCGGATTACCGGGGGTTTTACTGCTTGTGGCGCTGAAATTAACGATACTATAATTTTTTTTTCGAAAAAGGCTTGCAATAGTACAAGACCCTGTGTTATATTAATCAAGTCGCCGCTGAACGGTGACGAAAAACAGAAACACTTGTTCCTTGAAAACTGAACAACGAGCGTGCTTGAGCGAGAGTTATCTCGCAAACAAGTTTTGAAATGAATGAGCTAATCTAGCTTAACAATAAGCCCTGTGAAGGGCACTTTATTGGAGAGTTTGATCCTGGCTCAGGACGAACGCTGGCGGCGTGC
>NZ_JBBBNV010000013.1:0-20983 GCF_037137075.1 Paenibacillus sp. y28
TTTTGTCTGCTCGTACTTATGAAACTGGACACCGCTACACATCACAGTATTCTTCAGCTTTATCGTTGGCTTAAAATTCTATTATGGGAACCGATGCATCAATGGATGGAACGAATTCACCGTAAACCTAGTCGAAAATCAGCGGGTAGGCGCAAGAAACAGTGAGCTAGTATTTCCGTCACTCAGGGGAAACTACATAAATTTACCAAATGGACAGAGAGCTACCTTCTGGTGGGCAATCGACTTTTTGGTAATGAAAACTAAAACCTTGTTCAGAATTATTCGAAAACTATGCCGCCGACTTTTTATGCAACGCTAGTGATCTTTTTTATGTTTTTTTCTAAAATTTATTTCTTTTTTTTACTTGTATATTCCGATAAGGAGGTGACTTGTTTCGCCCGGGAAAGAAAATAAAAATAAATTAGAGATAAGAGGCCACCCTGCAATGAAACGTTTTGGGCTGCGGAAAACTTCCGCTCTGCTTGTTTTTACGTTAATGATGTCAGTACTCTTTCCGGTGCTGGCCTGGGCCGCGGATTTATCCATTACTCAATTCTCCTACAACAAATCGACAGGTACTGTCACTGTGACAGTATATTCCAGTGTGTATGACAGCACCTACGGAAATGTAAAGCTGGCCGTTTATTCGGATGCCGGCGCTTTGATGGAGCTGACTTCAGTGGAGAAGGCTACATACGACGAGGAGGCAAACGGCGGATTTAACTTTCATTTCACTGTAAATGATTCCTCCGCAATTGTTCCTAACGTACTCGATGTTGTCTACCTCCAAGCCAGCTACAACGGGCAATACACCGATGTGGTTGAAGCTGTATATACCGATATTCCGGTATGGCCTGCAGGCGCTGCTTTGACCGGCAGTGCTTCCAAAAGCTCGGTAACCTTGAACTGGCCTGCTGCTGCTGCGCAATCGGCCGTAAGCTATAAGCTGTTCCGGGGAACGTCCGGGCAGCCGTTCGCAACAGTAACCTCCAGCACCTATACCATTACTGGCTTATCGCCAAGCACGATGTATTCCTTCTCCGTACAGCCTGTAAACGAACACGAGCAAGCCGGTACACCGCTCACAGGCAGCTTTGTCACTGCAAAAAATGACAGAAGCAGCAGCGGAGGTGGTGGTGGCGGTGGTTACGTTGGCGGGGCTGATGGCATCGTCACGGCATACTCCGATGGCTCCGTGGATGAAGCGTCTTTGAAAAACGCCTTTGCCAACCACGATACCGTCGAGGTCAAAACAGCCGATACAGCACTTCTTCCGGCATCGGTCCTGATTGATGCATTGGCTAATGCTTCTTCAGCGCAAATGAACATTACTGCAGACAATGGGACATATCTTCTGCCTCTTTCGGTTCTGAAGCTGAATGATCTGGTCAGCTCGCTGAATGTAGATGCAAAAGACTTAAAGCTTAAGATTGAAATTAAAAAGGTGTCCGCTGATATTGCTGATGGGGTTTCCAGTGCTGCAGCTTCAGTTGGCGCATCTGTGCTGACAGATGCCGTTGATTTCAGCTTGACTGCTGTAACCAAGGATACAGCCAAGGCGATCACCAGCTTTGGTCAAACCTATGTTGCCCGCACGTTAACGCTGGATAAGGCAGTGAATACGAATAACGTCACCGGCGTCCTGTATGACCCGGCTGCCAAGTCTTTGAAGTTTGTACCGGCTCTCTTCTCTGAAAAAGACGGCAAAACTATCGCAACACTCAAACGTACAGGGAACAGCATTTATACCGTCGTGGAAGCAAACAAATCCTTCGCGGATTTGACAAACCACTGGTCCAAGGCAGACGTTGAGTATTTGGCAAGCAAACTGGTTGTTGATGGGGTTTCCGACTCCAATTTCGCACCGGAGCGTGACATTACCCGTGCCGAATTTGCAGCCTTGATCGTTCGCGAGCTGGCGCTTGACGGCGCAGATACCTCTTCGTTCTCTGACGTTTCGGCAAGCTCGTGGTATGCCCAAGAAGTAGGGGCAGCCGCAAAAGCCGGAATTATCGATGGCTTTGAGGACGGCACCTTCCGTCCGGATGAAAACATTACCCGTGAGCAGCTTGCCGCGATGGTTACCCGTGCCATCCATTTTGCCGGTATTTCCACCAGTGTATCGGGAGCACGGCAAACTGAAATTTTGGCAAACTACAAAGACAGCAAAGACATTATTTGGGCTCATAAGGAAATTGCAACCGCGATTGACGCAGGCTTAATGAACGGGATGACCGACAATACCATCGGCTCGGCCCAAACCGCTACCCGTGCCCAATCCGCAGTTATGCTGAAGCGTCTGCTGGCTATTATTGTTCAGGCGTAATCAGTAAGCATTGATTATAACCATATCTGTTTCATATACCAGCAGACCCGGCTCTTCTCTTGGAGAAGGCCGGGTCTGCTGGTATGCGGAGAAACTGTCCGTCTCACTTCTCGCGCCCTTAAGATTTAAAATGGAAATCATTTCTATAAGCTTTTGTCCGGCTTCACAGCTTGCAGAGGAAGTAGCGCCGCCTGCTTGTAGAGAAGCTGCCATTCCGGTGATAACTGCTCCCAAAAGGGCTCCGCTTCGCAGGCCGCCCGTCCTGGCTGTGCTTGCTTGCCACGCCGGCTCGTCTGATGCTTGCTCGTAACAGCCGTCGTTTCCTGTGACGAGTCTGCTTTGCTTCGGGCTGTTCCCGGCTGCTGCAGGCCGCTGGCCTCCTTATCCGTCGTCTGGATGGGAGCTATGCCGCTTTTCTCCGAGTTATCTGCTGCCCGATTATGTCGCTTTTGTTTGGCTTTCATCCGTTCTCTGCGGCTTGGGGCCATAAAGAGTCCTCCTTTCTCAAGTCTTGCCTAATCCTGCACCCTATTTTTCAATCCATTCTTTTCGCAGTGCAAACATTTGCCGCAAATCTTCTGTAGACAGCTCTGTAATCCAGCCCTCTCCACCGCCGATAACTTGCTCGCTTAAGCTTTGTTTACGCTCTATCATTTCATCAATTTGCTCTTCCAGCGTTCCCAATGATATGAATTTATGCACCTGAACGTCTCGAGTCTGACCGATACGGAAAGCGCGATCTGTAGCCTGATTCTCTACAGCAGGATTCCACCATCTATCAAAATGAAACACATGATTGGCTGCCGTCAGGTTCAGCCCGGTTCCGCCTGCCTTGAGCGAGAGGATAAAAATGCCCGGCCGCACCGGATCAGACGTCTCGCCCTGAAATGCAGCAATCAGCTTATCCCGCCTGCTCTTGGACACTCCACCATGCAAAAACAGCACCTGCTCCTGCAGCTCTTGCTCCAGGGCAGCCTGCAGCAAGCCCCCGGTCTCCACGAACTGGGTGAAAATAAGACACCGGCCTTCCTCGGTCCTCAGCTCGCTAACCATCTCTATCAGACGCATCAGCTTGTTGGAGCGGTTCTGCCATTTGATTGCCCCGGTTTCCTTGATATACATTGCGGGATGGTTGCAGATTTGCTTCAGCTTGGTCAGGGTACTCACAATCAGTGCTCGCCGCTCCATGAAGGACAGCCGGTCAATCCGCTCCAGCATCTGCTGTACCACGCTTTCATATAAAGCGCCCTGCTCCCGGGTCAGCTGCAAATAGACCTTGCTTTCATTTTTATCCGGTAAATCCAGCTGCACTGCCGGATCCTTTTTTACCCTTCGAAGTAAAAACGGCCGTATCAGCTTCTGCACCTGTTCGACCAGCTCCGGCTTGCCGCCACGTTCAATCGGCTGTACAAAGCCTCGTGTGAAATCTCGTATCCCGCCCAAATACCCGGGGGTAACGAAATCGAATATGGACCACAATTCTGTCAAGCGGTTCTCAATTGGCGTACCCGTTAATGCGATGCGTTGTACAGCCGGGAGCTTGCGGATCACAGAGGACTGCTTGGTGTAGGCATTCTTGATATTTTGCGCCTCATCCAGTCCGATCACGCTCCATTCCACCTGCCCCAGCTCAGCCTGATCCATCACCGTATGCATGTATGTTGTAAGCACCACATGGGCCCCGGCAATAGAAGCGATAAACGCTTCCTCTCCTTTACCGCGTTGCGGGCCATAATGCACGACCACCCGCAAGTCCGGAGCAAACCGCGCCAGCTCCTTCTGCCAATTACCGAGCACTGAGGTCGGACAAATAATAAGAGAGGGCACAGTTATACGCTGTTGTTGATGCAGAACGAGCAAATAAGCGATAAATTGAATCGTTTTCCCCAATCCCATATCATCGGCCAAGCAGCCGCCAAATCCGAATTTACGCAGGAAAAGCATCCAAGACATGCCGTAATGCTGGTAGGGGCGCAGTGTAGCGTGAAGTCCCTCAGGAAGCGGCTGCAATTCGACAGAAGATGTTTGCTGAAGCTGTTGGAACAAGGTTCGCAGATGCTGATTTAGTTCGATTTGATACTTGGCCCGGTCCTGATTCTCATCATTCGGATCAGCCTTGTCCCCACGGTCAACAGCAGCCTGGTCACTCAATAAAAAGGCCTCCAGCGCTTCCCGCAGGGGAAGACCCTTTTTGCGCTCCGAAGCCTTCATGGCCTTACGTATTTGCTGCAGAAGCTCCGGGTCGAGCTGAATCCATTGCCCCTTGAATTGGATCAGCCTTTTTTGCTGATCGGCCAGTTCCAGAAACTGCTGCTCGGTAAGCTCCAAATCTCCAACCGCAACCTTCCAATCAAAGCGAAGGAGCTGATTCATGCCCAGCAGGGATTCCCCGGCGTCAGCCGGATTTGATTTAATCTGCGCCTTCAGCGCGGGCTTTAAGCGCCGAATCTCCTCCCACCAGGAAGGCAGCAGCACAATTTCCCCCGTCTCGGCCAAACGCAGGCTGTCCTCCTCCAGGAAGCGCCAGGCCTCTGCATCGGTCATTTGCTCTTTCAAGACCCCCGGTCGACTCTCATCTTCAAGCCCAGGGGCCACATGCAGCCACTTCTGAACAGATGAAGCTATCGCCTCTCTGGCCTCAGTCATGCTCAAATTCCAGGAGTTCAGGAGGGATTGGCTGCCGGAAGGATCGTCCTCCGTTCCAACGGACAGAATGAAATGAGAAAGATCCCGATCCTGCAGGAGCGGCTGCAGCCGCCATGGCTCATTGTCTACCGGCTCCAGCAGCTGCAATACGCTGCGAAAAAGCCGCTGATCCCTTTGCCAGCCAATAGCCGTCAAAAATTCCGTCTCGTCTGTGAAAAAGGGTCGGTTGTCTCCCGGTTTCATGACTAGGAGCGGATACCGTTCGACAAGCTGGATCCAGGCCTGCTGCGCCTCCGATGAACGGCTCAGATATTCAGTCACCGCAGCGCTTATCCAGGCCTTTTCGTCCTGATCCAGCCCTTGCAGAGCACTCTCCTCTTCATCCGAAAGCAGCAGTCTCCAGCCAAATCCCCCTGCTTGCCAGCACGCAAAGGAGGGACAGAATCTCCCTCTACCGAGAGCCTGGACAAGCAGCTCTGAAAGCTGCAGCATACGATTCATCGTCTTGGAGGACACCCAGTCCAAGTCAGCATGAATGGCCATCGCTGCCGCCCCCATCACCTCTGCGGCAGTTAGCGGCGACAGAAAAATGCCTATTTTTTCATCAAAGCGCCCCGTCTCGGCAGCAGTGCCATAATAGGACGGAGCGTGCCAAGCCAGCAGCGCATAACGAAACACTTCCATATGAAGAGACTTACCCCGAGTTTGGGTATCGTAAACGAAGAAACGACCATCCTCCAGTCTGTCCACTTGTAGAATATATGATTTGCTCGTTAAGATACTCATGAGATCAGTTTCCCTCGTTTCATTTCTTCCTGCAAGGCGCGAAGACGAGAATAACGGCTGCAAATCCACTGACAGTAACGCTCCCACTGCACCGACTGTTTAAGCTTGGAATACACCGTTTTAAGCTTCTTCATATAACGTACGGCTTCTTTGTACGCGTCCCTGTTTTTATGACCAATGCAATAATCGACCGCCTGATGATACAACGGAAGCAAAAGCTCGGGGTTGTGCTTCTCCACCTGCTTCATTTCGGCTGCAGTCACTTTAGGCATAATCCCGTAGGTAATATGCAAATCAATCCAATGCCGATACATCTGGTTAGATAACAAATAGTTTGTGTAATGGGCATAGCTTTGAGGGAGCATTTTGGACATTACCCGGCTCCATTCCCCCCGATCGCAAGCCCCCTGCTTCAGCAGCTCATCCCAGTATTGGAGATACAGATCGCCCAAATCGGCCCTGTTCCAGAAAAATGAAGACGTTCGCTCCGCCCAAAATCTTAATCTGTCCCAATTGTGGGAGGCATAAAACGAATCGAAATAATGCAAAATGTACATGGGTTCTTTACGTGACAGCTCTGTATTCAGACACTCCAGTGCATGCTCATCCTGGCCCTCAAGAATGCTAAAATGAATCAAGGCCAGCCTCACGCAATCATTAAAAAAAGTCGTATTTTTCTTCGAAGCCGCAGAGCCGGCACCGATCTGCTTTTGCAGCCTGGTCTTTTCCCTTTGCACTACTGATGGATGACGAAGCAGCCTGGTCCACAAATACCGGTACACAAAAAGCCAGGATACCGGGGATTCCTGTGTAGGAAAAGCATACTTTGTGAGTAATTCTGCCGTCTCTTGCTGCAGATCCTTGTAGGATTCCTGAAATACAGCTTCCTCCAGCAATGGAGTGCATGCCACCATTTCTTGCATTGCCTTTTGAACTAGCGCCATATACTGCTGCTTATAATATTGGGCATAGTATCCTTCACTCAGGTAGGCCTGCTCGGCCTTCTTTAGAACAAACAGGACGATCATCAAGGCAAATACCTGTTTTCGATTTGGATCCCACATCTCGGCGTAGGGAAACAAGCTTTTTTTCATACGTTGCATGAAGGTTCCGTGATCGCCGATGCGATTATAATGCTTTTTGGTGAAATGCTGCTCAAAGAAAAGCTCCCACTGGTGTAATGCTTCGTGTTCAAGCGGACCCGTCCTGGCTTTCGTTTTTCGCGTTGAGGCCTTAAGCGATTGTGCGGGCAAGGGAGAGCTCGTGGAGTCGGAAGCAAGATCAAGCGCGGCAGCCGTCTGCTTGAGTGCTGCCGTTTCTTTTTTTCCCCAATCTTGTGTGTGCTGGAGCGCCATAATGACAGCTACCATATGCTTGCAGTTCACCGCATAAGAACACGTGCAGGTACTCAGGGATAAATTGACAGGATGGAGCTTGACCTTATATCTATCACTCCCTTGCACAACTCCGTGTACATATCCTTCATCGCCTATCCACATGTGGGATACGGCATTTTGGTCGAAATAGCGCTGACCCCTCCGAATGATTTCGGGAGAAAAATGTTTGTGCAGCTCTTCTATAGAAGTAACCATATTCCTTTATGCCTGCCTTATCTTTGAAAAGTGGTTTGTTTACATACCATCTATTATAGCATTGTATTCAAGAACTCACCTTCTCTCATGAAAAAAAAGCTGACCCAAGTTTAACCATGGATCAGCCCTGAACGTTCTCTTTTTTAATTCAACCAATTACCAGCTTCCCTCAATATAGCCGGAACCGGAGCATCTTCCGGTTGTGCAAGTCAGAACCAGCTTCGCTTGGTTTTGATTGTTGCCGTCAATGGCAATGGTTCCTTCGTAATAACTGCCCGGAATAGTAGGATGATTACCGACATCATAAGGATTGTAGGCTGTACCGCTGGCAATCACGTTGGAATAACCGTCTATTACCTCCCATTGAATATCGCCCCAATTATAATTTGGCGCGTAATTGTAGATGGAAACATAAATCGAATTTCCGCTTTGGTATGTACTTTGCAGCGTCGAAGAAGAATACTCATCCATATCAACATATTGGCTCGCCTGAGCCGGTAATGCAGCAACAAACAGAGACGCAGCAACTAGCACAGAACTCATCCAGCGTTTTTTCATTTTCATAATTAATCATCCTCTCCATGATTGGTTTACAGGCTCAAGGTCTGTCTTTCATTCAACTAAACAGGTACTGCAAAAATGTCGTTCCCACCCCGCTTCGTAAAAATAAAACCGGAATCCAGATACCGTCAGTGCCAGCCATCCTTGTCCTGACTTTACCGGCGGTATGACCTTTCTGAATTCAATGCATTTTTATTATGATGGATCTGCGCGAAAACTCAAATATGCCATTAGCCCCATTAATCACCAAATTTTTCATGAGATTCGTCGATTTTTGTTGGAAGTTGTCATGAAATTGAAATGAAAATCCAGCAACAAAAAGAAGCTTCCCATGAGATTTCATGAACCCCATGAGAAGCCTCTCTAAATTTTACTGCTGATGTTACCCAAGTGTTACTCTTGGGATGGCATATCACTGGAAAGCTGGATGCAGCAGGGCTTTTCAGCCTTTATTACATCATGCCGCCCATGAGACAAAGGCTTTTTCATGTGTTTTTTGAGTCTTTATGTGACGATTTTATCCGATATTCTTCAGAAAATAGTTTTCAATAAATCCGTGTGGGTAAGATGTGTGGGTTGAGTTCGTGGGCAAGCTGTGGGCACTAACATTAATCCCAATCGTACATGAAATGCACACGATAGTAGCTCGTTCTGTGCGCCGCGGCCGTATCCATTCATTACATTATCGGGTATAATTGTTTATAAGTAAAGATCGAAGAAGATCGCGGAAAGCGAAACGATTCAGCAACATAGCAACATATTTTGATAAAGGAGTGGTTCTCCATGTCAATGGTACGCAAACTCCATCCTCATATAGCAAAAGACTTAAGGGAGTTTTTATCTGAAAATAATATTTCCACCAAGAAGCTTGTCATAGATCTTGAAGCAGAAACCATCGAGGACTTTGATGATTACTCAGTAAATGACATTTTAAGTGTGGCTGGAATTCTGAAGCCCGGGGAAGCGCAAGAATTATTAGACCACATTCAGGAGTCACGGGAGGGTTGGGGAAAGTGACCCACAACTACTCCGGATATTTATTCGATTCGAACATCGTCATCGCCATTCTGGACAACGATCATGCCGCCATTAACTTAGTACGACAAGCCCAAGAAGAAAAACGGCAAATATTCTTTTCGACGATTACGGAATGTGAAGTACTGAGCGGTGTCAAACACAATCAGTTCTTAATCGCAGAAAGGTTATTCTCCCCTCGGCATATGATACATGTCGATTCCACTGTCTCAAGAAAAGCAGCTTCCATGCAAAGCGAGCAGAGAAGCAAGGGACGGAAAATAAAAACTCCTGATGCGCTCATTATTGCAACTGCCTTTGCAGCTAATTTGGTACTGGTTTCCCGGGATTCAGACATGAACTTTGTTACGAATGAGTATGGGATGACTTTGTTAAAAATATGATGGTACTAATACTGTATAAATGACCATTCGTAAAGGCACAAGTATAATTCTTTCAATACTCAAACAATCAACTCCTTACTCAAGATATACAGAAGACACCTTAGAGGATTTTTCATCACTCTAAGGTGTCTTCATTTTACACGATGTGGGCAAAATGTGGGCGAACCAGGTTTCTCCGAAGAGAAACCCTTGCCCCACAAGGCTTTGAGGCCTTGTTTACATCATGCCGCCCATGCCGCCCATACCACCCATGCCGCCCATGTCAGGCATTGCCGGTTTGTTTGCTTCCGGTTTGTCAGCGATAACCGCTTCAGTAGTCAAGAACATTGCTGCAACGGAAGCCGCGTTTTGCAGAGCCGAACGAGTTACTTTGGCAGGGTCAACGATACCAGCTTCGATCATGTTTACCCAGTCGCCGGTAGCTGCGTTGTAGCCGATGCCTACAGCTTCTTTTTTCAGACGCTCAACAACGACGGAGCCTTCTTGGCCTGCATTCGCTGCGATCGTGCGGATTGGCTCTTCCAGAGCGCGGAGGATAATGCTTACACCCGTTTTCTCGTCGCCTTCAGCTACAACCTTAGCTACAGCGCCATATACGTTCACGAGAGCTGTACCACCACCGGAAACGATACCTTCTTCAACCGCTGCGCGGGTTGCGTTCAGGGCGTCTTCGATGCGCAGTTTGCGCTCTTTCAATTCAGTTTCAGTAGCTGCGCCGACTTTGATAACGGCTACGCCGCCGGACAGCTTCGCCAGACGCTCCTGGAGCTTCTCTTTGTCGAAGTCGGAAGTGGTTTCTTCCAATTGCGCGCGGATTTGGGAAATACGTGCGCCGATGTCTTTTTTGTCGCCGCTGCCATCAACGATGATGGTGTTTTCTTTGGTTACACGAACTTGGCGTGCGGAACCCAGTTGGTCCGGAGTCGTCGATTTCAGCTCAAGACCCAGTTCTTCTGTAATGACTTGGCCGCCTGTCAGAGCAGCGATGTCCTGCAGCATAGCTTTGCGGCGATCGCCGAAGCCTGGAGCTTTTACGCCCACGCAAGTGAAGGTACCGCGCAGTTTGTTGACAACCAGAGTTGCCAGTGCTTCGCCTTCGATATCCTCACCGATAATGAGCAATTGCTTGCCGGATTGAACGACTTTCTCCAGAACAGGCAGGATTTCCTGAATGTTGGAGATTTTTTTATCTGTAATGAGGATGTACGGATTGTCCAGTACAGCTTCCATTTTGTCAGTGTCCGTAATCATGTACGGGGAGATGTAGCCGCGGTCGAATTGCATCCCTTCTACAACTTCCAGCTCGGTTGTGAAACCTTTGGATTCTTCAACGGTGATAACGCCGTCTTTGCCCACTTTTTCCATAGCTTCTGCAATCAGTTGGCCGACTTCTTCGTCAGCAGCGGAGATAGCCGCTACTTGAGCGATGGATTGTTTGCCTTCGATTGGCTTCGCGATGCTTTGCAGCTCTTCCACTGCTGCTTTAACTGCTTTTTCAATCCCTTTGCGCAGTACCATCGGGTTAGCGCCTGCAGTTACGTTTTTCAGACCTTCGCGGATAATCGCTTGAGCCAGAACTGTTGCTGTAGTAGTACCGTCACCGGCAACATCGTTTGTTTTGGTAGCTACTTCTTTCACGAGCTGTGCGCCCATGTTTTCGAAAGCATCTTCCAGCTCAATTTCCTTGGCGATGGTTACGCCGTCATTGGTGATGAGCGGGCTTCCGAATTTTTTCTCAAGAACCACGTTGCGGCCCTTTGGTCCCAGTGTTACTTTCACAGCATTTGCCAGAGCATCTACACCGCGAAGCATCGAGCGGCGTGCCTCTTCGCTAAAACGAATCTCTTTTGCCATGGTATGAAAACCTCCCGAAATGAATATGGATTTAATCTATTTACGTTAAGTATAGGCGTTGTTTCCGGCTGAGCAGCTGACGCCGCCCCCTCGGCTATTAACCGATAATTGCCAAAATGTCGCTTTCGCGCATAATCAGCAGCTCGCGGCCTTCGTATTTCACTTCAGTACCCGCGTATTTGGAGAACAAGACGAGGTCGCCTTCTTTGACTTCAAGAGGTGTGCGTTGTCCGTCTTTGAGTTGACCGCTGCCAACAGCTACGATTTTGCCCTCTTGCGGCTTTTCTTTTGCTGTGTCCGGCAGAACGATTCCGCTGGCGGTTTTTTCCTCCTTAGCAACGGCTTCAATAACTACGCGATCACCTAATGGCTTAATCATGGAAAAACTGCCTCCTTTGGATATGTTGATTAATTTGGGATGGTAAAGCATTTTGTTAGCACTCTCAACTGGTTAGTGCTAATAACAATTCTTATGATAGCGATTTTGCCTATAATTTTCAAGTGCTTTGGGTTAAAAAAGCCATGATTTTTTTGTGAGCGGATTCGACAAGTTGCGCGTACGGCCTTTAACGCCGGGACTGTGAATCACCTGAATTTGCTCTTCTCCACATCAGGGGCAAGCTGCTCCCGGAAAAAATCCCCGCCTCCAGACTCCAAATCGCTCGCTTCCCCCACTCCTAACGCGCTGCGCGGCTCGTATCCGCCCGTCTTCCATGCTGCTCGCCTTTTATAACGAAAAGCCCTGTGCCAGCATATACGCCGCACACAGGGCTTTATTTGTATTGACGATTGAACAGGCCGGCGCGGTTCCGCCTAGCTCTACTGCCGGGGGGATAAGAGGCCCTCGCCTTCAGCCGCTCCTTCTTCCTCAAAACGACGTTCCTGCTCCAGCTGTTTCCGGTACACCAGCGTCGAGAGCAGCACACTGAGCTCGTACAGTAAAATCAGAGGGATCGCCACAAGAATATCCGAAATTAAGTCCGGCGGCGTGACCACTGTCGCGACGATCACCAGAATGACATAGGCATAACGGCGCATCTTCCGCAGGCGCAGCGGATTGAGAATGCGGATTCTCGTCAGGAACATAACCACGATCGGCAGCTCGAACAGCAGCGAAATCGGCAGCAAAATGTTAAACATAAACGTAAAATACTGTGTAATGCCGTAGGTTTCGGTCAGCTGCAGGTTGTGTGTAACCATGAGGGTAAACTCAAAAGCCATCGGGAACACAATAAAATACGAAAATGCCAAGCCGATTAAAAATAAAAGCGCGGCAAACGGTATATATTTCAGCGTTGCTTTTTGTTCATTTTCACGTAAGCCCGGACGTACGAAAGCCCAGAAATGGTACAAGATGACCGGCAAACAAACGGCCAGGGCAATAACCATGGATACCTGCATGTAAATTCCAATCGCATCCCAAGGGGAAAATGCATTCCAGCTAATAGAACGGGCCGGCTCCTGGTTTTTTAAAAAGTTCAATACCGGGTCCGCCACGATTAAACCGCCAATCATGGCCAGGACGAACACTACAAGCACCCAAATAATCCGGCCTCGCAGCTCCGTCAGGTGCTCAACTAAAGACATGCCTTCCTCTTCCTGCATTCGTATCACCAGCCTAAGCTCAAATATCAATGGAGGCTATGCCTTCCGCCTATCGTCAGTTCTTCTATCCATTAACCGGAGGGGTTGTCTCCCGTCACAAACGAAGAATGTAGCCCGTTATGCAGCAAAGCCTCGACAGCACAGCTGTCCATTCTCAAAGCAAATCCCTCTTTGCAGAGGGATAAGTGCGGGATGATGTTATTCCGGCAGACGCTTGTCCGGGTTGCCCGGTTGTCCCAGCACAGGGACGTTATTCGGCGCCTGACCTGCATTGTTATATGGCGGCGCCTGGCCTTGCTGCTGCGGTGCCTGCGCGTATGGCTGCGCCTGGCCTTGCTGCTGCGGCGCCTGCGCGTATGGCTGCGCCTGGCCTTGCTCAATCTGCTGCACGGGGGCTTGCTGTGTATTTACTTCTTTCCGGCTTGCTTGATCATCGTCGGACATAATGTCCTTGGCACCGTTTTTGAACTCCCGCAGCGTCTTTCCGAACGCACGGCCCAGCTCCGGCAGTTTGGATGGCCCAAACAACAAGAGCGCGACAACAATAATCAGTATGAACCCTGTTGGTCCGATACTCGGCATACCTCATCAACTCCATTATTCAGTAGTCTTACCCTTTATCGCTACGCAATCCGCCATAGCCCATATCTGTAATATCTTGACGCATAATACGTTCTCCGGCCAAAATCCGCGGCAGCAGCACATCAAAGGATGTAAACGTATGGTACATCACCGACCCGGGCAAGCCTACAATCGGCGTTTCGCCCAAATAAGCCATCATCAGCATCGAGCCGGGCAGCATCGGCGTACCGTGACAAACGATATCCGCTCCGGCCTGTTTAATGGCGCCCGGAGTACGGTCGTCCGGGTCCACAGACATTCCGCCGGTGACCAAAATCAAATCGGCCTGCTGTTCCTGAAAATAACGGATTTCCTGAACGATAGCGTCACTATGATCCGGAGTAATCCGCTGGCCGATCAGCTCGGAGCCGAGGCCGGTTATTTTGGCTTGTATTACCGGAGCAAATTGGTCCTCGATCAGTCCGTGATACACCTCGCTGCCGGTCGTGATCAGCCCGACCTTAAGCTTGCGGAACGGAATGACGCTGGCCGCCCCTACACTCCCTGCAGCCCCACCGTGCTGTTGAGATGCAGCCGAACCAGAAGAATCATCCTGGTCCGTTACATCGGGGGCTACCAAGCCCGCTGAGCCATCCGATTGCCGGGCCATCGACTCGATACGGGCGATTTTGTCCTCTGCAACAAGAAGCGGAATCACCCTGGTGGCCAGTACAGGCTGGCCCGGCTGCACAACCGTATTCGTTGTCAGCGTCGAGAGACAAATCTCATCTATTGCATTGACGGCATCGATATACGGCTTATGAATCTTCAGCAAACCGTGAATCGTGGAATTCAGCGTCACTTTGCCTTCGGTTGGCCCCGCCATCTCCAGATTCTCGCCTAGAACAGCGCGGGCCATACGCAGCGCCGCTTCATCCTCATGCAAATATCCGTCCTGCAAATCCAAAATATAAATATGCTCCTTGCCGATTCGAAGCAGCGCGGGAATATCCTCTTCGCGAATCAGATGGCTTTTTTGAAACAGCCGGCCCTTGAACTCGCCCGGGATAATCTGGGTCAAGTCATGCGCAAGGCGAAGCCCTATCGCTTCTCGCACCGGCACTTCCTTCAGCATGTCCTCCGGTCTCAAAGCAGATGGTCCCCTCCTCTTCCAGTCAGCGCGCGAAGCGCACGCGGCAGCTGGTCCAGAATTGCGGACAGGCATTCATGTACTCCTTCCGGGGTGCCGGGCAGGTTGATGATGAGCGTTTTGCCGCGGATGCCAGCCGTCGCCCGGTTCAGCATGCCGGCTCCGGATTTGCGCATCATGGCATAACGCATCGCCTCCGGAAAGCCGGGAGTCTGTCGTTCAATGACCTTTAGCGTAGCCTCGGGGGTCACATCCCGCGGCATCATTCCGATTCCGCCGGTGGTAAAAATCAAATCCGCCTGGTAGTAGTCCATCATCTCAATCATGGCAGCCATAATATCCTGAGTCTCATCCGGCACAACCTGATAATCCACCAGCTCGCCGAACAGCTCCTCCTCCACCAGCTCGCGAATGACCTGCGCACTCGTATCTTCCCGCTCCCCACGCGATCCGCTGTCGCTGGCGCATACTAATCCTACCTTCCAGCGCATCATCATTCCTCCCCTTAAATGTATCCTATAATGGTTACAAAATCATCTGTTTTGAAATGAATGTCATGCAAAATTCACGACTTGTCCCGCTGAAAATCCCCGTTTTTGCCGCCTGTTTTGGCGTCCAGCCGGGTCGGACCGATAATCATGTCCTTCTGGGCCGCCTTGCACATGTCATACACGGTAAGCGCCGCTGCAGACACCGCGGTGAGCGCCTCCATCTCTACTCCTGTCGGTCCGGTGGTTTTGACAAGCGCCTGGATATACAGCTCGTCCTTGCCGTTATCGGAAAAGGAAATATCAACCCCGCTTAATGCAAGCGGGTGACACATGGGAATCCAGTCGGCTGTCTTCTTCGCAGCCATGATTCCCGCTACCTGAGCGACTGCAAGCACATCGCCCTTGCCGATGCGGCCCTGCTTAATCAGCTCAAGCGTAGAAGGCTTCATCGCTACCGTCGTTGTAGCGATCGCGGTCCGCTTCGTTTGGGGCTTGCCTGTAATATCCACCATTTTGGCACGGCCCTGCTCATTGAAATGAGTCAGCGGCGATTCAGCGGACACAGCGTGCCCTTCATGATGCTCGTGATCAGACACGTCCGTCCCCCCTCGGTATGGTATATGTCATGCGCTCGGTTACAATATAATCCACACGGGCGTCGTGCGGCTCAACCGGCACTTCGGATACAAGCTGTAATTCATAGGCAGGAGCAATGGTAAGGGGTCTCGGAATGTTCTGTGCCGCAAGCCGGGCAAAAAACGTATCGTAGAAGCCTCCCCCGTAGCCCAGCCGCGCTCCCTGCGGAGTAAAGGCCAGCCCGGGAATGAGGATGAGGGATATGTCGTTATCTCGCTCCAGCTGCGGCGAATCCGTCCCCGGCTCCATCAGCCCCCATGGTCCGGGCACAAGCTCGTGCTCCCCGGTAATCCGGTGAAGATGCATCCGCCGGGTTTCCTTCTCCGTACGGGGCGCAAGCACACGGTGGCCCCAAGTCCAGCACCAATGAAGGAACGGCCGGACATCCGCCTCCGATCGGAACGGCCAATATGCAAAAATAGTGAGCCGCTCATCTACGGGAAACTGTTCCCCGATCAGCCGCTGCAGCCGATTACAGATTAGCAGGGAGCTGTTTTGCCGCTCTGCCTCAGCCAAGCTGTCACGGCGGGATTGAAGCTCCGTCCGCAAATTTTTTTTCTGCTGAAAGATGTCCATTTTGCCCATAAATCCAGTGTATCATATTTCTGACAACTTTTCATAACGGAAGCGAAGCCGATCGCCGCAAACAGACCTGACATGGACAATTCATCATAAAAAAAAGTGTACCCTGCCGATCCGCTAGTGAAACAGCGCGATTTCAGGTAGACTTAAATACATCATTGAGGCGAATGCGAAAGTGAAACAAAGCTTGGCGTCGTTCATAACACGGAGGGATGAATTATGCTGCTTCAGGCAAACAACATAACCAAAAGCTACGGCACGAGTGTCGTGCTGTCCAATATATCCATTCAAATTCAGGAACGGGAGCGGATTGGGCTTGTCGGCGTCAACGGCGCCGGCAAATCGACCCTGCTCAAAATTCTAGCCGGTGAAATGAGCTGCGATAGCGGCGATATTTACAAATCCAAGGAGACACGCCTGGGGTACTTGGCCCAGCATAGCGGCTTTCAATCCGAGCGTTCGATTTGGGAGGAGATGCTGCAGGTGTTTGCCCCGCTGGTCGAAGCCGAGAAGGAGCTGCGGGAGCTGGAGAACCGGATGGCCGACCCGGTCGTTCAGGCCGACGAGAAGCTGTACGGCGAAGTGCTGAACCGCTACAGCATCCGCTCCGACTGGTTCCGGGAGCAGGGCGGCTACGGCATGGAAGCGCGCATCCGCAGCGTGCTGCACGGCATGGGCTTCGGAGAGTTTTCTCCCGAAACGCCTGTCGGCACGTTAAGCGGCGGCCAAAAAACCCGGCTGGCCCTGGCCCGTCTGCTGCTGCAGGCCCCCGATCTGCTCATGCTGGACGAGCCGACCAACTACTTGGACATTCCGACCTTAACGTGGCTTGAAGACTATTTGCGCGGATATTCCGGCGCGATTCTTGTCGTCTCCCATGACCGTTATTTTCTCGATGCGCTTGTTCAGACGATAGTCGAAATCGAACGCACATCGTCTAAACGGTACACCGGCAATTACACCCGGTTTATGGAAATTAAAGCGGCCGAGTACGAAATCCAGCTGAAGCACTATGAGAAGCAGCAGGATGAGATTGCCAAGATGGAGGATTTTATTCAGCGCAACATTGTACGGGCCACCACGACCAAACGGGCTCAAAGCCGCCGTAAGGCGCTGGAGCGTATGGATCGGATCGATAAGCCGCTGGGGGAATTAAAGCGGGCAGCCTTCTCCTTCGGAATAGCCCGGACCAGCGGGAAGGAGGTTCTGCAGGCCGGCGGGCTGGCCGTTTCCGTGGAAGGCAAGGGCCGTCTGTTCGAAAATGTGTCGTTCCAGCTGACTCGGGGCGAAACCGTAGCGCTGACCGGACCGAACGGAATCGGCAAGTCCACGCTGCTCAAAACACTCATTGGTGATCGCCAGCCGGATGCAGGCACCATTACCTGGGGTAGCGGTGTGAGCCTCGGCTATTACGATCAGGAGCAGACCGGCCTGACACCAAGCAATACGGTGCTGGATGAGCTGTGGAACGATTATCCCCATTTGGAAGAGGTTCGCATCCGCACCGTGCTGGGAACGTTTCTGTTCAGCGGAGAAGATGTGTTAAAAAGAATTTCCTCCCTGAGCGGCGGGGAAAAAGCCCGCGTCTCACTGGCCAAGCTGATGCTGCGTGAAGCCAATGTGCTGATTCTTGACGAGCCGACGAACCATTTGGACCTGTACAGCAAAGAAGCGCTGGAATCAGCGTTAATGGATTATGAAGGAACGCTGCTGTTTATTTCACACGACCGTTATTTCCTGAACAAAATGGCGGAGCGCGTCATTGAGCTGACTCCTACAGGTATGGATAACTATCTGGGGAATTACGACGATATGATGGAAAAAAAAGCCGACCTGGCCGCCATAGCGGAACAGCGTGCCGCAAGCAGCCTCAAAGACGGGAATGCCGGCAAAGGGGTCCCGTCGGCAAGCATAGGAGGTAAGCCCGGGCTCAGCGCCAAAGGCGGACAAGAAGATGCCGCGTCAGACGGGGGCGCAGGCTCTGCCGGCTCCGGCGGCGGCGCTGCAGGCGGCGCATCCGGCTATGAAGCTGATAAGCAGGCCAAACGCGAGGAACGCCAGCGTCAACGGCGCTTGGAGCAGCTGGAACAAGGCATCGCCGGACTGGAAGAGCAAATTGCGGAGCTGGAGAGCGCGCTTGCCAGCCCGGAGGTGTATAACGACTACGTCAAGGTCCAAGAAATCTCAGCTGAAATACAGGCAAAAAAGAACGATCTGGAACAAAATTTTGCAGAATGGGAATCCCTGCTGTAGCTGCACATTGCCATTCCAAAATGGAATGAAACCGGCAAACGCGCCGTCTGCTGCTATTCACAAACTTATCCACAATTATCAACACCCTTAAAGCAAAGCCCAGGCTTAATTCCAAAAACTTATCCACACTGTGCACAATGGATTTGAAAATGTTATCCCCTTTTTAAGCAGCGTCTCCCTGCTGTGAGAAATGCTTTACGGCCAATACTTTCCGCCGTTTCCAGTACAGGTTATGCACATTATCCACAGAGATGTGGATATGTTGTGTATAACTTCCCGAAAAGTCTGAATTTTTGAGCAAAAAAACACACCAAAGCAGCTTTTGCCTTGGTGTGTTTTTTTGTCCACATGTGAATAAATCGCGCTGCGCCTGCCATCCACAGCCCTACAGTGCCTTCAGCATCGCCGCAAACTGCTCCGCCGTCCGGAGGCTTGCTTCCATTCCGTCCGTCTGACTCTCCACATGCCACCATGCAGAGAGTATAGCGTGGCAATAAGCCCATGCCAGCACCCGGCCTCGATCAAGCTGCAGCTGTTCTACAAAAATAGCAATCCGCCGCTCCATAATAGCCGTCCGCCCTTCATCCGGCAGATGGTTCATCAGGAACGGAATGACCTGGTATTCCGCTTCACCGATTACTCCCTTCGGGTCAATGGCCAGCCATCCTCTGCTTCCGTCATACAGGATATTTCCATGATGCAAATCACCGTGCAGCAGCTGCACGGGCCGGGCTCCGGCAACTAATTGACGGTACAGTTGTTCGGCAGCCTCCACCATTTTCTCAGGCATCGGACCGGTTCCTCCATTAAAACGGCCGCGGATTTGGGCAAGCCCTTCCGCCCAGGCCGCTGTTGTCGGGAAGCCCGCTGCTGCCGGAGCCGTTACCCGGAGACGCTTCATCACGGAAGCCGCAATCATCGCCGCTTCCTCATCATCGGTGACAGATTTCAGCGTTTGGCCTGGCAGCAGCCGCTCCAGCGCCAAAATACCCCGCTCCGGTTCAGCGTCCAGGAGACGGACCGCTCCGCTGCCGTTATACAGCCGCAATGCGGCAATTTCCGTCTGCTGCTCGTTAGAAGGCACACCCAGCTTAAGCACAGTCTCCGTCCCATCCCGTCCCGCAGCAGGAACCACGAAGTGATAGGAGAGCTCGTATGGCTCTTGAACAGTACAGTCCCATTTAAGCTCGCAGTAACGAATCAGGCCATCCAGTGTTTGCAGCCATTGCCGGCCCTTCGGCCCATGAACCCCCGTGACCGTTTGAATAAATGAATTCGGCAGATCCATCAAGTCTTGTTCCTCTCACCCGCTGAACTGCTGCAGCAGGTTCAATTCAGCCGCCTTCGTCCGGGCGACTTCCACCAGCCGCGGGGTCAAATCCGACAACGCGACCCGGTACCCGCAGCGGGCCAGCTCCATGGCATATTTGCCCGGTCCTGCGCCGTTGTCCAGCACGTGACCTTGAGCAGGCAAATGTGCCCGGATAAAATGCCAGTTCATATCGAATTCAACCGGCTCCCGGTCCAATCGGCCCCACTCATCGAATTGATTGTAATATCGGATGACAGACTCCATCAGCAGCTTCCTCCTCATGTACTCAATTCACCGAAATTTCCATGAAGGCTCGTTCCTTATCACATACCAATAACCGCAGCTGCCGGTCGAATCCGGATTAGCTCCGCTCACTCGAATTCACGGCAGATCCGGCTTCTCAGGAGCCACGGCCTACGGATATTGCCGTCATCAGAACACCCTGCTTTGACCAGAGAACAAAAGCGAAGCAGCGCTTTCAGCCGGATGTTCTCTTGTTTCCTGGACAACCAAATCAACAGGCCCGCCGCCCTTATTCAGGATCGACGAGCCTGAATCAACCATGACGAAGTAGTTTCTCTCTTGCTGCCTCATACTAGTCTCAACTCAGACAAACGAATGGTCTCCGCTTTATGCACAGAGGCTGCCTGCTTTCCGCGAGTTTGTGTTCCCGACGGTTTCCCAGCGTTCCCGAAGCAGCTTCAAGGCTTCACCCAGGGCCGCATTTCCCTGCACATTACTGCTGTGTCTGCAGTGACCAGCCCTCCAGAGACAAAATCGGCTCCGCCTTCATATCCAGCGGCGTGAAATCTCCCTGCTGCCACTTCAAATAAGCGGCGGCGGCAATCATGGCCGCATTGTCGGTGCACAAGGATAGCGGCGGCACCACCAGAGGCAAGCCCGCCTGGGTGCAACGCTCCTGCAGGGCGGCGCGCAGGCCGCGGTTCGCCGCGACCCCGCCGGCAAGCAGCAGCTGCCGGACGCCGAATTCCTTCGCAGCCCGCATCGCTTTGGTCACCAGAACATCGATGACCGACTCCTGAAATCCCCGTGCCAGCCGCGCGGTATCTACCACATCGCCCTTCATCTTGGTCTGGTTGATCACTGCCAGCACCGCGGATTTCAGCCCGCTGAAGCTGAAATCATAAGAATCCGGCTCCAGCCAGGCCCGCGGCAGCTCAATGGAGCTATCCGCTTCGTGCGCCAGCCG
>NZ_JBBBNV010000013.1:21073-134935 GCF_037137075.1 Paenibacillus sp. y28
GATAATGCGGAATTGGCCCGGTGCTTCTACAAGCACCAGCTCCGTATGTCCGCCGGATACGACGAGGGATAACAGCGGGTACTGCAGCTCGGCTACCAGACTGTTGGCATAAATATGTCCGGCGATATGGTGCACCCCGATGAGCGGCAGGTCCAAGGCTCCCGCCAATGCCTTGGCGGATACAACCCCAACCAGCAAAGAGCCGACAAGCCCCGGCCCTTGTGTCACCGCTACTGCCGACAGGTCCCCAAGCGTTACCCCCGCCTCCTGCAGCGCCTCCTCCAATATCAGCGTAATGGTCTCCACATGCTGACGCGAGGCGATTTCCGGCACAACCCCTCCATAACGGCGGTGGGTATCAATTTGGCTGGATACGATGTTGGACCGGATCCGCGTGCCATTTTCTACAATTGCTACTGAAGTCTCGTCACAGCTTGTTTCTACAGCCAGAATTACACAGGGGCGTTCCTGCAGCCCTTGCTGCTCTATCGTTTTGATCATGCGTCTGCCCCTCCCTTCCAATCCGCCGGGCCGCCTAAATGCTGGAGGTCGGCCCACATGATGAGCGCATCTTCATTGTTGTCGGAATAATATTGCGGGCGGATCCCCGCCGGATAAAAGCCCATTTTGCGGTATAAGCTTTGGGCAATGTGATTCGAAACCCGGACTTCAAGCGTCATTTTGAGCATCCCATGATACAGTGCGGTGGTCTGCAGCTCATGCATCAAACGGTAACCCAGCTTATGGCCCCGGTACGGCGCCCGCACCGCAACATTCGTCACATGAGCTTCATCGACGATAAGCCACATGCCGCCATACCCGGCAATTTCCCCGCCAACCTCCATAATCAAATAGTTTGCAAAATGATTATTGGTCAGCTCATTGTGGAAGGCATTTTCCGTCCACGGCGTAGCAAACGCCTCGTTTTCAATCTCGCATACAACCGGGATGTCTCCCAGACGCATCGCACGAAATGTCACCGTCCAGTCCTCATCGGACCTCTTTTGGCGCCTGAGCTGCACCGTCTTCGCCTCCCTGCTGCTTCGCGTTCAGCTTCGCTTCGGCTTCCGCCAGCTGCGTATAATTCGGCACCAGGCTGTGTGGATCCGCACCTTCCCCGCTTTGAAGCTTAGGCAGGCCCAGCAGCCCGACATCCATCCCGCGCATCCGGGTCTCCTGAACAGTTACCTTGCCGCTCCAGGCTCCGGCCCACAGGCCGATTTGTTCTTGGAACAACCCGGTCTCCCCTACAAAACAAAGCTCCTGTCCGGCCGCAAAAGCATGCTCCGCAATGACATTAAGCCAATCCGCAAACAGCCGGATACCGTCCGCTTCCAGCCGCTTCAAGGAGCCGCCGCTTTCGGATGCTGCAAACAACGCCGTATAAGCTTGGCCGCGCCGGGCATCCATTAGCGGAACAATCCACCGTCCGGGGGACGCCTCTGTCCGAAGGCTTCGAGCATCTTGGCTGCCGGCCGATTCGTCGCCGCCCGCCGCCGGCTGCCCGCTGAGGATGCTGTCCGCCCCCTTAGCCAGCGCTTCCAGACTGGATACGCCGACAACCGGCTTTTGCAGCGCCCAGCTCATCGTTTTGGCGACGGTTATGCCGATTCGAACACCGGTATATGAGCCCGGGCCTATCCCTACGGTTATCCCCGCCAAATCGCGGGATGTGAACTGCAAAGAGTCCAGCAGGCTGTTAATCATCGGCACCAGCCGGATGGAATGATTGCGTTCCGAGGCGGAATGACTCTCGCCAAGCAGCTTACCATGCTGCAGCACAGCCAGCGCCATTGAGGTTGTAGAAGTGTCCAGCGCCAGCACCGGACCTGAAGAAAAGCTTGTTTCCCGCTCATCGATATCATGTATGTCTGTCACAATAGTCCTGTCTCCTTTAGCTTGCCGCACCAGCTTGCGTACGGCTCTCCGATCGGCTCGATTTCAAATTGCCGTGTTTCGTCGTCACGACGCGCAATATAAATGCGAAGCCGCGCCTCGGGCAGCAGCCCTTCGATCCGGCTCGCCCATTCCACCAGGCACACCCCGTCACCATAAAAATACTCATCCAGGCCTAGCTCCCCGGCCTCCAGCTCATCAATACGGTAGACGTCCATGTGGTATAACGAAAGCTGCCGGCCCTCATATTCCTTAATCAGGGTGAAGGTCGGGCTATTCACAATTCCCTTCACACCCAGCGCCCGGGCGATTCCCTGAGAAAACCGGGTCTTGCCCGCGCCCAGGTCACCGTCGAGCACAATGACGGAACCCGGCTCCAGCAAAGCGCCCAAGCGCTCAGCCAACAGCTCGGTATCGGCCTCCCCGGCCGAAATATAATGATAGGTCATTCCGACTCCCCTCTCGATGCCGGACGGTACACTTCCGCCGGTCCGGCAAAATGATTGTATCCCCGCTTGGGCACGTTCTGCCGCCGGCCGTCGGACCTGATCAGCGTAAGCGCAGCCGGCCCCTCCACTGTACGCCCAATCAAATGAAACGGCAGGCCCGCCGCCTCGAACAACTCCCGGAGCTTGTCGGCATGCTCCTGCAAGACCGTGCCTACAAGCTGGTAGTCCTCTCCGCCGTACAAGATCCAGTCCAGCGGATCGAGTCCGGCTTGAAGGGCATACGCCGCCAGACCCGGATGAACCGGCAAAGAGGCTTCCTCCAGCACCAGCCCGATCCCGGAGGCTTCCGCAATCTCCCAAGCCTCGCTAGCCAATCCGTCGCTAATATCGTTCAGCGCGCCGCACAGACCGCTTTGTGCCAGCAGCCGCCCCGCTTCCACCTGCGGAAGGGGCCGCTGGTGCTCACGGATAAGCTCATGAAGCGCAGGCGCAGGCGCCTCTCCCGGCTCCGGACCTGCTCCGCCAATTGGGTCCACCAACGCCTCTTCTTGGGACAGGCCCTTGCTTCCGGCTGCTTCCTCTCCGGTCGCCGGCCACAGCTCAGGCTCCAGTATCCGGCCCTGCTTCAGCAGCCCGTGCAGCCCGGCAGCCGAGCAGCCCAAATAGCCCGTCGTGAAAACGGCCTGTCCGGGCTGCGCCCCGGACCGCAGCAGCGCCCGGCCCGCTTCCACCTCGCCGGTAACGGTTACCGACACGACGAAGCTGCCCGGCGTTGAGGTTGTATCCCCGCCGACAATGGCCACTCCGTAGCGCGAGGCGCATTCGTACAAGCCGTTGTAAAGCGCTTCAAGCCAAGCTACAGGAATATGGGGCGGCTTGCAAAGCGTCACCAGCGCATAACGCGGCACAGCGCCCATCGCGGCCATATCGCTAATGTTGGAGGCCATCGCTTTAAAGCCGACATCCGCGGCCCGCATCGTATCTGGCCGGAAATGCACTGTCTCTACCATCGCGTCACAGCTAAGAACAAGCTCCCAGCCGCTTCGGTGCCGGACCACCGCCGCATCATCGCCGATGCCTACCGTAACGCCGCTGTCAGAGGCTGCCATAGCTCCCGCCGCACTGTCAGCAGTGCCCCTCTCCGGCTTTTCTATAGTGCCGCTCTGCGCCGTCAGCCTGCGTATGAGCGCAAATTCATCCATCCCCGCCACCCATGAATCCTCCTGCATCTCATTAATGTTCCTATTATAGCAAAAAAAGCGCAGCCGCCAAATGGCGCTGCACTTCTTTTGGATATGACAGCAGTCATGATTTGCGCTTCGCAGGGCATCCATCTAACCTACTTGCGGCAAATCTTCTTCTATCTCCTGCTGCAGCTTTCGGACGACAATACGGGAAATCCGCATATGGTCCACTTCCTCGATGACGAACTCATAGCCGTTATACTTGATTTTCTGATTCACGCGGGGCGGAATTTCAACCTGGGAATAAATCCAGCCGCCAATCGTGTCGTAATCGTCCGTCGGAATATCAAATCCGAACTGGGTATTCATTTCATCTATTAAAAGCAGCCCGTCGATCGAATACGCATCATCTTCCATTTTTTCCAATGCAGGGCGTTCCTCGTCAAACTCGTCCTGTATTTCACCCACGATTTCCTCGATGATGTCTTCCACTGTGACAAGTCCGGACGTACCGCCATATTCATCAATCAACAAAGCCATTTGCGTTTTTTTCCTCTGCATGAGCCGCAGCAGCGAGCTGATTGGCATCGATTCCGGCACACTCGTCAGCGGGCGTACAAGAGAACGGATATCCTGAGGCTCCGGATCGCTTTTGATGAGATCCTTGATGTGCACGAAGCCGATAATGTTATCCTTGTCGGGGTCGCACACCGGATAGCGCGTCAGCATCTCCTGAATGGCAATCCGTTTATTTTCCTCATAGGACAGGTTCGCGTACAAACAAACCATCTCGGTGCGGGGAATCATAATTTCACGCGCGTTTGTTTCGGTAAATTCAAAAATGTTGTCCATCAGCGCCATCTCATTGTTATCGATAAGGCCGCTTTTGTGGCTCTCCTGCATCAGCAGGCGGATTTCCTCTTCCGTATGGGCTGTTTCATGCCCATGATCCGGCTCGATACCCGACTTGCGGAGCATCCAGTTAGACGAACCGTTCAGCACATAAATAAACGGGTAAAGCAGCTTGTAAATAATGACCATCGGCGCGGCGGTCCACAACGTCACTTCTTCCGCCTTGCGGATCGCATACGTTTTCGGGAACTGCTCGCCGAGCGTAATGTGGAACGCAGTTATAATACTAAAGGCAATCACGAAGGATATCGTATGAATAACTGCATCCGGGAATCCAAACTCTTTGAGATAAGGTGATAGCCAGTCTGATATGGCAGGCTCGCCAATCCAACCGAGTCCAAGTGAAGCAAGCGTAATCCCAAGCTGACAAGCGGATAAATAGCCGTTCAAGTTGTTGAGAATCTTTTGTGCAAACTTGGCCCTGAGGTTTCCTTCCTGCACAAGATGATCAATCCGGCTGCTGCGGATTTTAACCAAGGCAAATTCAGCTGCAACAAAAAATCCGTTCAACAAAACAAGAATCAGAACAATAGCTAGCTTCAACAATAACATCGGTAAATCGGGGTCACTTTCCAATGACATTTCCTATCGCCTCACACGGGAGACAATAGGTACACCTCCTTTTATGCAGTTAAATTTTGAATAGTCCTTTCTATATTATAAATCGTATGCGCATTTCCGTCAAAAAAGCACCCGGTTCCCGCGTCAAATACGGGTTCCAGAGTGCTTTCCCTGAGCGTGCGCGGCGGCCGAAGAGGCCAGGCTTCGTACCCGCTTCGCGAGGCTGCTTATCCATTTATTCCCTATCGTACTAGTCGTCAATCGGGGCGTGCTTATTTTCCCGAAGCTGCTCCAGATTGACTGTCCGGGTCTCGTCACTGCCGTTTTGCAAATGAACCGTAGCTGTTTGCGTGCCTGAATCGACACTTTCAATCCAAACCGGCTCATCGTCCAAATACACCTTGATGTGGTCGGCCGACACAATAATTGATTTTGCCCGTGTCACATCCATTCCTGACACCTCCCTCGCCTTAGAGCTTCTGCGGCGGTTCCCCGCATGTCCATCCGGGATAACGATAAACAGCCGCTTCCGGTGCTTCCTGGACCGGCTTAGTCCGATATCGTATCGGGATCGCCCATCGTATCCGTGGTAGAATCGCCGATGTAGCCGTTATGCACCGTTACCTGCCCGCCGCCAAGTCCTTCATTAATCATGCGGTCAATGTCCATAAATGCATCTTCACGCCCTTGGTGATCGGCATCATTCTGAAATACCTCATTCGGGTCTGCCATGGGTATGTTCCTCCTTCGTCTGACTATGAAGTGTGCCGCCTTGCGGCATCTGTCCTATACATTGCCCCGCTGGAAAACAAATCATACTTGCTCCGGGCTATGCATACAATGAATAGTTCCAGAAGGGCGATTCCCTGGCTTTTAGAAACCGATCTCAAGGGGAATACTGCTGAGAAATACGGATTTACGAGGAGGCTACCCGGATGCATACCATTTGGAAAGGCGCGATCAGCTTCGGGCTGGTGCATGTCCCGATCAAAATGTTCGCCGCTACCGAGGATAAGGATATCGCGATGCGTTATATTCACCGAGCCTGCGGCACACCGCTCTCCTATGTCCGCAAATGCCAGCACTGTGAAGCTGAAATCGCATGGGAAGACATTACGAAGGGCTATGAGTATGAGCCCGGCCGGTTTGTTCTATTTGAAAAAGAAGAGCTCGACAGCCTGTCCGAAACAAGCCGGGAGATTAAAATTCTGGATTTCGTCCATTTGACGGATATCGACCCGATTTATTTCCAAAAAACGTATTACCTGTCTCCGGGAGACACCGGCTCCGGCGCTTACCAGCTGCTGCTGGAGGCGATGCGCCAAACCGGCAAAATCGGCATTGCCAAGGTTTCCATCCGCTCCAAGAGCAGCCTCGCGGCCATCCGGGTCATGGAAGGCTGCATAGTGATGGAAACTATTTTTTACCCGGATGAGATTCGGCCTGTACAGCAGGTGCCGAACCTGCCGGACAACATTCAGGCGAGCGAAAAGGAGCTGACCATGGCGAAGCTGCTCATCGAGCAGCTGTCCACGCCATTCGAGCCGGATAAGTACAAGGACGATTACCGTGAACAGGTTCAGGAGCTGATTGCGAAGAAGGTTGCGGGCGAAGAAATCAAAGAGGCGCCGGAGCCGCAAAAAACGAATGTTCTCGATTTGATGGCCGCTCTGCAAGCAAGTCTGGAAGCCGTGCGCACCAGCGTTCCTCCTGTTACCGATCCCGCCCGGCCAAGCAGCTCAGAAGCGGCTGCGGGCGCGGCAAAAACAAACGAAACGGCACAAGGCGACCCCGGTCAAGAAGCAGCGGTCACCCCAAAACGGCGCCGCTCCTCGAAGGTAAAAGAAACGGTTTAACAGCCGTACTGCTGAAAAGTCCGGTGGCAGCTGAAAAACGGGAGCGGCTGGCGATCCTGCTAAAGAACCCTCTATTGTGCCGGATACGTTGACGATTTGCGCAATGATGAAGCTTCCGGCATCTGCTGCCAACAATGCTGCTGCCGCTGCCGCTCCCGCTCCTGCAGAGCAATTTCGCAGCGCAGGCGCAGCTTCCAACTCCCATGTGGTCAACCGACCGCCGTCGGTGTTTCGCCGTATGACGGCGGTCGACCGATTCCTGACGGCAGCTTTTGACCTGTTATTATGCACAATACTTTCCGCATGTGGTCGACCGACCGCCGTCACCGGTTTCTCTCACAAGGCGGAACAACGATGAACAGCAATGCTTTTTAAACGGCAGGTGATGATGTGAAGCTTAAGCCCGTTGCTCCGTTTGAGCCGGTATACACGGAACGTCTGCCGGAGAAGCCGAACTGGATTGCGCAGGTGAAATGGGATGGCGTAAGAATGCTTTTGTATTGTGACGGGGAAGACGTTCGATTAGTTAACCGCCGTCTGAATGACCGGACCTTACAATATCCGGAGTTTGCCCGTCCGACCAGATACTGCTCGGCCTCCGCCTTCATTCTCGACGGAGAGATCATCGCCTTCGACAATAACAAGCCCTCTTTCCACGAAATCATGAAAAGAGACAGCCTGCGGAAGCAGCAGGCCGTTCTGCAGGGCATGCGGCATACGCCGGTCACGTATATGATTTTTGACATGCTGTACTGCAACGGGGAATGGCTGCTGGATAAGCCTCTGAAGGAGCGGCAGGCGATGCTGGAGAAAACCATCATCCCTCAGCCGGATGTGCAGCTCGTGCCCAGCTTCACCGATGCGGCGGGACTGCTCTCCGTAATGAAGCAGCATCAAATGGAAGGCATTGTATGCAAGGATTTGAACAGCACCTATGCAATCAACAGCAAGGACGCCCGCTGGCAAAAATACAAAATCACTCATGATCTATTTGCGGTGGTTGGCGGGGTAACATACCGAAGCGGCACTGTCAATGCGCTGCTGCTCGGGCTGTACGATGCGGACGGCAGATTGAATTATATCGGCCATGCGGGGGCCGGCAAATTTACCGTGCGTGATTGGCGGGAATTAACCCGAATTGCCCCGTCGCTCACAATCGCCTCCAGACCCTTTGCAAGCGAACCGGAGCGCAGCAAAGAGGCCGTCTGGCTTCTTCCCAAGCTGACCGTAAAGGTCGAGTATCTGGAGTTCACGCCCGGCGGGACGATGCGGCACCCGGTGCTTCAGGCCAGAATGGATATTTCCCCTTCCGAATGCACCGTCGATCAGCTGCCCAAACCACGCAGCATGTAGCCTATCTAACTAAGCGTTATTCCCAGCGTATTCCGGTAGGCTTAGTAACCTGCGAGAATCGCTGGGGGAACCGAAACCGCGCTTGCGGAAAGGAGCCGTGCAGCCGATGCCAGCTTATGCCAGAACCAAAGGCGTCATTGTCATAGAAGGCCACGAAATTACGATTACCAATCCCGACAAGCCGCTATGGCCGAAGCAGGGGATTACGAAGGCGATGTATTTGGAGAAGCTGGCACTGCTCGCGCCTTATTTGCTGCCTTACTGCCGCAACCGGCATTTAACTACTATCCGGTACCCGCACGGCGAGGGCGACAAATCGTTTTATCAAAAAAATTGCCCTGAGCCCGCTCCCGCCTTCGTCCGAACGGCCCAGCTGGACGGAATCAACTACGTCGTGCTCGACTCTCTCCCTACCCTGCTTTGGCTTGGCAATCTGGCTTGCTTGGAATTCCATCCGTCGCTTCATTATATCGGCGAGACACTGCCCGCCGAATGGCTCATTGATATCGATCCGTCGGTGGACCCGGAGCCGCGCATTATGGAGGCCGCTCAGCTTGTCGGTGAAGTGCTGGACAGTCTCGGCATTCAGTCCATCGCCAAAACGAGCGGCGCCACCGGCGTGCAAATCTGGGTTCCCCTTGACAAGACGCAGGGCTACACCTTTGAACAGCTGCGGCGCATCGGACAATTGATATGCAGGTATTTGACGGCAAAGCATCCGCATATATTCACGCTGGAGCGTATGACAAAAAATCGAGGCAGTCTGATCTACCTCGATTACATGCAGCACTGGTATGGCAAAACGCTGGCCGCCCCGTATACGCCGCGCGCCAAGCCCTTTGCGACCGTATCTACCCCGCTGGAATGGGCCGAGGTCGCGCTGCGCCCCGACCTGCGTGAATTTAACTTGTTAACCGTTACAGAACGGCTCCTGCACAAAGGCGATCTGATTGCAGCGGTTCCCCCGCAGCGGCTGGATGCAGTACTGGACGCTATCCGTTGAGGCCGGACGCAGTTGCTGTTCTTCTCCCGGTTCGGAACACGGACGTTACTCCAGGTTCGCTCTACTCGGTTCTGTCTTGAAGCTGGACTACCTCCGACCCGCTGCCGCCAACCAGCTTCCACACCGGGAAGGCACGCCGGACAGGCAGCACGATTATCGCCGTCACCAGCGCTTTGATAACATCTCCGGGCAAATACGGCAGCATCCCCATAACCAGCGCTTTGCCGATGGAGACGTTCGCTTTGTATGCCAGCCACGGCACACCGGTCACATAAATGAGCAGGGAGCCGAATACGAACGCCATGAGAAAAATTTGAATAAACGCCCATTTACCGTTGCCTCGAACGCGGGAAACAAACCAGCCAATCAAATAGGCGCTAAGTGGAAACATCACGGCGAATCCCCCTTTGGGCCCAAGCATATACCCAAGACCGCCTTCTCCATGAATGAGCGGCAGCCCCAAAAAGGTTAAAGCAATGACCAACAGCATACTGAAGCCGCCGTATGCCGCCCCCAGAATAGCTCCCGCCAGCATCACCCCCATCGTGGTCAGCGATATCGGAACGGGCGTAAAGCCAAGGCTTACGGACAGGAAGCTCATCGCGACCAGCAAAGCCCCGAATAATGCGCTGTATACGACACCGCGCACGGTAATACCCGATTTCATCATTCTCCACTCCTCTTCATATACCTGTATCGTCTCTTGCAGGTTCATAGAGTATAATATACTAAATATATGAAAGAAAACACCTTCAGCATAGAAAGGATTTTTTCGCGAAGTGGACGAGCTTTTATTTGACCTGCGCCGCGTCAGCGTGGCATTTCGAGGAAACGATCGGCCCCAGGTGGTGCTGGATGATTGCAGCCTGCGCATCCGGCAAGGGGAGTTTCTGGCCATCGTCGGCCGCAACGGCAGCGGAAAAAGCACGCTGGGGCGTGTTCTGGCCGGACTGTGCCCGATTTCGCTTGGAGAATATAACCGTGCTGTGGATTCATCCCGGGACGTATCGATTGTGCTGCAGAATCCGGATGCCCAGCTAGTCGGTGAAACCGTGTATGAGGACCTGTGCTTCGGTATGGAAAACCGCTGTATTCCGCCGGAGCAGATGCAGGCAAGAGCGCTGGCCGCGCTAGCCGAGGCAGGGCTTCATGCCGGGCTGGATACGCCGACAGCTCACTTATCAGGCGGACAGAAGCAGCTGCTTTGTCTGGCCGGCGCACTGGCTGTTGATGCCAAGGCGTTCATTCTGGACGAGGTCACAGCTATGCTGGACGGCGTGGCAAGACAAACCGTGCTGCGGGCGGCAGCCCGTCTGCACCGGCAAGGAAAGACGGTCATCTGGATTACTCAGCTTATGGACGAGCTCAGTTATGCGGGGCGGGTAGCAGCTCTTGAGAGCGGACGGCTGGCATTTGACGGGACAGCGGAGCAGTTTTTTTATGAAGAAGCGGACAGAAACGGCGCCACGCCGCAAAACGAGAACCATGACGGCTCCTGGTGCGGTATGCTCGGATTTCCGCCGCCTTATGCCGTTGAGGTAGCCCGGCAGCTAATCCGGCTAGGCTGGCCGATGGACGAATTCAGGCCGCTGCGGGCCGAGCAGCTGGCCCGGGCTGTAGGTGCGCCATGTCTCTAGACCTTCAACAGCTGACCGTCTATTCCGAGGACCGATCACAGGTACTGCTAAGCCGGGCAAGCTGCCGGATTGAGGCCCGGCAGCTAACCTTGCTGCTGGGGGCAAGCGGGGCAGGCAAGTCCTCCCTGCTGAATGCGCTGGGTGGATTGAATCCGGCGATTGAAGGACGAATAGAATATGACGGTATTCCGCTGTGGGAGGGCCGCCGTCCGTCGCCCACTGTTCTGCACCGCATCGGGATGGTCTTCCAATTCCCGGAGCAGCAGCTGTTTGCCCGGACTGTGGAAGGGGAATTCACATACTCTCTCCGCCCGTTAAAGCTGTCCCGCGATGAGATGCGCCAGCGGACAGAGCAAGCCATGCAGGAAGCCGGGCTGCCCCTGACGCTGCTGGATGCATCCCCCTTTGATCTGAGCGGGGGCCAAAAGCGCCGGGTGGCGCTGGCCTCCACCTTGGCGGCCCGCCCGGAATGGCTGCTGCTTGACGAGCCTACAGCCGGTCTGGACCCGGCTTCCGCATCAAGCTTCATCCGGAGGCTGGAAGCCATGAAAGCCAGGCTTTCGGGCGGGATTGTCGTCGCCACCCATGATTTGGAGATGCTTTTGCCCGTGGCCGACGCCGTCATTCTGGTTGCAAACGGTGAAATCTTAGCCCGGCACACCGTTCAAGCTCTGTTTGAACAACCGGAGCTGTTGACGAAGGCGGGCCTGGCCCTTCCTGCCGGCATGAAGCTGGCTGAAGCTTTACGGCAACAAGGCATCCTCCTGCCGCCAGGCCCGCATAGCGCAGCCCGAATGGCAGCCCTCCTTCATGAGCTGGCCCCCTACGGCAAGCAAGCAGCCGGAAAAGAACCCGCCTTCGGGGGCGGACCGATTCAGAAGGCTTCCTTCGCAGGCCAGCCTGGCGCGCGAAACGCCGGAGAAGCTGCGGCAGGTAACGGGCTTTCGGGCGCTCCCGGGCCATTACTACCGGATCATGACGGACGGGAGCGGTCTGCTGTGGCCGAGGGACCGGATGCAAAAGCATCAGGCACAGCCCCGACCACAGGGACTGCCCATGCAAAGACTGCGGATTTCACCCCGAATCATCCGGGTCAAAGCCAAAGCCGCTGGGCCGCCCGGCTCGATCCCCGTGCCAAGTGGATCTATATTGTACTGGTTTCGTGCGGGACACTGCTTCAGACAGCTTGGCCCGGACTAGCCCTCGCTGCGCTTGCAACGGCCTTCTCCGTCCGGGTTGCGGGACTAACACGCCGGGCCTGGTACCCTGTCACCAGGCCGCTGCTGTTCTTCACGCTCATTTCGTTTGTTTTCTCAGGAATGCATTGGGGCCATGAGGGTACCGGATGGGGCGCGTTTGTTCCGGCCTTCTCCTTTTCCGCTGCTTGGGCCACCTTATTTAATCTGTCCCAGATTTGGCTTGTGATGATGCTGGGCCTAATTTTGCCGGCAACAACCAGTCCATTTCGGATGCAAAAAGGGATTGAACAGCTGCTGGGCATTTTCCGGCGGCTCCGCATTCCGGTCGACGCCTTGGCCTTGGCAGCCTCCCTGCTGATCCGCTTCATCCCTATGCTGGGCCGGGAGGCGCAGCGGTTTGCCCGGATCGCCCGGTCGCGCGGCAAACGGATGACGAAGTCCGGCGGTTTAAGCTGGCGGGAGCTGCCGGCCATGATCCTTCCGCTTCTGATTTCCGTGCTGCAGCTGGCGTCTGATTTGTCACAGGCGTTGGAATCGCGGGGATATACACTGACCGGCAAGCCCCGCACCTCCAGCCTCCGGCTTCAGCTGCAGCGCCGTGATGTTCAAGTCATGCTGACGGGGCTCCTCCTATTGCTCGCGCTTCTATCGCTACGCCTCCTGCTGGAATAAACAATCCCGGATACGCCCGTTTCTTGGGCCGTCCGGGATTTTTTGTGCCTTTCTACGCGCTTAATAACCCAAGCCGTCTGCTAGATTCGGTCATATGTTAATAGTGTAGAAAGGAGGTGATTCGCGATGAAATTAACGAGGCCATCGGCATTCCCAAGCGCCCCGAAAGCGAGCATCCGTTCCAGAAAAAAAGTCAATGGCACCGCCAAAAGCCAAATTTCGCCGCTTACAACCCTATTTCCGCTCTTGAACCGTATCTGTTTCCGACGCCGGGGGTTGTGCTACTGTATTCGGTTTATTCCTACCGGCGCTCCCCGTCCGGCTCTGCGTCTGCTGCGGCTCCTTCGGTCCGTGCTTCTGAACCGCATCATTTTTTTCTGCGTCGTTCGTGCCATCCGCTTGGAATCCGCTCTCCGCTTACGCCGCTGTCTTCGCCTGGCCGGTATATTCCTGCCGCTGCGTATCACCCCGCTCAGCCGGAGACGGGTACGGATTTGCATCGTATTCCGCGGCCGGGCGATCGCCTGCGTAACACTGGTTCTATCGATAACCCGTGTGTGTCCACCGCTGCTTTAGCAGCACTGATTGAACGCAACAACCCTTATCAGGAAACCTCTATTCATCCCCCTCCAACAACCTTATCGACTAGCCCCCGTTACACCCCGGGGGCTGTCTTTTTTTTCAGCTTCATCGGGAGACCGCAGCATGACCAAAAAAGAAAGGCAAAAACGAAGCAGCGCAGAGCAGGTCTCTAGTAGGGGCGTCACCGAAGCGTTGCTGGCGCATCTTGGGCACGCCGTGCTGGTTACAGCGGCGGGAGTCTCGTCGGCAAGCCTCGCCGTGCGCAATGGCCTGTGCAAGCTTGAAATGGGGACCGGCTTGTGGTCGACCGACCGCCGTCCTGCAGCGAAACATCGCGCTGGGAGCTGCTTGCCGCCTGTTACAGCAGCGGCGACAGCAGGCGGGCCACCATCTCCTTCGTACGCTGGACACGCCCTCTGTTCACAAATTCATTGGTCCGCAGCTCCTTGCAATTCGCCTCGTCCATATTGTAATCCGATTCCAGACGCGCGATCTCCCTGTGGTCGAAGAGCACCGCATTCAGTTCAAAGTTGCTGAAAAAGCTTCGCATATCCATATTCGCTGTCCCGACGGAAGCCAGGACATCATCCACAAGAAGCACCTTGGCGTGAACAAAGCCCTGCTGGTATTGGAAAAACCGGACCCCCGCAAGCAGCAGTTCCTCTACATAAGACATGGAGGCCCAGAGCACCAGCCGGGAATCGGCAACCCCGGGAATAATAATCCGAACGTCCACCCCGCTCAGCGCAGCCGTCTTCAAAGCCGTCATCACAGCCGGATCGGGTATGAAATACGGTGTCGTTATCCACACGCGCCGGTTCGCCGCCGCCACGGCGGCAAAAACCATCTCCAAAATCGGATCAGTCTGCAAATCCGGCCCGCTGGCAATAATCTGCACATGCCCTTTTCTCTTGCAGCTGTGCTCCGGGAAATACCGCGCATCCGTCACCCGCTGGCCGCACACAAAAAACCAGTCGGTCAGGAACGTTTGCTGCAGGTAATATACCCCGTCTCCCCTCAGCTCCAGGTGGGTATCCCGCCAATGGCCGAGCTTCGGATTCAGTCCCAAATACTCATCTCCGATATTGATGCCGCCCAAATAGCCGGTAACTCCGTCAACGACGACAATTTTGCGGTGATTGCGATAATTAATCCGTTTATCGAACAACGCAATATGCGGAGGCAAAAAACAGTTCACCTCTACGCCGGCCTGACGGAGAGACTGAATAGCCTTCGAGCTGAACTGATAGCTGCCGACCCCATCAAAAATAAGGCGCACCTCCACACCGGAACGCGCCTTTTTCATCATCAGATCCAGAAACCGTCTGCCGATTCCGTCCTCCCGTATCGTGTAATACGCCAGATGAATGTGCCGCCGCGCGCCCTCCATTGCAGCCAGAATCGCTGCAAAGGTTTCCTCGCCGTCCTTCAGCACTTTAACCTCGTTGCACGATGTAATTTGAGACGCCGGGATGCGATTCAGCAGGTTGAACAGTCTCGGTACCGAAGCCAGCCCGCTCCCGCCCATTTGCTCCGGGTCCTTGACCGGGTTGACATGGCGCGCCATTACACGGCGGATTTCTACCAGCATCCGGATTCCCTGCCGGCGCAGCTTGCGCCGCTGCGTGTACCGCTTGGCGATGAAATAATACAGCGCAAAGCCAAATAACGGAAACAAATACAGGATTACCAGCCAGGCAACCGCTTTGGCCGGATGCCTGTGTTCGGATACAAGCACAATCCCCATCTGCAAGAAAAAAAAGAGCAGTAAAATCACAAGCCAACTGATCCTCGTCACCCCCCGAGAGGCTCATGCCGCCTATATCGCTGCCGTACGGCCCGGATTAGTCAGCCTTGGAGCAGGTGCTTTATATCCTCCAGCACCTGTTCCATCTGCGCAGCCGCAGTCTCATACATCGTTCTGGCCTTTTCATTCTCCGTCGTCAAGCCGAACAGGGTCAAATCGGCCTGGCATTTTTTCAAGGTGGCCTGCAGTACCTCCTTGTTCTGAGGCTGCGGCAGCTGCAGCTCATCATTATACAAATCGATGAACAGCTGTCCGTAACCATCCACCTGCCCCACAAATACGTTATCCAGCAGCACGCCCTGCTTCTCCAGCTCCGTTTGCAGCCACTGCCGGCTGAGGCCCAGCTCCACTAAAGAGCTGTCCATGAGCCGCCCGTCCATAATAACCGTGCGGGGGGCCGTCTTGGGAGCGACCTTGATGCCGAGATGCCTCGGCGTCAGCGGACGCGCCTCATTAACGAGCATCACATTAATTTCCCCGCTTGATTCCATGACTGCGAACTCAACGTCCGCAAGCTTGAATGCACTTTTTTTGCGGAGCTGCTCCATGAGCTCGTCAATGGTCAGCCGCATACTTTTCACATTGTCCTCCAGCACCTTGCCGTCCTGAATGAGTACGGTTGCCTTGCCGTCTACAATATCCCGCACCTTCTTGCTTTTCATCGTCAGAAATTCAAATAACACGGACACAGCAACCCATACGGATAAAGCAACGACACCCAGATACCAGGTGGAATCCACCTGAACCGAAACATTAGCCGCCAGGTTCCCGATGGTAATCCCTGTGATGTACTCAAACAGCGATAGCTGTGATATTTGCCGCTTGCCCAGCACCTTCGTCATTACAAAAAGCACACAAACCGCCGCTAGTGTCCGTAGTGCTACCTCTGTCCATTCCGGCACTTGAAGCCCTCCTCTTTCCAACCGTAATTCGTTTGCTGTTTCAGTATTTGTCAAAAAGAGCAGGAATATGAACACATAGGTCATGCCATATTATAAGGGGTTAGTTGAAGGAGGTGAGGGACATGACCGTAGGATCTCAAGTCAAAACCTGCTTGGCTTCGTTAAAAAGCGCGCAGGCCAGTCTGGAGCAATTCGCCCTTGGCACAGAAAATCAAGAGGCTAAATCCTTGTTCGAGCAGGCTGCCCAAACAACGCAGCAGGTGGTTCAGCAAGTGGAAAGCCGCGTTCAGCAGCTTGAAAATGAGGAGCCGCAGTACAAGGGCTTTTAGCCAGCGCCCTCTCTCCATTTGGAGCCCTCGCTTCGAGGCCGCTCTCAAGCAAAAACAAAATAACCGATTCGGCACAGGCCGAATCGGTTATTTTGTTTGACCGCCTCGTTCAGGGCCTGCTGATGCTTTTGCAGGCTCTTCCAAGCAGACACCCGGCTTCAAATAAGCCGGTCATCTGTGGCACCATTCTCAAAGCCGGAAAGCCGGCTGTTATTACTTCCGTTCTTTTTTCACTTCTTCCAGCAGGGACAAATCGATGAATTTGCTCAGGTCCAGCTCTTCCTTCTTCAGATCTTTAATATAGCCTGCGTCGATGGAAACCTTGGCCATATCTTCAATCGCCGACTTGCTGACTTCGGAGGTCAGCTTCAAGTGGGTCAGAGCCGCTTTGATCAGGTTAATTTCCATTCCTTTGCCGGACAAGCTTTTCAGCTGATGGTTGACCAGCTCATACGCCTTATCCGGGTTCTGCTGAATGAACTCGATCCCCTGCAGGTTCGCTTCAATCGCTTTCTTCGCCAAATCCCGGTGCTCCTTCAGGAATTTGTCCCCGGCAACCAAAATAACCAGCGGGTAGTCTCCGTTGTTCGGCGGTACTTTATCCCATGGCACGATAACCTTCGCGATGCCTTCCTGCTCCATCTGGGTCGCCCATGGCTCAGGAATAAGCGTCGCATCAATTTCTTTCGTCCGCATCGTTGTCAGGGTATCCGCCGGAGCGCGCGCCACAATTTGTACGCCGCTCTTGTCTGTAGTGACCTTCAGCCCTTCCTGCTGCAAAAGCAGGCGCAAGGAAATTTCATTCGTGCTGCCCTTGGTCGGAATCGCGACCGTTTTGCCAACCAGGTCCTTCACGGAATTGATACCGGAATCTTTCCCGGCGACAAGTACCGCGCCCCCGTTGTTAGAGCCGGAAATAACCCGGAAGTTCTTACTTTTAATAAACTGGTTCGTCGACGGCCCCGGACCAACGAAGCCGATATCGATTTGCTCAGTAGCAATGGCCGTGGAGAAATCGGAGCCGTTGTCGAAGGCGGTTACTTCAATTTTGACATGTTCCCCAAACAGCTTCTGGAAATACCCGTTCTCCAGAGCGACATAGCCCGGAGCATGGGTCACGTTTTTGAAAATGCCAAGCTTCACCGTTACCGGCCCTTTGCTCTCAGCCGCCTTCTCACCGCCCTGCGCAGCCGTGGTCTGTGTCTTGTCTCCGCCGCAGGCTGCCAGCACAACGGTCACAAGCAGCAGCAGCGCCAAAATAAACGCAAATTTGGATTTCATCTGAACCTCTCCCTTTTCAACCTTTGTTTTTATGGTTCATGTTTCTTTAACCCGTAGCGAACAAGCAGCTTGTCCTCCAGCTTCTTGAAGCAGAAATGGTCGGACAGTGTGCCGAGCACCGCGATGATAATGACGATACAGAGCATTTGTGCGGTGTCTCCCAGATTGCGTCCATCCTGCAGCAGCTGCCCCAGGCCCACGCCTTTGGCAATCAGCTCCCCGGCCACGAGCGCCCGCCAGGCGAAAGCCCAGGCTACCCGCACGCCGTTCATCATATGAGGGAAGGCTGCCGGAACCATGACCTGGGAAAACATGCGCCAGCCCGTTCCTGTTCCCATTGTTTGCGCGGCTTTGATGTATAGTGGAGGAATATTGATAATACCGGTCCGGCTGGACATGGCCATCGTCCATGTCGCGCCCAGCGTAGTGATGAATATAACCGAGGTGTCATTGAGGCCGAACCAGATGATAGCAAACGGCAGCCAGGCGATACTTGGAATGGTCTGCAGTGCGACCACCAGGAAGCCCAGCGTCTCATCCAGCACACGCGAACGGGCAAACAGGAAGCCGAGCACAGTTCCAGCCGAGATCGAAATAACAAAGGAAATGAGCAAGCGCTTGATGCTCTGCAGCGTCGCCTCCAGCAGCTGGCCTTCGGTAAAGCCGTCCTTAAATGCTTGCAGCGTTTGGAGCAGGGACGGGAACTTCCAGCCCCAATCGAATATTCTATATCCCGCCTCCCAAGCTATCAGTAGCAGAATGATGAACAGGGTTCGTCTTAAGGCTGTACTCATCGCCCATTTCCTCCTTTACCACTTTCTCCAGCTCATCGGCAAGCGCCTCCATAATTTGATTCTCCAGATGCATGAGGATGGAGTCCGCTTTGTCCCGGGGCCGAGCGGCTTGAACGAGGAATTCCTTTTTAATTTTGCCGGGGCGTGTCGACATCACCAGCACTCTATCGGACAAGGTGACCGCTTCCCGTATATTATGGGTGACGAATAAAATCGTTTTGCCGGTACGCATCCAAATTTCTTCCAAATCCTTGTGCAAAATAAGGCGGGTCTGTTCATCCAAAGCGGCAAACGGCTCATCCATCAGCAAAATTTGCGGGTCCATCGCCAGCGCCCGGGCAATCGCCGCCCGCTGCTTCATCCCGCCCGACAGCTCATGCGGATACCTGTCGGCGAATTTGCCGAGATGAACCGCCTTGATCTGCTCCATGGCCAGCGCTTCGCGCTCTTTCCTCGGGACGCCGCGCTGTTTGAGCCCGAAGGCTACATTGTCCAGTACACTGAGCCACGGAAACAAGGCATGCTCCTGAAAAACGACGACCCGGTCAGGTCCCGGCGTTCTGGCCGGAGTTCCGTGAATTTGAATCGTGCCCTGCTTGGCTTGCTCCAGTCCCGCCACCAGATTAAGCAGGGTCGATTTGCCGCAGCCTGACGGGCCCAGCAGGGAGAGAAACTCTCCTTCTTTAATCGTTAATGAAACATCATCCAGCGCTTTATAGTTTTCACGTCCGCGCTGCTGAAACGTTTTGGTCACCTGATTTATATCAATCATGACGAAATCTCCTTTATACGCCCTTCCCTAATACCGATTATACCTACCTATTTTATAGGAATTATTTATTTTGTCAATCGGTTTTTCGCGTGATTTTCAAGTTTTTGACATCGGTTCCGACAAATCAAACACCATTAAATCCCGGCCCATCGTAATTGGACCGTCATAAATTTCCCGCATCCCCTGAATGTACGCCTGCTCCGCCCGCTCTTCGGCCTCAGGGGCAGGAATATGATGCGTCAGCACCAGGTGCTCTACTCCGGCATCGCGGGCGATTCTCGCCGCCTCCAAGGTGGTCGTATGATATTTGGCCGGATTGGACAGCGCCTGCGCCTGCTCCGGGTAACGGGCAATTAACGCATCCAGCCATGCTTTGTTATACGCTTCATGCACCAGAAGGCTGGCTCCGCTGCTGTGCTTCACCATGTTCTCTACAGGAATCGTATCTCCCGAGATGACAACGGACTTCCCGTTGTATTCGAATTTATACGCGACTGCAGGGTAAACAGGCCGATGATCCACCTCAAAGGCCGTGATCCGGATCCCGTCCTTGTCATATATTACACCTTCATTGCATTCAAAATAGTTAATCTTCGCCCCCTCTTCCGCGGACAAATTGTAGCTCACCCTCAGCTTCACATCAAACTCGAAGGAATCCCGCATCCGCCCGATAATGTCCCGGGTCGTTTCCGGCCCGTACACATTCATGGGGCGGCTGCGCCCCTCGAAGACTCTCTCCGCCGTGACATGTGTCCGCCAGCTTGAAATAAACACATCGAAAAACCCGGCATTGTGGTCATAATGATGATGCGTGAACAGCACATCGGTAATCCGCTGCGGCATGACACCCGCCTTCACCATCTGGTCCACAACACCACCGCCGCAGTCCACCAAAAAGGCTTGATGTCCTGCCAGGACGATGACCCCGGGCTTGGCCCGGCCATAGAACGCGCGGGGCGTACCCGTGCCAAGCAGGATGACTTTCAAATCTCCGTGGAATTCTGGCTGCAAATGCTTCTGAAATTGAATATACATGCTTTACCTCCCAAGATAAAGAGCTATTTTGTCGGATTTGCTCGGATAAGCCCGGCTGCTAGGTCAGATTCACGGCCCTGCTGTCATCATCCAACAGACGCGGCCCGTTTATCTGCTGAATAAGCGACTGTGTCATGAGCACTCTGCGATATGACGGCTTATTCAGTACAATAACCGCGGGTTGAATAAAACAACGTGCTTTTTCTCATAGTGAATTAAGCCTTGATCCCGCCATTTGTTCAGTGTTTCTGTGACCGTTTGCCGGCTGCATCCGATAATCCCGGAAATCTCCTCGTGGCTCACATGCAGTTGAACATGGACGCCATCCTCCGCCTCGATTCCGAATTGCAACAAAAAGTTCGCCAGCCGCCAGGCCACCGGTCTGGAAATCAAGGCCTCTACAGCCTGCTGTGTAGCAAGCAGACGCTGTGCGCCGGTCACCGCAAAGGCATACAGCACCTCCGGCTGTGACTGGACAAGGCGTACGAAGCTGTCTGTGGGTATCGAGACAATCTCACAATCGGAGATACACCGGGCATACCGCTGACGCCTTCGATCGGCCAGTACCTCCGCCGTACCAAACGCCTCCCCCTCATGGCGGAGAAACAGCGTAATGTGATGGCCCTCTTGAGCGGATTGCGAAATTTTGACAAGTCCCGACTGCACATAGTAAGCTTCGGCCGCTTCATCCTCTTCCCGGAAAATAAACTCGTGCTTCCTGTAGCTCCGCAGTTGTCCGGCCTCCCTGAAAAAATGCGAAATAATCTGGCCCGCATCATAAGCCGTCTGGCCCTGGTGCATCCCCTCCGGTGCAGCATCCTCGCCGCGCCCCCCAAAGCGCTTCATCATTCATCCCCGCCTCATTATTCATAGTTATCCTATGAATATAATAGATTATAACAAAAGGAGAAAGTCAAAAAAGTCGGCTGCCCGACAAAAAAGCGCTGTTTGCTCAAACAACACAAGGGCAGAGCAAATCGCCACCGCGATCCGCTCTGCCCTTGTAAAGCATACTTGCTATTTGATGAAGACTGCTTGCCGCTGCCCGCCTTCTCAGCCCTTGTTCAGCGATCCAGCGCAAGGCAGCAGTACCTTTTGCTTGAAGGCGACGATCTCAGGATATAGCTTCCTTCGCCTTCTATTAAACTTCCACCATCGCCTTGATGACCTTCGCTGCCGGGTCCAGCCATTGCTCGAACCGCACCGGCATTTCTTCGAAGCTGGCGCGATGGGTAATATAGGAGGCTGTATCGATACTGCCGCTCTTCATTGCCCGCAGCACAGCATCGAAATCCTCCCGCGTCGCATTCCGGCTGCCCATCAGCGTCAGCTCGCGCTTATGGAATTCAGGATGGCTGAATACAATGTCCGCTTTGACGAGTCCGACGTAAACGAGCGTCCCGCCATGCGCTGTGTACTCCACCGCCTGCGACATGGAACGGACGTTTCCAGTGGCATCGAGCACGACAGACGGGAACTCCCCGCCGGTGATTTCGGCAATCCGCTCCACAGGCTGTTCCAGCGCATTCACTGTATACGCGGCTCCGGCCCACTGGCGGCAAAATTCCAGCCGTTCCTCGTTCACGTCCATCATGATGACCTTCGCCCCGGATTGCGCGGCGAATTTGGCAATGCCAAGACCAATCGGGCCTGCGCCGATCACGAGCGCATACTCCCCGGCCTGAAGGCCCGAACGCCTTACCGCATGAGCCCCAATGCTCATCGGCTCCAGCAGCGCCGCCTCATCCAGTGTCAGCCCCGCGGCAGGAAGCAGATGCGTAAGCGGTACGGCCAGCAGCTCCTGCATGCCTCCATCCGTGTGGACGCCAAGCACCTGCATCCGGGTGCAGCAGTTCGTCTTGCCCCTCCGGCAGGCCAGGCACTCCCCGCATTCCATATAGGGGATAACCGCCACCTGATCCCCTGCCCGTATGCCAAGCTCGTTGTCCGGAGCAAGCTCAATGACCCCGGCAAGCTCATGACCCAGTACGCGCGGGTACGTAAAATACGGCTGATTGCCTTTAAACGCATGGATATCTGTGCCGCAAATGCCGATCCGCTTAATACGGACCAGCGCCTCTCCCGGCTTTACACCCGGCGCCTCCACCTCTACCCGTCCAAAACGGTTCGGTTCCTCGCATACAATTCGTTTCACACGCTACACTCCCTGATTCGTTTATGATTGTGCCTTCGCCGTCCGGTATTCCTGCGGCGTCAAGCCGAAATGCTTCTTGAACACCTTGTTGAAGTAAGCCGGATTCTGATAGCCAATTTGCAGTGAAATCTCATAAATCTTCATACTGCTGAGCGTCAGCATCTGGACCGACTTCTCCAGCTTCAGCCGGGTCATATACTCGCTCAGATTTTCTCCGGCCTCCAGCTTAAATATCCGGGATAAATACGCCGGGTGCAGCCCTAAATAATCGGCAATTTCCTGAAGCGAAATATTTTGCGACAGATGGGCCAGCATATATTTCTGGGCTTCCTTCACGATGCCGGCCCGGGCCGTCCTCGATTCCTGCAGGGCATGTGTCCGGATTTTGTCGAACACGGTCCGGACCCACTCCCGCAAATGCTTCACAGTTCCAGCCGGGACCAAGGCCCTGCCCTTCACATAGTCCGTGTCGATAATGTCGGACAGCTGCTTGCCGTTCTTATGCGCAATGTAGGAGAACGACGAGAAAATGAAGAAGAACGCCTGGGTAATATGCTCCGACGACTCCGCCCAGTACAGCTCCAGCTCCTCCATCGCCGACTCCAGCTTCTTCTCCACCGCTTCCCAGTGGCCGGCCTCCAGCAGATGCATCAGCGTCGGCGGCTCATACAGTCGGTTCAGCGTTTGGATGCTCACCTCATCGGCCTGGGCCAGCCGGTAAATCGGAAGCTCCTTGTCCATCCCGAAGCGCTTGCGGAACACCAGCAGCAAATGATCGTAGCGGCTCGCCACCGTCTGAGGGAAAGCGCCCCATTGCCCGATCAGCACCGAGACTCTTTTCTTCAAATAATGCTGTACATTGCTCTGGAATTCGCCCGCCAGCTTCTCCACCCGCGCCGTTTGCTTGTCCGCCGGCACTGCCTTATCCTTCGGAATAAGCAGGAGGACCAAATAATCGTGCACGTCCTTGCACTGCCAGACGTTAAAATGCTCCGCATACGTCTCCTCCGCCATATTGCCGATGGCAAACTCCATCAGCGACATCTCAAACGGATTGTATTCGCTGAAGTCCTCCTTGAACCGGACCAGCGCCATCAGCATCTCATCCCCGCAGGCAGCCGGAATCTCCAGATGCTTGAGCTTTTCCTGCAGCTTATCCTCCGATAACCGCTTCCCCTGAAGCAGCTCCTGGAGAAACTCCCCTTTGAGCCGGGGCAAATGATCGCGCAGCACCTTCCGGGCCTGCTCATACGCATCATGCTGCTCCAGCTCCCGGTGAATCCGCTCCACCACTTGTCCGACGCAAGTCATAAACTCCTCGTCGCTGACCGGCTTGAGCAAATAGGCCGAAATGTTATTCTGGAGGCCTTTTTGGGCATACTCAAACTCCGCATAGCCGGAGAGCAGAATGCATTTGGTCCGCTTCCAGCGCTCCTGGATGGCGGCAACCAGCTCCAGCCCGTTAATCACGGGCATGTTAATGTCTGTCACGACGATATCTACAGAATGTGTGCTCAAAATATCAAGCGCTTCTCTGGCAGAAAAGGCCTTGTATACGGAATCGATGCCTAAATCCGCCCACCTGATCGTCGCCGCTAACGTTTCCACGACATTCGTTTCATCATCAACCAGCACGATGGAAAGCATTATCCGTTCCTCCGATCTTGGGCAGCTTCAGCCGTTTTGCCCCAGGATATAATGACCCGCAGTCCCCCTAAGGGAGAATTCTCAAACTGAAGACCCGCCTGCTTGTGGTATTGGAACAGCAGCCGCTGATGCACATTCCATAGCCCGCAGCTGGATTCCCCGTCCATCGGGCGTGTGATACGCTCACGCAGCTTCTGCTTCTTTTCCTCACTTAGCCCCGTGCCATTATCATCTATCATAATCATGAACTCGCTGTCGGTTTCCCTGCCTTCAATGGAAATAATGCCGTACTCCTCAATACTGCCGACGCCATGCAAAATCGCATTTTCCACGATAGGCTGAATCAGCAGCCGGGGAACCTCGATATTCAGCATTGATGACGGAATATCAATCTCATAATGAAAGCGCTCTATCCTCAGATTTTGAATATCCAGATAGCTGGTCACCAGCCGGATTTCATCCTTAAGGGGGGTCAGCGTGCTTTCCAGCTTCGTGATGTACCGGTAATATTGAGCCAGATTCAGCACCATGGCAGTCGCTGAATCCTTGTCGTCGATGGCAATCATATTCTTGACAAAGAATAGGCAGTTGTACAAAAAATGGGGGTTAATCTGGGATTGCAGCTGCTTCAGCTTGGCTTCGCGAAAGCGGATGTTCTCCTTGTACACCGTTTCAATGAGACGTTCGATTTCAGCCGCCATTTCGTTAAAGCGGTAAAATAAATAGTCAAATTCATTTCTGGATTTGTGGTTCAGACGAACGGAATACTTGCCGTGCTGAATGCCCTGCACGCCCTGCAGCAGCATCTTGATGGGTGACTGGACCTGCTTGTACAGGAAATAGGCAACCACCATGCTCATCACGAGCAGCAGCCCCATCGCCATATAAAATACATTCCGGGCCTTAAAGATCGGGGACAAAATTTGGTGAAGCGGCATATAATCGACCAAATACCAGCCCAGACTGTCATTCTTGGTGTAGTTCACCATATACTGCTCCCCATGAAGCTTCAGCAGCAGATGGCCGCTTTGCTCCAGCGGGTATTGCTCCAGCTGTTCAATCATTTGGCCGACCATGTCCGTGTCCGCGCCGCTGCTGGTAATGACTTCCGAACGGGAGGCATACAGGAACGGCTCCCCCTGATTATCCCCCTTGAACTCCGTCAGCATGGTGACGATATTTTGCTTGAAGAACCGCACCTCAATTAGCGACTCCGCATCGAGCGGATTCCGGTATGAAATGAGCGGACTGAGCACAAATTTGGAGAAATAAGCATCCCCTTCGGTCTTCGGATGATATTTCCAGCTCGTCGTTACGTTCTCCCGCAGGGTGCTCGAATTATACACCGAAGAATAATCCCCCGAAATGTCCATATTCATCTGCGGCAAATGAATGGCCAGCCCATTCGTCCAGCTGCTGGTTGCGCTGAGCAGCCCCATCTTCTTAACCAGGGAATCCTGCAGCTCCAGCTGCCGCAGACGATCCACAGGCGGGATATTGGAATCCGCCAGCTCCTTAATCGTCTGATCCTTGCTCACTACAATCGCCAGAATCGAAAGCTGCTTCACATGATTGTCCACCTGGGACGAGAAGAAGGACATCCGTTTGAGACTGGCTTCCTGAATTTCTTTTTCAATCACTTCCACCGAGGTTTCGTTCGAATAGCTGTACAATACGACGATCGGCGCAAGCAGCAGCAGTACGAGCAAGGTAATTTTGTTATAGGTGGTCCAGCGCTTTCGCATCATGTCACTTCCCGCTGCAAGAATACCTCTATTCTAGAGCAAAAGAGCGGACCTGGGTAATCCAGATAATGGGATATTTCCATTCGCAGCGCCTCGCGCCGTTCTGGAACAGACGTGTTTGTAAATTTGTAAATCCGGATAACCATTCAGGGCCGCGACGAACATCAGTGCCATTTTCTCCATTTCGTGAAAACCAGCATGACCAGGCTCACCACCGCGAATGGAAATGGTTTGAGCGGCTTAACTGTATTAGCCTTTGACCGCCCCAGCCGACAATCCGCTTACAATGTACCGCTGCGTCAGCAAGGCCATCAGCAGCACCGGCAGGGTGATGATGCAAGCCGCCGCCATCAGTGCGCCCCATTCAATCGAGGTGCCGGAAATAAAGTTAAACACAGCCAGCGGCAGCGGCTTCGTATTCTCGCCGGACAAGATCAGGGAGAACATGAAGTTGTTCCAGGAGAAAATAAACGCCAGCAAGGACGAGGTCACGATACCGGGCACCGACACCGGAAGCACCATTTGGATGAAGGTCCGCAGCTTCGAGCAGCCGTCCATCCAGGAGGATTCCTCGACCTCCACCGGGAAGGTTTCGAAGAACGGAATCATGACCCACATAATAAATGGAAGGCCAATGACCATGTGGCTCAGCACCAGCGCCGGGTAGGAATCAATCAGGTGAATCTTGTTGAACAGAATGTACCAGGGCACCAGATATGTAATGCCCGGAATAATTTTGGCAATCAGAATCGTCAGGGAAAAATAGCTCATCCGGTACCGGGCAATCGCATAGGCTGCTGGCAGACCGAGCAGCAGCGAGCCGAGTGTGGACAAGACCGCAATGACGAAGCTGTTCTGGATAAAGCGCATGAAATCATATTCCCGGAACACCATCAGGTAATTGTCGAAATGCGGCTGAAAGCTGAACAAATGCGATGAGGACAAAATCTGCACCTGTGTTTTGAAGGATGCCGAGAACATCCACAAAAACGGGAATGAAAAGGCCAGAATCATGACTAGGGTAATGATTGCATAGTAAACTTGCTGCCCGATATTCAACTTTGCTGTATTCAATGCATACCACCCAGCCTTTTCCGCAGCGCAATAAACGCACAAATGACGATCATAATCAGAATGAAGAACAACATCAGCAGCGCAGACGCCGAACCAAATTTGAAGTAATGGAACGCTTCCGTGAAAATCATCAGGTTCAGCGTTTCCGAAGCATAGTTCGGGCCGCCCTGTGTCGTGGCGTAAATCGTGTCGAACGTCTTCAATAAGTCAATCAGCCGAAGAATCACTGCGGTCAAAATCGTCGGCATCAGCATCGGCAGCGTAATGTGGATAAACTTCTGAAAGGACGTCGCCCCGTCCACACTGGCCGATTCATAAGGGTCCGAAGGCAGCGTCATCAGCCCGGCCACCACAATCAGTACAATCATCGGTGTCCATTCCCACACGTCCAACAGAATCAGGGACGGCATGACCAGATCAACCGATCCGAGCCAGGCTAGAGGCTTGAAGCCCGCCAGCTTCAACAGCTGGTTCGCCAGGCCAATGGATGGCTCATAGATGAGCAGCCATACCAGACCGATCGAAACCGGTGTTGCCACCATCGGCAGCATAAGAAACGTTTTTATTAGCTTTTGGCCGGCAAACTTACGGGAAATCAAGACCGCGATCAGGACGCCGAGCACGGTCTCCAGTACGATGCTGACGCTGGTGTGATAAAACGTGCGGCCGACCGATCCCCAGAAGCGCGGGTCATTCAGCAGATGAATATAGTTGTCCAGTCCGACCCATTTGGGCGGTGTAGCAGCAGACATGCTCCATTCGTAAAGGCTAATCCGAACCGTATAGCCAATGGGAAACGCAACCATAAGCAATATAAACAAGACCGCCGGCAGCGTGAATACCCATTTGAGATTGCGGTCCATCCATGCGGAAACCATCGTCATTCCTCCTTCGCAATCAGGCAGCGTACGCATTGGCCGGCCGCTGTCCTGAAACGCCGCCGCCTGCCGCCCGCGCCCTGCTGATTGTGTACCCATTGCAGATGCATTTAAAAATCAGAAGCGGGCCCGCAGCGCTTGCAACCCGGCCCGCTTGTTCTGGTCATGCTTAACGCACAGTCATCCGTTATTTCAGCTTGTCTTTGTCAATAATCGCCTGCAGCTCTGAATTGGCCTTCTCTGCCGCCGCCTTGATGTCTTCACCCAGGACCGCCTTGACGACGATATTGCCTACTGCGTCACGTGCCTCACCGACACTGATAACCTGCGGCACGTTATGCCCTACGCCGATTTTCATCGTTTCTTTAATCGCTGCCGCCAAATCCTGCGGGTACGTTTCCGTGCCTTCCTTCTTGTCCCATACCGAGGTCCGTACGCCCGGTACGCCGTTACGCTGCACTCTCAGCACGTTTTCTTTGTTGGTCGCCCACTGAATGAAGGCCCAAGCCGCTTCTTTATTTTTCGTGCCGGAGTTGATTCCGAGCGACCAGGCCGCCACGTTGAACGGCTTCATGCCGGCTTTCCCGCCAGGGAACATCGCGAAGCCAACCTTATCGCTGACGAGCGATTTTTTCGGGTCCGTGACGTTCTGGTACACTGCGGCAGTCTCTGTGTAAAAGGCCGCTTTGCCTTGTGCAAAAATCCCTGCCGCCTGCGGCCAAGCCATATTCAGCACGCCCTGCGGCGCATAGTTTTTCAGCAAATCCGCGTAAATCTGGAAGCCGCTGAGCGCCTCCGGCGTGTTAACTACCGCTTTGTCGCCCTTCATGAAGTCTCCGCCCTCCGCGAACAGGTAAGAGGAAACCCCTACCACCAGGGAGTTGCGCTGGCCTCTGGCTACGAAGCCATACATTTCATTGGCCGGATCATGCACCTTCTTGACCGCTTCCTTCAGCTCATCCAGCGTCTTCGGTACCGGCAGGCTGTTCTTCTCCAGAATGTCCTTGCGGTAATACATGACGAATTGGTCGGAAAAGATTGGAATGCCGGTAAGCTTGTTATCAATGGTGTTTTCTTCGATAGAGGATTTCACGAAATCCCCGAAGTCGTACTCCGCATCCTTCTTCACATACTCATCCAGCGGAGACGTCCAGCCGTTTTTGTTATACAAAATTTTGTCCATGTAAGGCCGGAACATGAACACATCCGGCGACTCCGCCGCGGAGGTGAATTGTACCGCCAGCTTCTGCTGAAGCTGCTCGTCCGAGAAGCCTTGAATATCGACCTTCATTCCGGTGGAGGCCTCGAACTCCGGCAGCGCAGTCTTGATCGTATCTGTCCACGGATGGTTCTGGACGAAAACAGTAATTTTCTTCCCTTCAAACGGCCTGGCCCCTGCAGCTTGTTCTGTTTTCTTGTTGTCTGCTTGTCCTCCGCCGCACGCTGTTGTGATGAGCAGCAGCGAAGATATACATGCCAGCATCCCTTTTTTTACAAGCTTCATTTGTTTGTGACCCCTCTCAAAGGTTGTTGGTTGTAGTTCCTGACTTTTATGATAAATGGCTCCGTACTTCGTTGATATAGAAATGATTTAACTATTCCTTATCCTTTTTTTACTGGATGCTAGACGTGTGGTGAAAAAAGGCTGTCTACATAGGGCTCTGCTCGCTGCTCCACGCCCCACCGCGCACTAAGTCCTGATAGCTTTTTACCGATAAGAGATGGATTTACGAGCCCTTCTACATCGTTTACAGCCAATCCGTCTGCGGCTCCCCGTGAACAAAGCACAGTTCTCTTGGCGACGTAATCGGATTTATCCGGGGATGGCTCTCCGCCTCGTCCAGCAGCGCCTCACTGATGATGATTTCGGTCAGCTCCAGTGTATTGCGGATCCAGACGATTTTGTGCTGCCCTGGACCAATCCCGTTGCACATCCGCACCGCCATACGCAGCGCATCCTCGGAGGTCGCCGCCACCATCGGTACTTTTACCGCCTGTACCTCTGTGCTTGTAAACGCATTCGTGTACATGCTGATAAAATCGATCTTATCGAACAGCTTCCGGGTGGTCACATCTGCCATCCCTACCCCGTTGGCGTTGCCATGAGATGGCTCCGATACATCCAGAATCGCGCATTTCTTATATTCAGGCCCGCCGCTGGCATGCTTCGTAAAGAATAACCCCGTCACGTTCGGGTCCTGTCCGTCCCCACTTATGTTTTTCCCAATTTCGTCAATGACCAGCACATCAAAGGAAGGAAACAGGATTCGTCCCATCCGCTCCCGGGCTGTATCGAGCAGGCGGGCTTCCCGTTCCAAGGCAACGATTTCGTCCCTTGGAATGACCTCGATAATCGCGGTTTCCTCATACGCATTCTCCACCAGCGCCACGCTGAACAACACGTTCGTCTTGTCCACAATAAGCCGGGCCGACTTCGGAATCAGCTCCGCAAACCGCCCAAAGCCCTGACTATGGATCGAGGCCGCCCCGACCTGCTTGCCCAGGCCAATGACCAGCATTTTGCATACGCCGCTTTCGATCGGTCCGCGGAAGCAAGTATGCGGCTTTATCCTGGCGATGACGACGATGCCATCGGCCCGCAGCGCACTGGTACATACATAAACGGGTACGCCCGGCTCGATTTCGCCAATCGCCTCCACGTCCATGGAGGCATCGATTGGAACCCCCATCGCGGCTTCCGTGACTCCAAAGGACGCCAGCAGTCCAGCCTGTCCTTCCGGTGTCGCTCCGCCATGACTCCCCATCGTTGGAATGATAAATGGCTCGGCGCCAGCCTGCTTCAGCTCATCAATGACGGCTTTCGTTATTTCAGCCAAATTGCGGATGCCCCGGCTGCCTACCCCCACTGCGATTCGCTTTCCTTCCAGTCCCTTGAGATGCGGCTCCATCTGCTCCTTCATCGTCAGTGGAATGTCCTCAATCTTCCCCTGTTCAAACTGCTGCTCCACCTTCAGAAACCGGGGCAGCACAATCTCCGGAAACTTCTTCAGATCCAGTGACTGCATCTCGTTCCTCTCCTCCAAACAAAATGCCCCTTACGCGTCAGGGACCAGCTTTTCGTGCTGATACCTTAATCATAAGAGGCTGTGAAAACGTTTTATATAGCAAACATTTAAGAACACCGGATCATTTTTTTACCCCGGCTTCTATTTGACCGCATGTTCTAAATGTGCGGTAAAAAAATAGTTGCCTCCAACCGGGATGGGGCTCCGCTCGCTGTTCCAGCCCGATTTTTTTCATTGTAAGCTCTATTTATCGTAAAAATCCGTCTGCAAAGGCGACCGCTAGCGCTGCTCCACTCCCATCCCGTCCTCCGGTTTTCTTTTTCACCCGGCCTTGTAAATCTAAAAAAACCAAGCTGGCGGCGCCTGAATAGACACTGCCAGCTTGGCAAGAAAAGGTTATTCAACTATTCAACGTACACTTAGTTGCCGCCGGTGCGGGATACATCGCGTTTGTTTTCCAGAAACGCCTGCATCTCCGCTTCCGATTGGGACATTCCATCGGATTTGGCACGCTCAATTGCAGTGAACATCCGTTTGTAATCCTTCGGAATGACCTTCACGAATTTCCAAACATAGTGTTCCCAGTTTGCCAGAATCCGGTGGGCAACGCCGCTGTCCGTGAACTTGGCATGGTTGCGAATCATGTTCTTCACTTCGTTCATTTCATAGGCTTCTTCCAATTGCTCTAGAAGAACCATCTCTTGATTGCAGCGATCCTTGAAGGTTCCATTCTCATCCAACACGTATGCCGTACCACCGGACATCCCCGCCGCGAAGTTGCGGCCGGTTTCCCCGAGAACGACCACGCGTCCGCCGGTCATGTATTCGCAGCCATGGTCGCCCACACCCTCGACAACAACACGCACACCGGAGTTCCGAACCGCAAAGCGCTCGCCCGCAATACCACGCAGGTAGGCTTCGCCATCCGTACCCCCGTACAACGCGGTGTTACCGAGAATGATGTTCTCTTCCGGCACAAACCTGGAATTGCTTGGCGGGAAGATTACGATCTTGCCGCCGGAAAGACCTTTACCGACGTAGTCGTTCGCATCGCCTTCCAGAGAAAGCGTGATCCCTTTCGGCACGAAAGCGCCGAAGCTTTGTCCCGCAGAACCGTGGAAGTGCAGACGAATGGTATCGTGCGGCAGCCCCTCACGGCCGTAACGGCGGGTCACTTCACTGCCCAGCATCGTCCCGACAACACGGTTGATGTTGCGAATCGGCAGGATCGCATGAACATGCTCTTTGTTCTCCAGCGCCGGCTTACAAATCTCCAGCAGCTGCTGCATATCGATCGTTTTGTCGAGGCCGTGATCCTGCTCCTCGATGCAGCGCGTGCCGACACCTGCAGGAATTTCCGGCTGATGCAGAAGCGGCGACAGGTCGATGCCTTTGGCTTTCCAATGCTCGACTGCGGCACGTGCCTCCAGAATATCCGTACGGCCAACCATTTCATCAATCGTGCGGAAGCCAAGCTCCGCCATATATTCACGAACCTCTTCGGCAACAAAGCGCATGAAGTTTACAACATGCTGCGGATCGCCATTAAATTTCTTGCGAAGGTCCGGATTTTGAGTAGCGATACCGACCGGGCATGTATCCAAATGACATACTCGCATCATTACGCAGCCGATGGTAATAAGCGGCGTAGTCGAGAAACCGAACTCCTCCGCACCAAGCAGCGCGGCAACAATAACGTCGCGGCCTGTCAGCATTTTACCGTCTGTCTCCACAACGATCCGGCTGCGCAGGTTGTTCAGCAGCAAGGTTTGATGCGTTTCCGCCAGACCAAGCTCCCATGGCAGACCCGCATGACGGATACTGGTTTGCGGGGATGCGCCCGTACCGCCATCATAACCGCTGACAAGCACGACATCCGCTTTCCCTTTCGCAACACCTGCAGCAATCGTACCGACACCGACTGCCGAAACGAGCTTCACGCTGATGCGCGCTTTCGGATTCGCATTTTTCATATCATGAATCAGCTCGGCAAGGTCCTCGATCGAGTAAATATCATGGTGAGGCGGCGGTGAAATCAAGCCAACCCCAGGTGTTACGCCGCGAACCTCGGCAACCCAAGGATATACCTTGGTGCCCGGCAGCTGGCCGCCTTCGCCCGGCTTTGCGCCTTGCGCCATTTTAATTTGAATTTCATCGGCATTCACCAGGTAGTGGCTCGTTACGCCGAAACGTCCGGAAGCAACCTGTTTAATCGAGCTGCGGCGCAGATCGCCGTTCTCATCCGGGGTGAAGCGTTTCGGATCTTCGCCGCCCTCGCCTGTGTTGCTGCGGCCGCCGATACGGTTCATCGCGATAGCCAGGCTCTCATGCGCCTCTTTACTGATGGAGCCAAACGACATCGCACCGGTTTTGAAGCGTTTGTAGATCGACTCTACAGATTCCACTTCTTCAATCGGAACCGGCTTTCGATCGGACTTGAACGTAAGCAGGCCGCGCAGCGCGAACTGCGTACCGGACTCACGGTTGATCAGCCCGGAATATTTTTTGTACATCTTATAGTCGTTGTTCCGGCAAGCCGTTTGCAGCGAGTGAATCGTCTCCGGAGAGTACATGTGCTCTTCCTCGCCGCTTCTCCACGCCAGCTCGCCGCCTGTATCCAGCACGCGGTCAACGCCTTCGTTTTTGGAGAAGGAGCGCCCGTGGCGAAGCTCGGCTTCTTTGGCAATCGTATCGATGTCGATACCGCCAATACGGGAGGCTGTCCAAGTAAAGTATTTATCGATAACGGACGTTTGCAGTCCGATCGCTTCGAAAATTTGTGCGCCGCGGTAGCTTTGGAAGGTGGAAATCCCCATTTTGGCAAGAACCTTCGTTACGCCCTTAGTGGCCGCCTTCACATAGTTGTAAACCGCTTTGGCATGGTCAACGCCGACCAGCAGATTCTGGTGGATCATGTCGCCAAGCGATTCGTACACGAGGTACGGGTTAATTGCGCCGCAGCCGAAGCCGAGGAGCAGCGCGAAGTGATGCACTTCACGCGGTTCGCCGGATTCCAGAATCAGGCCAACCTTTGTACGGGAGCCCTCGCGAATCAGGTGATGGTGCAGGCCGGAAACGGCCAGCAGCGCAGGAATGGCGGCCATTTCGCTATTGACGCCGCGATCCGACAAAATAATCAGGTTGACGCCGTCCGCAATCGCCTGATCCGCTGCCGCGTACAGCTCCTGCATCGCTGTCTCCAGCGCTGCGCCGCTGCCGCCCGCACGGAACAGGATCGGCAATGTAGCCGTCTTGAAGCCTTCGCGGTCGATATGGCGAATTTTCGCCAGCTCTTCATTGGTAATAACCGGCGTTTCAAGCTGAATCTGACGGCAGCTTTCCGGCTGCGGGTCAATCAGGTTGCGCTCAGGGCCAATCGTAGTCACCTGTGCAGTAACAATCTCCTCGAAGTTCGAGTCGATCGGCGGGTTCGTTACTTGAGCGAACAGCTGTTTAAAGTAGTTATAGAGCAGCTGCGGCTTCTCGGACAGCACAGCCAGCGGAGCGTCATAGCCCATCGAACCGATTGGATCGACGCCGGTTTTACCCATCGGCTCCAATATTTTGCGAAGCTGCTCAAACGTATATCCGAATGCCTGCTGACGCTGAACGAGCGTCAAAGGATCATCCTGGATGGCTTCGCCCGCTTGCGGCAGCTGATCCAATTTGACCAGGTTGTTTTGAACCCACTCCTGATAAGGGTGTTCATGAATAATAGCGGATTTAACTTCTTCATCCGACACGATACGGCCGGCTGCAGTATCGACGAGCAGCATTTTGCCCGGCTGCAGACGGTGCTTCTTGATGATTTTGTCCGGAGCGATCTCGACAACGCCGGCTTCCGAGGACAAAACAATCATGTCGTCGCTGGTTACATAATAGCGGGCCGGGCGCAAGCCGTTGCGGTCCAGCATCGCGCCGATAATGGTACCGTCCGTGAAAGAAATTGCGGCCGGTCCGTCCCATGGCTCCATCAGGGTGCTGTGGAATTCATAGAACGCGCGTTTTGCAGGGTCCATCGTTTCGTGCTTCTGCCATGGCTCCGGAACCATCATCATTGCTGCATGCGGCAGGGAACGGCCGGACAGCATGAGGAACTCCATGCAGTTGTCGAACATTTGAGAGTCAGATCCGTCAGTATCGATAAGCGGCAGCAATTTCTTGAAATCGTCGCCGAACAGGTTGGATTCAATCATGGCTTGACGCGCATGCATCCAGTTCACGTTGCCGCGGAGCGTGTTAATCTCTCCGTTGTGAATCATATAACGGTACGGGTGGGCGCGCTCCCAGCTTGGGAACGTGTTGGTGCTGAAACGGGAGTGAACGAGGGCAATCGCCGATTGCAGGTCAGGGTCCTTCAAATCTTGATAGTAGCCGTCTACCTGCTCTGGCGTCAGCATCCCTTTATATACAATCGTGCGGCTGGAAAAGCTGGAAATATAGAACTTCTTGGCTTCTTCCGTATCCAGGGCACGCACGCTGTTTTCGACCAGCTTGCGAATGACATAAAGCTTGCGTTCAAACGCCAGCGCATCCTTAACGTCGCTGCTGCGTTTAATGAAAACCTGACGGACATATGGTTCTGCCGAAATCGCGGATTCACCGAGAGTGGAGTTGTCAACCGGCAGCGTTCTCCAACCGAGACAGGTTTGACCCAGCTCACGGATGTGCTGTTCGACAATTTCCTCGCATTGCTTGCGGGCAGCTTCACTTGTGCGCGGCAGGAACATCATCCCGACACCGTAATAGCCAGCTTCCGGAAGATCGATATCGATTGCAGCTGTGACCTTTTTTAGAAAGTCATGCGGAATTTGCAGCAAAATCCCTGCGCCGTCACCGGTATTGGATTCAGCGCCTTGTCCGCCGCGATGGTCGATATTAAGCAGAACATCCAATGCATGACGAACAATTTGATGGGACTTCTTGCCCTTGATATTCGCTACAAAACCGATACCACAAGCATCATGCTCAAACTGGGGATTGTATAGACCTTGTTGTGTGGGCATTCCATTAAAATTCATTATTGTGCAACCTTTCGTCAAAAATTTTATCAGAGCCGGAATAATGGTATTGAATGATTATACCTTTCCATGCATGAATACGCTACTGAAAATTATGTGAAGCTTCCTTACACAATATGAATTTATTTTAACACCGACCCCTTCGGATTATCAATTTAAAGTTTTTTATAAACCGATAAAGGAATTTTGCCGGTTGTGGGACAAAACCGCGTCACAACAACAGTTAGGCCCTGCTTATATACCGTATAAGCAGGGCCTAACCTATTTCATCCATATTCAATTTGGTAGAAGCTATCCTCCTGTAAAAATCGATTTTCGCAAACATTGGGGATGTTTGGATAAAAAAATGTTCGGATTCCCGCATGCCCGCATCCTGCGAAAGCAGCTGTCACGCACCAGTTCAACCTGCCCGTAGACGCTTTATTTTCTTTGCAGAAAATCGCATTTCTACGAAGATTCCGTCAAACCTTATCCCGCATGGGGATCTGGCGTCGGTTCACCGGATTGTCGACTGGCCGGCGTATGTGCTGAACCGTGTCGGAGCTTGTCCGCCGTGTTCCTCAATCCGCCATCTGCCTCCCTTGTGCAGTCCGCATCCCGCATGCTTCGCTAACCTGCTTCATTGGACTATCTCCTTTCGGGGCTGTCTCGAAGGTCGCCTTGGGTTTCCCTATCCGCAGCCGGGCTTGTGGGCCTTTGTGCTTACCGGTGTTATGTAATGCTGGTAAGGCTTGCTGCGTACTCTTATTATAGGCGGGCACAATTAATTTTGTAAATATTCAGAATATTTAATATTTTGTTAAAAACGCTGGAAAACCCCCTCTTTTCTTATGCTTACTTACGTTTGGTTAATATTATTCGGATTTTCGCCCAATTTTACCAAATTTGCAACCGGAAAGAAATGCATCCGTAACAACAATAGCTGGAAGCCGGATAAGCCGCCATGCGAAACCAATGCAGCCTCAGCAATCCGCGATCAAAACCGTTATCGGACAGCAAATAGCGGTATGCCGCATTTTTCGATGCCTCAAAAACCTAACAAGTAATGTAAACTATACTACGAACAGGAATAGAATTCAAATCAACAAAGGAGCTGCTCCAATGAGTGCATATGAAATTCAAGTTCGCCGCGAGCTGCTGCGCTGGGAAAACCAGCTGCTGCGTCCGCCTGGTCTGATGGAGCGCGCCTCCAAGCAATTTTCTGATAAGGTCAATCAGATCCTTCCGCAAAAGGTGCACGATACCATCACCGCCACGGTAAAAGGCATTGTGCGCACTGTGCTGGCCGGTATCGAATTCGCGCCGCAGCAGCCGCCGCAGCTTGGCCTGACGCTCGCCGAGCGGGATGCCCGGGCGGATGAGCTGCTGTCCACCTATAAAAAAATTGCCGCCGCCGAAGGGGCAGGCACAGGCGCGGGCGGAATCATGCTTGGCCTGGTTGATTTCCCGGCGCTCCTCGCGATTAAAATGCGTTTTCTGTTTGAGCTGTCGCATCTGTACGGCTTCTCCACACGTGTTCCGGATGAGCGGCTGTTTGTGCTTCAGGTGTTCCAGCTCGCTTTTTCGAGCCCTGGTGTCCGTCCCCGGCTGCTTGACGCGATCCGGCATTGGGACGAGCGGGCGCACGAGCGTCCGCAGGGCGAGACGAACTGGACCGCCATCGACTGGGAGCAGTTTCAGCGCGAATACCGCGACTGCATCGACTTCCGCAAAATGCTGCAGCTCGTCCCGGGCATCGGAGCTGTTGTCGGTGCCTGGGCAAATTACGGGCTGCTGGAGGAGCTCGGCGGGACTGCAAAAAACTGTTTTCGAATGCGGCTAATCCGGCTACAATAAGGAAATCAAATGCATTCAGGACAAGTACCCTACGGTACGCCGCCCTGCATGAGAGGAGTGTCAACCTATGGAGCCTCGTTTTGTGCGGGAGTCCCGCTGCGTCAAAACGAACCGAATCTTCCCTACCGACGTCAACAACCACAACACGCTGTTCGGGGGCAAGCTGATGGCGTATATTGATGATATCGCCTCCATTTCCGCATCCAAGCACTGTCGGCAGACCTCTGTCACCGCCTCAACGGATTCCGTGGACTTCCTGCAGCCGATTCACCCGACTGATTCCGTGTCGCTGGAGTCCTTCGTGACCTGGACCGGCAAAAGCTCTATGGAAATCTTCGTCAAGGTGATTGCCGAAAATTTGCTGAGCGGCAGACGGACCATCGCAGCCACAGCCTTCCTCACTTTCGTGGCGCTCGATGAGAAGAAGCAAACCGTGCAGGTGCCGCAGGTTATCCCGGAAACCGAGGAGGAAATCAAGCTCCACGAGAGCGCCCCCTTGCGTGCCGAGATGCGCCGCCAGCGGCGTCAGGAGAGCAAGAAGCTGGCCGAATTCATCACCGCCAAATATCCGTGGGAGTAGGCGTTCGTGCCTGCTCTTTTCTTGCATGGTGATTGGCGCGTATACGCGGCATGTTATCCGGTCCGGTTATCGCTCTGGAACAGATTTCACAAGAAGCAGCGGCAGTACCGGGAGACCGGACACGCTTATTCGTATGGTATGGCAATGGCCGGACCGGGCTCCAGAAACCGCTTTCTATCGTCCAAAATATGGATGAACAGGAGGTGTGCCGGATGCAGATGGGCCTTTCCATGGTGCTGTTCCTGCTTGCCGGTCTGGCAGAAATCGGCGGCGGCTACCTCATCTGGCTGTGGCTGAAGGAAGCCAAGCCGATGTGGTACGGGCTGGCGGGCGCTTTGATTTTGATTGCGTACGGGGTCATCCCTACCCTCCAGAGCTTTCCATCCTTCGGCCGGGTGTACGCCGCTTACGGGGGCATATTTGTTGCGCTGGCTGTGCTGTGGGGCTGGTGGGTGGATAAAAAGACGCCCGACTTGTACGACTGGCTTGGCGCCGCCATATGCCTGACCGGGGTCGCTGTCATGCTGTGGGCCCCCCGTCAGTAAAGAACAGGCGGCAGCTCCCGGACCGGACGGGCTTGCAGCGCTGTACAAGCCCCGAAGACACATCGTTGGCAGCAGCATCTGAGGGCGTAAGCTGTAAAATGCGTCGAAGAAACAAATAGAAGAGAGCTGCGCTTCGCCAGGAAGCACATCTCTCTTTTATTTTGTATATGCTATAACAAGGCTTACACTAAATCGCAAGCATCCGCCGGCATCCAATGCTTGTCCTGGCCTTCCCATTTCACGTTGCAGCCGATCGGATTCGTCAGCGGCACCGCAACCGGGCGGCCGGCTACGATATCGCCCAAGGCGTTGTCCAAATCATTGATAGTCATTTTGCTTGTATCCCGGGGCGAATCTACTCCCCTTCCGGTGTAAACGAGCTTGCGGCTTTCATCGAACACGTAGAAATGCGGCGTACGCAGACCACCGTAAGCTTTGGCGATCTCCTGTGTTTCATCGTGCAGATAGGTCCATGGGAAGCGGTGCTCATTCATGCGCTCTACCATTTTCTCATAGGAATCATCGGCGTTGGTGTTAACGCTGTTCGAGTTAATCCCGACAAACGCCACGCCGTGCGGAATGTATTTCTCGGCGGTCTGGCGAGTAACCTCGTCCGAACCGATAACGTACGGGCAGTGATTGCAGGTGAAGAATACAACAAGCGTCTTCGCCTCCCGAAAATCCCCCAAGCCGTACAGCCTTCCATCTGTTCCCTTTAATTGGAAATCCGGAGCGCTGTCACCGATTGAAAGTGTAAATGCCATCGTAAATCCCTCCCTAAGTATAGTGTTAAAGCAGGGGACACATCTGAGAAAAGAGCATCCCCGTCTAACCGGTAAATACCTTTTCATTATAGCTTACTATACCTGGCCTTCAAGCAGGTTTACCGTAATTTGAGTATTTTTGCCGTGCGATTCGGCTGTTTTCATCCGGTACGATTCATGTTATGATCAGAAACGCTTCAATAAATGAACGGACCCGCAGCTAAGGATTGACGCCATGAAACATTCACTGCATTGACCGTTTAGGGCATTCCAGTTTCACAATATCAGGTTGAAATGATCGCTCATTTTGACAACGGAGAGGAAGACATCCTTTGGCACAATTGTATTTTCGTTACGGGACGATGAACAGCGGCAAGTCGATGGATCTGCTCAAAATGGCGCACAACTACGAGGAGCAGGACAAAAAGGTGCTGCTGTTTTCTCCCGCGGTGGATGACCGGTACGGCAGCGGAGTCGTCGGCTCCCGGGTCGGGCTGCGCAAGCCGGCCATCCGGGTGGAGGAACATACGGACCTGCTGGACATCGTACGGAGCGAAATACCATCGTGCGTGCTGGTGGACGAGGCCCAATTTTTGAAAAAGGACCACGTCCTGCAGCTGAGCGAGATAGTGGATACACTAGGTATTTCGGTGTTTGCGTATGGGCTGCGGGCAGATTTCCAGGGACAGTTATTTCCAGGAAGCCGGGAGCTGCTGGCACTTGCCGACGAGATAGAGGAAGTCCGCACCGTCTGCTGGTACTGTGAGAAAAAAGCGATTATGAATATGCGGCTAAAAAACGGCATGCCGGTGTTTGAAGGCGAGCAAATTCAAATCGGCGGCAATGAAAGCTATTTGCCCGTATGCCGCAGGTGCTACTCGGCCCGGAAAAAGCTGCTCCTCCGCGATTCCCATCCGGAAGGGAACCCTGCCGGACTTCGTTAGCCGCTCAGCCAGGGGGCAGCGCCCTTACCGTTTGCCCAAGCGCTTTTTGCTGGTGCAAATCCGCGGTTTTCGGCAGCCGGCCTTCCCCCTTTACCTGGTGCTGCCTCAAGATACACCCGTTGAAAAAGAACCCTCCTTTCCATCGCTGATGGCCGGGAAGGTTCTTTTTTTTCACGAACGCCCCGGCGGGGATGCTGTCCCCTGCCATTCCTACAGCCGAAGGGCTTACTCCGAATAGCTGCGCCGATCGCTGCGAGCGGCTGCTAACTCTCCGCTGAGGCAATACCGTGGCTGCGAGTGCTATTCTCCGTCATGAGACGCCGCACCGCGCGAGGGGAGCGCCGGAGCCCACCTGCGATACCGCCCTGCAATAGGGAGCCTGTCCCTCCGGCGCTTGCCTGCATGGTTTGGCACGTTTCAGGAAATAATTAGCACGTCAGGGGGATGACCACATCATGCATACAGGAGAACGTTATGGACACGTCAACTAGCTTACGCGAGCTTCTATATGCCGGATTGGATCAAAATCTGGATCACCTGGGCGGGCTGCTGGGCAATAACAGTGACCTGGTCATCCGGCAGCTGGTGATTGGCCAGGACCGGCGCAAAACCGCCGTGCTGTTTTTTGAGGGGCTGGCCGATTCGACGACGGTGCAGCAGTATGTTTTGGGCGCTATGATGCAGCAGCATATTCTGGAGCCCGGCACGCCGGTCGAACAGGTGCCGGAGGTGTTGAAACAGGCTATTTTGAGCGTTGGCGAAATCTGCTTGCTACAACGGTTCGAACAGGTGCTGGAATGCATTTTGGCCGGCAATGCCGCTGTGCTGTTCGACGGCTGTGTGCAAGGCTTGCATGTGGCCGTGCAGGGCTGGAAGGAACGCAGCATCACCGAGCCGTCCGATCAAGCGGTCATCCGGGGCCCGAAGGAATCGTTTACGGAGACAATACGAACCAATACCGCCATGGTACGCCGCAAAATCAGGGATCGGCGCTTGCGCCTGGAGAACACAAAAATCGGAAGGGTCACCAAAACGGACGTCAGCATCATGTACATCGAAGGCATCGTCATGAAGGATGTTGTGGAGGAAGTGCACAAGCGGCTGGCCCAGATTGATACGGATAGTATTTTGGAGAGCGGCTATATCGAGGAATTCATGGAGGATTCCCACTATTCCCCGTTCCCCACTATTCAGAACACCGAGCGCCCGGACGCCGTAGCCGCCGCTTTGCTGGAGGGACGGGTCGCCATTCTTATCGACGGGACGCCGCACGCGCTTATCGTCCCCTCGCTGTTCATTCAGTTCCTGCAGTCCCCCGAGGACTACTATCAGCGCGCGGGATTCAGCAGTCTCGTACGGGTGCTCCGGTACATCGGGTTAGCCATTGCCCTGCTCGCGCCCTCCATGTACATCGCCATTACTACCTTCCATCAGGAAATGCTGCCGACAATGCTGCTGATCAGTCTGGCGGCCCAGCGGGAAGGGGTTCCTTTTCCGGCGTTTATCGAAGCGCTGATGATGGAAATTACGTTTGAAATTCTCCGTGAGGCCGGCATTCGAATGCCGCGCGCCGTCGGGCAAGCGGTTTCCATCGTCGGCACGCTGGTTATCGGACAAGCGGCCGTCGAGGCCGGCATTGTATCGGCGGCAATGGTTATCGTCGTGGCGATAACGGCAATTTCCAGCTTCGTCGTACCGAATTACAATATGTCGATCCCTGTTCGGATGATGCGTTTTTTCCTGATGATGCTGGGCGCCTCCTTTGGCTTATTCGGCATTGCGATAGGCCTTATCGCGCTCATTTTGCACCTGTGCAGCCTGCGCTCCTTCGGTGTGCCCTTTATGTCGCCGATGGCCCCGCTCAATCTGAGCGAGCAGGAGGACGCCATTTTGCGGCTGCCGCGCCCTTTTCAGCGCTTTCGCCCCAAGATGCTCAGCAAGAACCGGATTCGTACCGTTCGGAAGCCCAGGTCCAAATCATAATGAACAGCTTAAAGCGGAAGGAGCGTTCGGCATGTGGCCCATTCTCGGGATCGTAACCGTAACGATTGGAATCGCCGTCATGGAGGGACCGTCCCTGTGGCGCAAACAATATTACCGGGATTTCGCCGTTTTCAGCTTCCTCCTGCTTTGCGGCGCTATCCTCAGCATCCTGCAGGCGGCGCATGTAGCACTGCCGAATCCGATCGACGCTGTGATCTGGCTATTCAAGCCGGTCAGCGATATGTTCACCGAGCTGCTTCAATAAACCATGCCAGGAGGAAGATCTCTTTGCACAAGGGCTGTGTCAGCCCCGGCAATTGGTTCATGCTGTAGTCGCTGTATGGATTGGCAGCGCTGTTCCGGTCGTCTCCAGTAGATCAAACCTGAAGCAACGTCCATTTCCGGACCGCGGGAAGAACAGCCAGTAAGCTGCAAGTGGCGTCGAAACGTTATTTCGTTAATGACGGAACACTATACCACTATACTAATGACATCAGTAAAAATGCCGGGCAGACGCAAATGGGACGAAGGATAACACTCTAGGCGGGCATGCAGGATCGGAGCGTACGGAGGTCCGCCGTATGACCGCGATTGTACCGCCTGCCAACTATCCCCTGTCCCCAGAAGCACCTGAACGAAGCGGCAGGCTGTTCATCGGCGCTATAGGCTCCGAGCCACCAATTCGGCGATATCGAGCGCCTGGACCCGTGCATCCGCTTCACACTGCTTCAGGACGTCCGCAATCATCGTCATGCAGTAAGGGCAAACAGTGGCGATGACCGCAGGCTGCGCTGCAAGCAGCTGGCCGGTCCGCGCTTCGTTGATTCGCGTTCCTTCCTGCTCCTCCATCCACATCCGTCCGCCCCCCGCCCCGCAGCACATGCTTTCCGAACGTGACTGCGCCGCTTCAACAAGCGTCAAGCCGGGCAGAGCGCTTACTATTTGGCGGGGACCCGCATATTCTCCGTTATAGCGCCCCAAGTAACAGGAATCGTGGTAAACCACCGTTTCCTTTCGTTCCTGCTTCGGATGCAGGCGCCCCTCTCGCAGCCAGCGGGCAATTAACTGCGTGTGATGATACACCTGAATATCGGGGGACAGTCCCAGATCCGGATACTCATCTCGGCAGATGATGCGGAAGCCGCCGGAAATGTGGAGACCCGTCGGGATCTAAAAGCCTGCAAGGAAGGCGCCCAAGGGGATCGCGAGGTTATCGCTGTCCCTTTGTCCGTCAAATGATCCCGAAGCTTCACAATTAGATGCATCGGCGAGAGAAGCTTGCCGGTGGACGAGGCCGGGCAGACGCTTGTACAGCGGCCGCATTCCACGCAGGCATACAAATCCAGCAGCTGATCCCGGCGCAGCCGCTCAATGCGCAATGACCCGTCTCAGGGGCACATCATGCTGCAGCCGCTGGACTTTGGGGAATACCCTATCCAGACACAGTAAAAACTCCGCTCCGCAATCGTTGAAATGAGCGTTCAGCTCCCGCTCGGTATAAAGTGGATTCGTCTGCACAACAATGCCGCCTGCGGACAAAGTCCCGTAATAACCAATGACATACTGGGGGCAATTCGGGAACATTAGAGCCACACGGTCGCCCTTTGCCAGACCAAGTTCCGTGAGAGCGTTTGCAAACCGGTAGCTGAGCTGGAGCAGCCTGCGGTACCCACTTCATGCCGTCCTCGGCAACTTGTCCCTGCTCCACCACAAGGCGCTCTTCCGTATCGAACGTCTGCTTCATGCATACAATCCATTTCATCCCCATCCGCCTCCTCATTGTTCCGGATGTGCGACCTGCTATGATCTATGTGTATGGGTGTGAGCTTGCCCATCATTCCAGCAATCGTTGCGGCCATCCTGTCCCGATCCCGGACTCTCCATGCAAAGAAGCGCCAAGGCCGGCAAGCGGCCTAAAACAACGGCGCATACCCGGCTTGATGCACCGCCTTGGCCATCACAGTGTAGCCCTCCGCATTCGGGTGAACCTGATCATCGCTAAGCAGCTCCTTTTCCTTGCCGACAAAGCCATGGTACACGTCAACCACCAGAAGATTCCGGGACTCGAACCTGCGCAGCATTTTGTTAAACCGTCCTACCCAGAAAGCCGCCTCCGGGATTTGGGGCAGCGGATTGTACAAATCAGTAAGACGGACCGCATAGGGCCGGACTGACGATTTCTTCAGCTGTTGGATCAAATCGGTAAGCTGCTGAAGCTGATTCTGGCACCGGCGCAGCGCCTCTCGCAGAATCATCTGATCCGGATCGCTGAAATATAGCTTCGCCGCCGCCAGCATATCGTTGCCGCCCGTGGTGACCGTTATAAAATCCGCGCGCTCCACATCGGCGCGCAGCGGCGTTTCGCGCTTCAGCTTCTCCAGCAGCTCCCCGGTTTTCAGTCCGCTGATTCCGTTATTCGTCAGTGCTACCCGCTTGCCGGACGACGCTTGAACCAGAAGCACACGGACCAGATCGGTAAGCCCCAATCCGACAGGAGCCCCTACTCCAGCGGTCAAAGAATCCCCCATCGCCACATACCTGATTTCCTTCATGCCCGCACCCTCCTCACCGCTTCTGTTGTAGTGTATTCACCTGCTATGACATTTGGGCACACCCGTGCCTGGAAATCCGGCAGCGACTGTGAACCAACAATTCTCTTGCACCCTGCAGTTCATCAGTCAACAATAACCCGGCTGTCAGACACCCGCCATTTCCCCCCCGCGCCGAAATACGGTAAGATGGATAAAGGGCTTCTTTACTATTTTTGCTGAATACCGCTAAATACCATTGAATCCGCTGGATGCAGACCGCTTTATTCATACAAAATCAATACCGCAGGAGGGAATGTCAGTGGAAACATACGGCAGCTTGTACATCGTCCGGGGAGAACCGTTCCGGCCGGGCACCTGCGTCAGCTTGTCTGATGATTCGCTCATTGTGGGCCGGTTGTCCAAGGAAAATACGCCTGAGGTCGCCTTTACGAACGCTTTCGTATCCCGCAAGCATCTGCTGCTGCGCCGGGAGCTGGACCAGGTCGTGCTGGTTGACCTCGGCAGCAGGCACGGCACCGAAATTAACGGGGTTCGCCTGGCGCCTCACACCCCCTATACATTGCGTTCGTTTGATATTATCCGGCTCGCCAAGGGCATGGTTGTGCTCCATTTCTCCCATGCGTATGCCGATCAAACCATCGAATTCGAACCGCTCAGCTATACCCGCCAGTGGGACCTGTCCGAGCAGGACCGGACCACCGTTAACTGGGAAAAAAGGGAATGTCTTATACAAGGCAAGCGTATCCCCATGTCGGAAAAGGAGTATCTGCTGCTGCGTCTGCTGCATGATCATCCAAACCGGCTTGTCCCGAATGAGGAAATTAAAAGGAATGTCTGGTCCGAGCGTGCGCGGGATCAGGACGGCATCCCGGATGTGACGATTGACGAGCTGAACGCGCTCGTATACCGTATCCGCAAAAAGTACGGCAAAGACACGTTTTGCCTGAACACTGTGCGGGGCAGCGGAATCATGCTGGAAACGGAGACAGCAGAAACTCCATCCGAAGGCGGGCATTCATCCAGATGACCAAAAACATAATCGTCGAACCGTCCGGGCCGCTGACAGGTAGCGTTCTCGTTCCCGGCTCCAAAAACAGCTCATTAGCCTTGCTGGCCGCCGCCTGCCTGGCAGATACGCCGGTGACACTGCAGGGCATTCCCGATATTTACGATGTCAAAATCATTTCCGGTATTGGCCGGGATATCGGCTTCACGCTGATGCGCGATGCTGTATCCGGCGATGTGCATCTTGACCCGCGATGGATTCACAGCGCGACTATTGACCCGGGCAAGGCGTCCGCGTACCGGGCGTCCTATTACTATGCCGGCGCTCTGCTGGCGAAGTTCGGCCGGGTTACCATCGGGTATCCGGGCGGAGATGATTTCAACTCCCGGCCGATTGACCAGCATATCAAAGCGTTCCATGCACTGGGCGCAAAGCTGACCATGCATAACGACTACTACACCGTTGAAGCGGAAGAGCTGCGGGGGGCCGATATTTACTTCGACATGCTGACCTCCGGCGCTACGATTAACGCCATGCTGGCGGCTGTCCGGGCGCGCGGAACAACACGGCTGTACAACGCCGCCGGCGATCCGGAGGTAGTCGATACAGCACAATTCCTTAATCGGCTGGGCGCCCGGATCAGCGGTGCCGGCAGTCCGGTCATACGTATTGAGGGCGTGCCTTATTTGGAGGGAGGCATATACGGGGTTATTCCGGACAGGCTCATTGCAGGAGCGTTTCTTATGGCTGCGGGCATTAACGGCGGTCAGGTGGAGGTCACCGGTGTCATTCCGGAGCATCTCGGCTCCTGTATCGCCAAGCTCCGTGAGACCGGCATCGAGATAGAATGCGGAGAGGAGCGGATTACAGCCTACAGCATCGGCTCCATCAAGCCAGTCCGGCTGCGGACAGGCATGTACCCCGAGTTCGCGACAGACCTGCAGCAGCCGATGACCGCCCTGCTCACCCGTGCCCATGGGCAAAGCGCTGTAACCGACCGCGTGTATCCGATGCGGTTTAATCATGTCCCCCAGCTCATCCGGCTGGGGGCCTCCATTCAAATGCGGGGCGATACCGCCTATATTGACGGCGGCCGGCCGTTAATCGGCGGACGCGTTCATGCCACCGATGTGCGGGCGGGAACGAGCCTGGTGCTGGCCGGCCTTGCAGCTGAAGGCATCACGACCATAACAGACACCTTGCATATGGAACGCGGCTATGCCGACATTATCGGCGCTTTCCAAAGCATCGGGGCCCGAATCCGCTGGTCCGAGGAAACACTGCCTTCAGCCGCACAGGCGTAAACATACGATTAGCCTGAACCCCGGCACAATCAGGAGATACAGGAATATAAACCATTTATTGGTCATATTACGCCTGGCTTTTTTCCAAAAGAAATGGCCGGGCTTTTCATTTAATATGGAATTTCCTAGATGGTATTCCGATATATGCAATACATTGTGCTACATTTACATTCCATTAACAATAAAGCTGCTTAAGGGAAAGGAGCGCCCTTCCTTGTTTTCCTCGTTTTTCAAAAGAAAATCTCCCTGGGATGAGCTCTTTACGCAGCACGGAGCTTCGTCCTATTTTAAACAAATGGTGCTGGCCGGCATGGTTGAGAACTACGACTGGTTGTTTGACATGGAGAACGGGACCTTGTCGTTCCTGGATGATCGTCAGCAGGAAATCCACCGTTTTGAGGTTCAGATTATCGGAACGCATTCCTACCGGGATCATACCTGGCTCTGGTCCTGGGCCAATGAAAAATCCAACATTCCGGAACGGCTGCTGGAAGCCGCCCGCGCGCTCAAAGCCTACGGAATCCAAAACGGCGTACAGGAGCTAACCACGCCCCGCTTCCTTATCAATAATGAGCTGAGCGAGTGGCATTTGGCCTTGACGGCCTCCGGCCTGACGGAAGCCAACGGCTTTTATTTGGGCAAGCAGGAGCACAATACCGTCGTTTTTCTGGTAGAAAAGCATAATTATTCGATTCGGGAGGAAGAGGACAAGCAGGACCTGTATGCGTCGGCATATTTCGATTACTTCTGGAAATTTACCGAAAGCTTCAAAGTAAACGACCATTATGCCGCCATGAAACAGTACTTGGCTTTTACAGAATTCGAATACGAGGAGCGTAGCGGGGATATCATCGTCCATCTCAGCGAGCCGTATTTGAAGGTGTCCTTTCATAAAAACAAAACGTTAAAAGATATTGAATATAGCTCGTAAGTGAAACGTACTGCTGTACGGATACGGCGGCGGAATTCATTCTGTGTGAAAACAAATTGACATTAAGGGACAGACTTCCATAGAATGGGGTAAATTCATACAGGTTCACTTGGGAGGATACGATGGAGCTGTTTATCAAAAGTGTGGTCATCGGGTTTTCCATCGCAGCGCCGGTCGGGCCGGTCGGACTGCTGTGCATCCGGCGTTCACTCCTGCAGGGAAGACGATTCGGATTCGTATCCGGCTTAGGAGCGGCTACGGCAGATACACTGTATGGCGGGGCCGCTGCATTCGGCTTTACGATGATCGCCCCGTTTCTTTTGGCCCACAGAGGCTGGATTCAGCTGCTCGGCGGGGTTTTCCTGCTTATTCTCGGTATCCATTTCATGCGTTCCCGTCCGGCAGAGCCTGGAGAAGACAGGCTGGCAGGGGGATTGCTGTCCTCCTATATCAGCGCCTTTCTGCTCACAGCGGCTAACCCGCTCACGATATGGTCATTTATCGGGATTTTTGCCGGCGTCGGGATGAGCGGCAAAGGAGGACTCGCAGCCGTGCTGCTGGTCAGCGGAGTATTCACCGGCTCTCTGCTTTGGTGGATGCTGCTGACAACCGGCATGGAACTAATCAAGCGGTGGATGAGCCAGGGAATGCTGCACTGGGTCAACCGCATAGCCGGGCTGGGCCTGGTCGTCCTGGGGGCTGTATCGGTGATTAATGTTGCAGCGCACTGGCTCCGATAAGGGGCGAAGCCCTATGGAGGAAGGCTTGCTTGTTTTAAGCAAAAGCATCCGGAATGCTGAACATAACCAGCCCCCAGTTTGCCGTAGCGGTGCTTCTGGAATTCATTGTATTCGTTCCGGTCGTCCTGCTGGCCGCAGAATGGGGCCGACTATTCCTGTTTTCCGGCCATGAATACCTCGCTCCTCCGGACGTACACGCCCGGTGCAGTGACGGCGGTGCTTCTGGTCCTGCCTTCTACCGGATTACATACTTTACGCTTGCTTCAGAAGGGGCTTGTGACCTGGGGCCAAGCAGTACCATTTCAGGTAAAATAAAGCCGCAGCGCCATGGAAGGACACCGCCTACTCAGCCTCGGCCGGAGTCTCCTTCGAAATGTAGAAGGCGTTATTTTCAAACCGTGTGGTCAAGCCCAGCTCTTCGACTGAATACCTCCAAGTCATCGGAAAATATGTAACATCATTTAATACGAGCACAGGGTACTCTTCCTTGCTGTTGTCTACCCAACTGTCATTGACGAAAACGTTGAAATCAGGCTGCGCCGCAAATAGCTTGGCCGGTGGTGTGCCCGGCTCCTGCTCCAGAGCCGCTGCCGGCTGAGAGCTGCTGCGGATCGAGAACCCGGTTTCCGTGCTCCACGCTGTCTCCAGTCCCAGCGCCTGTGTATAACTCCAGGTCATCGGAAAATAAGTAATCCCCTTATATTCAAATACGGGATAGCCGGTCTGGCTCATAATCTGTTCCCCATTCACATACACTGAGTAAGCGGGCAGACTCACTTGAACGGTCCCAGGCGGAACTGTTTCCTTAGGCACCGACGCAGATCCGGCCGTGCCGGAGGACGTCCCCGTGCTGCTGCTTGAGGAGCCGCTGTCCGAAGAGGAGCTGCTTGAGGAATCGCTAGAAGAGCCGCCGCCATTATGATAATGATACTCCCCGTATTCCAGGCCCCATTTCTCGCAGTTGGTACGGCACGTATGTCCGCCTTTGGCATCTGTACGACCCGGATGGGCGTCCGCAATCGTTGCCGCCGACAAGGAAGCAGCGAAAACAGCCGCCAGCATAACTGTCCTTCTCACAAAAAAACCTCCCAAATCTAAAAATCTAACACCATAGTTTGGGATAATTTTACTATATTAACAAGATCGTGACTACCCTCTCCGTCCGCCGAATCCCCCCTCCTTCATTCATTCGAAAACACAAGCAGCACCAAAAAATGAATCGTACTGAAAATAACAAAGCAGTCCTCATCCGGCATATACCGGATAAAGACTGCTGGCCATTTATTCCCGGCCCCTGCCGGTACCTCGGCAATACCGCAAGCCGTTCTATACGTCCGCTGAAAAAACGCGAGGCTTCGCTGTAGGAAGGATGCCGGGCGTGAAATCAGTGCGCCGGGTCCCAGCCGTCGCTTCCCGCCAGAACCGTCTGCGTATTGATTGCTGCCGCTTGGGATGCGGTCAGCTGATCACCCCAGCTCACCCGTCCGGAGGTGGCTGCGCCCGGCCCGGTATTGCCGTATTCGGCGTAACGGGAGGTGCTCTCCTTGGAGGTGTCGCCCCAGTTATCCCAGCCTGCCGGCTTAATGTGGGTATCCATCCACGTATACAGGTACGTCACCGAGCTGTACGGCTGCCATGGTCGGCCGAGCGCCACCACATCATTCAGCGAACCGGAACGGGTCAGACTGCTCGTAATAAACACGTAGCCATAAGGAGTCGCCTGAGCTGTGGAAGCGGCTGTCACATAGCCGTTATTAAGGCTCTTCATTTCACAGCTTTCAAATACAGCCGTAGCCGAGCCGAAAATATAATCTACAGTCCCCTCAATATACGAGTCCCGGTAGTACTGCCTCCCGGAGCCTGTGGCATACAGCGAATCCTGATTGCCAAGCACCCGCACATTGCGAAAGGCGGCGCGATCCCCGGACACGTATAAAGCCACCGCCTGCCCCGCAGTCGGTCCAGCCGTATTGCGGAACGTAATATTGTGTGCGGTGAAATCGTTCCCTCTCACAAACACACTGGCGCTGTTCGTTGTGCTGCCGGAGGAGCTGGATGTATCCGCGTACGTCAGAATCGTCCCTTCCGCGCTCTCCCCAATCAGTGTGATATATGGCTTGTTAGCGGGAAATGTAATTTTCTCAGGATAGGTGCCGTTCTTGACATAAATCGTGACAGGGCTGGTGTTGTTGACGGGAATGGCATCAACAGCGGCCTGGACGGTGGTATAGACGCCGGTTCCTCCGCTTGCGCTAACGACGAGTGCGCCGGACGGAATAGAGGACGAAACCGCCTTGACCAAAATATCATCCAAATAATGCGAACCGGCGCTGCTGTTCGGCGTAAAAGAATCGAAGCCGTCAATGGAGGCAACCGCACTGTAGAAGGCCACGCCACTGGCCTTTTTTACTCCATTTACGTACACATCGGCTGTATCCGTGGACGGATCGGCTACGATGCGGATACTGTACCAGGTGTTAGCCGCGTAGCCGCTCAGCAGCGTTACATACGTATCCCCGGAATTGCGGTAGGACAAGCTTCCTCCTATAGTTTCGATGGACACCGCAGGCGTTGCGCCGCTCAGCAGACGAAACACCTTGGTGCTGTTGACAAGCGAAGGCTGCATGAATTTAAATTCCGCATCGATCTTGCCGGTCTGGGCGGTAAAGGTCTTTTTCAGGCTGACCAGCCCGGAGGTGCTCGTGTCATTCAGGTACACGCTGCGGTTGGAGGAGCTTGGAACAGCGACAGCCCGGACAGTCCCTCCAGCCTCAGATAGGGTAAAGCCGGAAGGCTGTGACCCGGTTGCGGTACTGTTGAAATTGACATCTGCCAGCGTAGTGTCTGCCAAGGCACTTCCGGCCGGGACAGCCGCGATCAGCATTCCCGTCAAAACGAGAACCATGCGAAATAAAGACCGTGATTTCATCCATACTTCAGCTCCTCTGACGTATCCTTGTTATTCGTAAGCATAACGTCCCCCGCCCAAATCGAAGCTGCAGGCCAGGGTCCCTTCCTACCTTGCGAATCATCCCTCCCGGCTTATGATTGGTTACAAACTGACTGCACCTGCTGCGGTTATCCCGCACCACCTCCTTTCATTCATTGGGCTGAGACGAGACCGGATGTGTACGACGCTGCCGCCGAACGGCCGGCTTCCAGCGGAGTCTTGCCTGCAGACAAGCAAGCCTCGGCCTTCTCCCGTCGAGTATTGAAGCTGCAAGCCGGAAGAGCTTCCTTCACATATTACCCGCCACTAATCTGCTTATCGCTCTTTTCCCGGTAATTGCCCGGGGTCATGCCGAAGGTTTTGCGGAAGGAGCGGATAAAGGCGCTAATGTTTTTGTACTGCAGCCGCTCGCTGATTTCCGAAACCTTCATGTCCGTCGTTTCAAGCAGCTGCTTGGCCTTGTTCATCCGGCACTCCATCAAATAATTGCTAAACGATACGCCGGTTTCCTTCTTGAACACCCGGCTTAAATAAACCGGATGGAAGCTCATCGTCTGCGCGCATTCCTCCAGCGTGAAGTCGCGTTCATAATGCTGGTGAATGAGCCTTACCATCTGATCCGCAATATTCTCGTACTGTGCTTCCGCCTGCTCGGCCAAAAAAACCGTAACCGGCACAAACAGCTGCCGCTGAAACCAGTCCGTAATATCCGGAATCGTGTTCAGCTTCATAAACTGCGCAACCGATGCCTGAGGTCCGATGACCTTTTTCAACGGGACGCCCTGTTCGTGGATCATTTGATATATTTTCGAAATGAATGCAATCATCAGCTCCGAATACTCGCTGAAATAAGCCTCCCTGCCCACGATCACTGACAAGTATTCGCTAAACAGCATCGCGGCCTTGTCCGGCTCGCCGGTACGAAGAGCATGCAGCAGCCTCTCCTCCATCTGCATCAGCTGCTCGTATAGCATCGCTTCCATCTCCGTTTGGCTGCTTGTGTCCCCATACTGCACAATAATGTCTTGTCCGAGCCCGACACGGGAGCGAAGCGCCCCCAGGCTCTCCTCGTGGGCCTTCGCCGTTCCGGAAATACATTCATAGGGTTTGCTGATTCCTATGCTGACAGACAGCTGCAAATACTTCTTCACCTTGCTCTGAATCCGCTCCGCCATACGCCACCATCGGGATAGCAGCTCATGGCCGTCTAAGGTATCCGAAGCAAGCACTGTCACCTGGGACTGCTCCATCACAATAGGGCTGAACCGGGTTAGAGGCAGCAGGTCGCTGACGATATTGTTGATCGCAAACAGCAGCAAATCCTTGTCATGCTCCCGGTAGCGCGTCCCGTGAAGTGTATCGATTTGCAGCGTCAGCACGCCAAGATAGCGCCAGTCGGAAGGAAAATCGTACTCCCGAGCCCTGTAGTCGAACTCCTGCTTGGGCATTTGCCCATTAATTAAGCGGAACATGGCGTATTCTTTGAGCTGTGTCACTTGAACGCGCATTTGCTGCTGCAGCTGCCGGCCCGTGCTGGTCAGAAGCTGCAGCCGGTCCTCGATATAGCGGAGCTCGTCCTCTCCTCTTGTAACGCCGCTGCCCATCGAAGTATCCGGGCTCAGCTTCTTCGTCATTTCGAACAGCCTCTGGACCGGAAGATACATTTTACGGCTGCCGTAGTAAGCCCCCACCAGAGCGAAGGCTGCAAGCAGCGCGCAGGAAGCAGCCGTGACCCAGACCATGCTTTGTGTTTGCTGTGCCAGCTCCCGATTCGGGGCGGTGTATACATAGACCCATGCGTTGTAGATGGTCATAATCCCGATAATGATGACCGGAATGGCGCCGAGCATCAGGCTGTAGCTAAGCAGCCGAAGCCAATATTTGGGCATACCGTTCAAGTCTCCCTTCAGAAGGCAGCACATCATAGCGCGTTTATTTTATTTAAATTTTTTCCAAATCCGCTATAGGAACCGCTTTCATTTTAGTGTAAGAAGCACTGTTCTATCTATAATATCTATCCATATATTTCCATAAAATGACATTGATATGAAACTAATTATAGTACACCGGAGCACAAATAAATTTTCTTTTCTTGCTTTTCTGAGGCAAATCTGATGCAATTTTGTCCTTTTATTACCTATTTATTCCTTTTTATAATGAAAAGTAGATTCCCGTCCCTTCGATAATGGGCCTGATACACAGGTCTGCATGGTTTTGGACCGGCGGCAAACAACTCAAACCGTCATGGCTTCATCGCCGCATCCCCGGTATGAAAGCATGGACTTTCACAAAAAAACGGCGGACCTCGTCGGCCCGCTGTTCGGCTTGTGTATGCAGATAAGCTACTTCCTCGGATAGTTAAACTCTCCGCGATAATTCGATGAATTGTAATGCGGGTACTTATCCGGCACCGTTACAGGGCCGGCCACAGAATGGTCGGGGCTGTAAATGTACATCCGCTGCGTATCCCACAGCAAAATGTTATCCACGCCGTCCCCGGTTACATCCAGCACCTCCGCGCACAGGTCCGGATGTCCGTCCTGCGGGAAGAGCACCACGCGCCGTCCGTGACCATCAACGAGGCCGCCATGCTGCGTATTGCCGTTAAGCAGCACCAGGTCCCTTCCGTCCCCCGTCCAGTTAACCGGCGTAATGACGTTGCCGTTGCATGTCGGCTCGAACTGATGCAGCAGCTTACCCGCGCCATCGAAGAAATAGACGATGCCCTGCTCGCCCCAGAACGTGCTGACGCACAGCTCCAGTCCAGGCAAATCCGGACGGTAGTTGCCGACGCTGACGCGCTGGGCATGGCCAATCATGTGCTTATGCAGGATGCGCCCCTGCAAATCGGCAATCATAAAGCCTTCGTTGCCGGAAGCGATGGCAATTTGCGGCTCCAGGCCCTCCGGATCCCAGCTGCCGATAAGGATTTCATCGGTATGATCGGTCGGAACCGGAAGTGTCCACAGAAGCTTGCCGTCATGGTCCACCAAATGGTATCCGATAAACATCTCATCCCTGCCGTCGCCGTCCACATCGGTCGTGTACGGGAAATGACCGGTGATGCCTTCATGGAACGACCACAGCGGCTGCAGCTCATTGTTGTATACCCATACCCGGCTGTAGCGGTCTTTAATTAGAATGTCGGTGGGCTGTGCGCTGCCGGAGAAGTTGGCGATACGAATCGAGTCCACGTTAATCCGGTCAAACGCATATTGATTATAGGGCAGGCTGTACAGCGGCCCCGGCGATTCCGAGGTGAACGGAGTCCGGATCGAGTTCTTTACCTGACCTGTCCGGCCGTCGAGGATCATCAGCTCGAAGTTGCGGGCCACGACCACCTCGTCAAACCCGTCGCCGTCGATGTCGCACACCTGGAAAGGCAAATCCGCCGACAGCAGCGCATGATCAAGCAGCGTACTCGGCTCGCCAAGCTGCCACAGCACTTCCCCTTCCAGCGTAATAGCCGTCAGGCAGCTGATGTGAGCATAAGCATCCTTGTGTCCCCGTTTCTGGTGCTGTGCCAGCACCAGCTGCAGCTCATCCGTTCCCGTCAGATGGCCGAAGCGGATCTGGCGCGCCGTACCGAAGTTCTTGAAGTCGATTACCTTCCACAAGCGGGGCTGCGGATACTCGCTGCGCAGCTGGGCCAGATTCAAGCTGGAGCTGACCGCCTGCTCCTGCCACGCCCGGTGCTGTTCATCGGTCATCGTCACCTGGATGTCGGTGTACTGGGCAGGCATGCGAGAGGACAGCCCGATTTTGCCATATGCATACGAATCGTCCTGGGCCTGCAGCAGCTCGGCACCATCCACGAAAGCCCGCAGCGTGGAGCCGGAGCAGGACACGCGCAGCCGGTAGTAGCTGTCACAATCATACGACAGGCTTGCCGATGCCAGTGTAAGGATCTGGTCCTGATCCCGTTTCAGAAGAACGAGGCTTCCGCCCTCAAAGCCAAGGAAGTAATACCGGCGGCCATGCTGGTAACGGAATACAATGCCGGTATTGGAATGCGTGGATAGCGGACGGACCGTTGCCTCATAGGTATAATCCCGCCAAGTATCTTCCCCTTTTACCAAGAGCGGCCAGTGTGGTGTAATTGCGGCCTGGGGGCGTGTCTGCTCCATGAACTTCTTGCCCCGGTCCTCGGTCACAATCCAGGTTGGTCCCAGCCATCCGAAATAGACGACCGGGTCGTACCAGCCCCCGAGGTTGCCCTCAGTCGGGTAGTAATGGTATTCGCCAAGCGCGGAATGCTTCGGATCGTAAGGAAACGGTCCAATGGAGAATTGTGTAAATTGGTCGTGAAGAAGTGTAAGCATGAGCAGGTAGCTCCCTTCCTGGGTTAAGCAGAGTTATTTCAGCTTATTGCCTTCCTTCTGATACCACTCGGTCCACTGTTGAATCGCCTTGTCGCCGCCGGAGGAGCGATAGCGCTTCACGAAATCATCCCAGCTCGCATCCACCTTCTGGTTGCCCAAGACCGTTTTGGCCCGGTATTCCTGGGTAAGCTTGTTCAAATTGTAAGCGGCCAGCTCCGGATTGTAAGGCAGTGAGGCCGCGAGCTTATCCAATGTACCGATTTTGGCAGCCAGCGTGAGATTGTCGATGACATTCTGGGTATACTCGGTTGCCATGTACTGCTTCACCGGCTCGCTCAGGTGTCCGTGCTTCACCAATGAGAACGCCCAGTGCAGCGACGCGCGCTCTTCCGCCGTCTTCTCATATTTGCCGTTGACGACATTATAATGCTTGCCTTCGATACCAAGGAAATTAAACTTCGTGCCTTCCTCCGAAAGCCCCCAGTCCAGGAATTTCAGCAGATCCTCCACCTGCTTCGTTTCCTTCGGAATGGCGATATAATGCCGGTTCGTGGAGCTATACGTAAACACGGACGGCGATCCGTCCTGATGCAGCGGCAAATCGATGGCGATATACGAATCCATGACCCCCGGCGCAAACTCCTTCCCGCTGGCGAAATGCCAGAACCCGTTGAACACGCCATACTTGCCGGTATTAATTTTTTGCCGGAAGATGGTGCCTGTCGTAGTCGGCCATTCCGGGTCGAGAATTTTTTCGGAGACGAGCTTGCTCATAAAGCTCAGATAATTTTTGTATTCCTCCGTCATCTCCGGCGGAAGCAGCTCGTTGTTTCTGAACTTGTACGATTCAGCGTCAAAAGCCGCCTGGAACATCCGGCCCCCGTAGGACAAATCGTTCAGGCCAATCAAGCCGAAGGTATCGTTCTTGCCGTTGCGATCCGGGTCCTGCTCCGTGAACGCTTTCATCACCTGGTAAAACTCATCGATCGTGCGGGGAACCTTCAGCCCCAGCGTATCCAGCCATTTCTTATTAATATATACAACCTGATTGAAGCCGTCGTGCCGGTTGTAAGGCACCGCCCATATTTTGCCCTCCTGGGTAATCGGGAGCCAGGCTTCCTTCGGCATCACATTTTTCAAATTCGGATACTTGTCCAGATAGGGAGCCAGGTCGGTCAGAAGCCCGTCACTCGCAAACTGCAGCAGCTTGCTTTTATCCTTGTCGCTTACAGCAAACGCGGCGGGATATTCTCCCGAAGCCATCAAAATATTCAGCTTGTCCAAATACCCGGCTGACCCCGGCGACTCCAGCTCGACCCGGACCCCGGTTTTATCCTGCAAATACGTGATGTATTCGTTGTCCGTCAGTGACATTCCCTTCGTATCCACATTGTAATCAAATAATACTTTAAACACCGGCGGCTTCTTCTCTGTTTCGGCCGTACTGGGCGCTTTCTCACTTCCGCCGGCGCAGCCGCTCGCTGCAATAACGGCAGCTGTCATCAAGGCGGTGAGCGAAAGCTTTGTTTTCTTTTTTTGAACCATGTAGACACCCTCCCCTATGAAACGTCTGGTTTCCATTCATTGGAATCAGGAATGGATAATTCCTATTTTAGTCCCTCTGTACCAAATCGCAATGAATAAATGTTTGGACTATGTACAGTTTTTTAGATAGAAGGGTGTATATTTCTTGTTTACATTTTTTCAGATCGTCTCCGGGTCCGAAACTCATTCGGGGGGACCTGATGCACCTTCTTAAACTGCCGGATAAAGGTATGAACCGTATCGTAGCCGCACTGCTCGGCAATCTGCATGATGGTCAAGCGTTCATTTTCCAGCAGCTTCACCGCCTTTTGAATCCGCAGCTTGCTAATGTACTCGACAAATCCGATGCCAATCTGATTTTTGATGACAACACTTAAATAGGAAGGACTCATCGATAATTTGCCGGCCAGTATATTCAGGGAAATTGGCTGATCATAATGCTTGTCAATGTAATCCATAATCAGAGCGGCCGTGGAGCTGGTTTCCTCCGGCTTCGACTGCATGACACCGATAATGATCGCGCAAACCTTCAGAACATACGCCTTCTTCTCCTCCAGAAATTCATAGCTGTATAACGAGATGAACACATCTTCCTCCGTATACTGGGCCAGATCGATCCGCTGTTCGATGACAAATTTCATAATCACGGACATGATGTTGGCGAACAAAGCGTGAATCCAGTCCAGCGTAAACTGCCCGCTTGCGGTAAGCTCCCCCAGAATCGTCTCCAGACGAGCTTCAATCAGATCCAGCCGGCCCTCCTTCAAATAGTGAGCGATGTCCTCCAGGCCGGGGGAAAGCTGATGCTGCGGGGCGGACGCATTGGAAAAGGAAAGCTGCTCGTAATGGATGACCGCGTGCTTGCCGTAAATCGACTTGTAATCGACAGCCCGCATCGCATGGGAATAGCACAAATGCACCTGGGCCAGCTCCGTGCAGAGCTCGCTGACTCCGACGCAGACCGTCAGCCCGGAGTTGTCCTTAATGTCGTCCTGAATATAGCGGATCGTCTCCGACAGCTTCCGCTGCGGCGCATCGCCCGGCTCGTCATAACAGATCAGCACCGTTACTTTCTCCGGCTGTGTCGTCATCATATAAGCATTAAACTGCAGCGCAAAGGTCCATTTAATCGAGTTAAATATAATTTTGTTCATAAAAAATCGTTCATTGCTCGTCTTGGTCAGCAGATAGTTATAGTAGTCATCGAGCTGAAAAACAATGACCTGGTAGCCGCTGCCGGTCAGATTCATCCCGTATTCCGCCGCCTTCTCCTCCAAATCGGCCGGAACCTGCTTCCCGTTCAGCAAATCCGTCATAAGCCCTTTGCGGAAATCATCCAGATTCCGCTGGATTTTGACATCCTTCAGCTTGTCCTGTTCCCGGCGGATGTAGCGGAAATACCAGGTCAGCAATGCCGCCAGCGCCAGACACACAACAACAAGCACATATTTGTAGGTGCTTTTCTCCGCCTGCCCCTGCATCAGCTCACTCTCCGGCATAATCGTCAGCAGCTTCCAGCCGCCGGTATCCGACACGGACGAAAGGATCAGGAAGCCCTTGTAAAATAATGCCGACTGCTTCGCCCCCCAAATATAATCCGCATGCTGCTCATAAAATTGCCGGACGGTCTCATTGGTGCTCAGCAGCACCTGGTTATCCGCGTCCAGCCAAATCAAGTAGGGGCTGCCTTCCATGATGGTCTTCGCCATATACGCTTCATGAATATTAATCGCGACGGTGCCCCAGCGGTTTTTGGCCGGAATGCCGGCCGACATGGAAATAATCCGGGCATTTCCCATCTCCTGCCCCAGCGGCAGCCAGTGCCATTGCTGCGGGGAATCCCCGGTTTTCTCCGCCTGCTCAAATACGCGCTTATGGCTGAACTGGGGCAAATCGGACAGCATAAACCTTGTGGACAGCACCATATTGTTCTGCTTGTTATGCAGATACAGCGAAGCGATTCCGGAATGACTGTTGATATAGTCGATAAATGTCGTTTGAATCTGGCTGAGGCGGTACATCTCCGAGGCAAGCTCACTCGGGTGATTCAGCCATTCCAGCACATTTTTATTTAGCAAAATCTGCCTGTAAAGCGCTTGCAATTGATTGGTAAACAGAACAATGGAGGAATACGCCTTTTCGTGGTTTTTCTGAAAATAATACGTCCGTTCCATGCGGTATTGCGAGCGTACACTGCGATCATACATGAAGACCGTTGCTACCGAGGTAATCAAAAACAGCAGCGACAGCAGCAGGACCAAGCGATCCTTCAGATGATGTATAGCCCAATTCGGTTTCAATTTTGCAGCCCCTTTTGTTTAAATCTGTCTCTAACTCCATTATAACACAGCATTGGGTTGCCTCTTGTCGAATCCTGTATAAAAATGAAGCTTCCCCGGTAGAGCATCCGCCAAAATCCGCGCCGCACAGGGCTGCCTGCAGCGCCGTAAAAACTGTTCATGCCGCGATCCAAAAAAATGTACATTCCCCAATAAAGTAAACATAGGCTGCGGCGTTCTCCTGCCCCTATAATAAGGCCAAGCCTGGAAGGGAATCGGCCTGAAGCCGGGACAACGGACTCATGCCCGTACCGGCCCCATGCAGCGGATCATTCGCCGCACTTCCGAAAGCCAAGGGGGAGAAGAAGATCATGAAAGCGCCCATGTCTGTCCACACACAAGCTGCCGCGGCCAAAAAAGCGCATCCGCTGTCTGCATTCTGGCATGCACTGCGGAAGTACAAAGCCTTGTATCTGCTGATGCTGCCAGGGTTCATCTGGTACTTCATTTACAAATACTTGCCGATGTACGGACTCATTATCGCTTTCAAAAATTTCAACTTTGCCAAAGGCATTTGGGGCAGCCCCTGGGTCGGCCTGAAGCATTTCGAGTTTTTGTTCTCCTACCCGGATTTTTACCGGATTGTGATGAATACGCTGCTGATGAATGTGTACGAGCTGCTGTTTTCGTTTCCGGCTCCCATTATACTGGCCCTGCTGCTCAACGAAATAAAAAGCATGCTGTTCAAACGATCCATCCAAACGATCGTCTATTTTCCGCATTTTTTGTCCTGGGTCGTTTTCGGCGGTATCGTCCTTCAGCTGCTCTCCCCGAACGACGGCATCGTCAATCAGATCCGTATGGCCTTGGGCCTGGACCCGATCCACTTCATGGTGATGTCAGACTACTTCCGTCCCATCGTCATTATCTCGCTTATCATCAAGGAAAGCGGCTGGGGAGCGATCATTTATTTGGCTGCACTGTCCAGCATCGACCCGGAGCAGTACGAGGCCGCGACTATCGACGGGGCGACACGCTGGCAGAAGCTGATCTATGTCACGCTGCCGGGCATCCGCAACACGATTATTTTGCTGCTTATTCTCAAAATCGGAACGATGCTCGACTACGGCTTCGAGCAAATTTATGTGATGTACAATCCTTCGGTGTATGATGTGGGCGATGTGCTGAGCACCTATATTTACCGGATCGGGCTGCAGGACGCCAGGTTCAGTCTCACTACAGCGATCGGCCTGTTCCAGTCCGTCATCGGCTTCGTGCTGATCTGGAGCGCGAACCGGCTGGCCCGCCGTTACAGCGATAACGCCCTATGGTAGCCCACAGCAGAAAGGAGAGCGTAAACGATGCTTAGAGCTTTTTCCCCCGGCAATGCAGTGATTGGCACAGTGCTTCTTTTGTTTGCGGTCATTACGTTTATGCCGTTCTATTATGTCATTCTGACCTCCGTCAGCGACCCGGATCTAATCAAGGAAGGCGAGCTGCTGCTGTGGCCCAAGGGCTTCGATTTGACCGCCTACCAAATTATTCTCGACAACAACCGGTTCCTGACCGCCTTCGTCAATACCGTGCACCGGACACTTCTGGGGACCGCGCTGAATCTGGCGCTGCAGCTCAGCTTCGCCTACGTTCTGTCCAAGCGCTATCTGCCCGGGCAAAAGCTGTTCATGCTGTATATTATTATCACCATGCTGTTTAATGGCGGGATTATTCCCACGTATCTTATCGTCAAAGGCACCGGCTTAATCGATACGATTTGGGCGCTGGTAATCCCTTCGGCCATCAGCACCTGGAACGTAATTTTGCTGAAATCATTTTTCGAGAACGTGCCGTCCAGCATGGAGGAATCCGCCAAAATTGACGGTGCGGGCGATTTGACGATTTTTTACCGGATTTATTTGCCCTTATCGACGGCCTCTATCGCCACCATCGGATTGTTCATTGCGGTGCATCACTGGAATACGTACATGGATGCCGTCGTTTATATTCATTCACCGAAGCTGCACGTGCTGCAGATTTTCCTGCGCGATATGGTGGTGCAGCTGGAGATGGCGGCGGTGCTCGGGGATATGGGCGTGCTGAATGAAACCTCCAGCTTGTCTGTTCGAACCGCTTCAATCTTCCTGGTCGCCCTGCCGGTCATTCTCGTCTATCCGTTCATTCAAAAATACTTCGTCAAAGGCGTCATGCTCGGCGCCGTGAAGGGGTAACCTAAACAGCCTGCAATTCCCGATCACGGACGGGAGCCGCAGGCTTGATTTTCTTTTTCGGCAAAGCATGGAACCTGGCTGGCGGCAGGACAGGTGCTGCGAGTCGCGAGAGCCTCCCGGCTCCCTGACTCCCGGCCCGTATTGTACGGTCGTATGACGGCGGAAAACAGCTGCACTTGTCACGCACTTGTACTCTGTATATTGCTGTTAACTCCATAATCGGTTATAATAACTCGATCAAGGTGCTTTATTAGACTAAAGAACGCGCAGGTGACAAGCATGATCGAGATCAAAACTTCCGAAATTAGCAAAGGGGAGTTCAATCGGGGAGTATTTGCAACACGGGATATTTCAAAAGGCGAGCTCATCCATGAAGCTCCCGTTATCCCGTATCCGAATGAAGAGCATCCATTTATTGAACAGACGCTTCTGTCGGACTATGTATTTGAGTATGGCGTGAACCACACGGCCATCCTGCTGGGCTATGGCAGCCTGTTTAACCATTCCTATCAGCCTAATGCAACCTACGACATCAGCTTCGACAAGCACACGGTCGACTTCTATGCGTATACCGACATTAAAGCCGGCGACGAGATTTTTATTAACTATAACGGGGACGTCGACTGTGAGGACCCGCTGTGGTTTCTTGAAGATGAACAGGATGAGAAAAAACCAGACAACCGCTAGATAGGGAGACTAACGGAGGGTCTGGTTTTGTTTTTGCAGCAATCGGCCAGAAGCGGCTGGAAGCATCCTTTGCGGATTGGAATACAATAACAGGATGTTACATTGATGCGTGCAGTCTGCTTCGAAATCAGTTGAAAATCAGCCTGAACCCGGAGCATACCCGGATTCCGGCGGCAGCAACAAAAGACGCCTTCCGCTGCTGGCTGCCGCTTCTTTCGGGTACATGTCCTCATTTGATGGTGCCGCAGGCTTTCAAATACCACCGTTCGGGGCATACTGGTGAGTGGAGTCAACCTGGAAAAGAAAGGGGAGCCATCGTGTGGTACAGCACAAGTCACCAACCCTCCTTGCCATCTGGATTAGCCTCATCAGCAACTTGATCCTGACCGCCGCCAAAATCGGAATTGGTCTTGTTTTCCATAGCCAGGTGCTGCTCGCAGACGGAATTCATAACGCCGGGGATGTCATCGCCAGCTTCGCCGCATTGAGCTCTTCGATGGTATCCAAGAAGCCGGCGGATGAGGATCATCCGTACGGTCACGGCAAAGCGGAGGTCGTGGCTTCCGGCATTGTGGCCGTGATTTTGGCGCTGGCGGCGCTGCTCATGGTGTACAAGTCGATTGAAGCGCTGTTTATGCCCGCTGTTGAAGCCAGCTTCATCGCACTGGCCGCCGCTCTCCTCTCGCTCCTCTGGAAGCAGGGCCTGTATGTGTACTGTATCCGCCTCGGCAAGCAGCATAAAAGCAAAAGCCTCATCGCCACCGCCTATGATCATCTGGCCGATGTATATGCTTCCATTGCCGCAGTCATCGGCATCGGCGCCGCCTTGCTTGGCGACCGGTTCGACCTGCCGTTCGCCGCCTACGGCGATCCAGCGGCAGGAATTATCGTTTCGTACTTTGTGATGAAGCTCGCCTACCAGATGGGACGGGAAGCAGTCGGCATCCTTATGGAGAAAAATGCTTCTCCCGAAATGATCGCACGGCTGGAGCATATTGTACGCGCGCATCCCGACGTGAAGCGCATCGACCGCATCCGGGCCCGTGAGCTCGGTCATTATCTCATGGTCGATGTGCGGGTAAGCCTCCCGCATCAGTTGACCATTCAGGAGGGCCACGATGCCAGCCGCCAAATCAAAACCGCCATTCAGCAGGAGGTCGAGGACGTAGCAGAGGTGCTCGTTCATTTAAATCCTTGGCATGCCGAGGATACGCAACCGCAAAGCCGCACAGAACCGGGGAACAGCTGACGGAAATTCGAAACGGCTCCAAAAAAAGGACCTCATCCCACCTGGAAGTGGTGTAGAGGTCCTTTTGCTTGCGGATTTGAGTTTTAAAACATACAGCTTCATGTGTAAGGCACTTCTGTGTAGCGTAATCACCTTAAACAAAAGCTTCCCCCGTGTTCACCTTCCTGCTCTGCAGGCGTACGCCCGCCTGGAGATAACACGGCGCAGACGCGCCCGGCATCCCTCGCCTTGAAGCACAGCTAGCTGCCCGGCTTCAAGGAACGGTATGGCAGCCGCCATCCGAAGTAAATCGAGCACATCCTTAGCGCCACAATGATCATAACGAGCACCGACATGCTCATGGCATCCTTCGGCCAGCCGTAGTGCACGATAACAGCAGCCAGCATCGCCCAGACCGCATAGATCTCCCGGCGCAGCACAAGCGGCTTGCGCCCGGCCAGCACATCACGGATAATGCCCCCGCCGATTCCTGTCATAACTGCCGCTACTATCACCGCGCTAATCGGACGCCCCATCTCGGAGGCATACAGCGCTCCTTGAATGGCGAACGCCGCCAAACCGATGGCGTCAAAAAACACCTCGCACGACTTCCAGCGGCTTATCCACTTATGCGGCAGCAGGAACAGAAACAAAATCCACACCAGCGCCACCTTGAAATACGTCCCCTGCTCCCATAAGGTCACAACAGGAATTCCAATCAGCAAATTACGTACCACTCCACCGCCAAACGCCGTTACAAAGCCGAGGACAAGCACCCCCAGCAAATCATACTCCTCCTCCATCGCCACAATCGCGCCGCTCGCCGCAAACGCAATCGTGCCGATAAAGCTCAAGACCTCCCACTGCATTCGTGTCGCTCACCCTTCTGCCAGATTTCTCAAGCGAATATATCACGAAACCCGCTCAGCGGCAATAACCGTTTTCATGCCTGTTTAACATGGCTCCGGCGCCTGCCCGGGTTCCTGGAAATAGAAGGCGCTTATGCATACTTTTCCATTCGCTTCGGCATCTTACTCCTATCCGGGTACTGCGGCCACCATAAAAAGCCCGTTCTGCAAAAACGGGATGAACCAAAGGAGGATCATGATGAAACGCTGGAGGATGCTATGGTACACCGCCGCTCCTGCTGCTGATCGGGGTATGGCTAACCGCCCCGCTTGCCAGGCACGCACGCGATCCGCTGCTGCCGGAGGACCCAAGAAACATTAAAGTTCGCCAGCCCTCGCCCGAAGCATCAGGCCTGCTCAAGTCCCGCCGTCTGGACGATGAGCACCGGATGATGGAGATAACAGTAAATCGTCTGCTGTATACAGCTTCTTTCATGGACGGCGACCGGCACCACCGGACCAGCGGAACCGCGCGCACCTTAGCCTCTAACGGTATCCGTTACCTCCGCTTCGAGCATTTCGCCACAACCCGCGGTCCGGCACTGTATGTATATTTAACTAAGCCCGGAGCCGGGCCGGACTCCGGCATTGCTTTGGGGAGATTGAAGGGGATACAGGGCGATCAAAATTATAAGCTGCCCGCAGGCTTGGACTTAAACGTAAACCGGGAAATCGTTATTTTTTGCAAAACGTTTCATATCGTCTATGGGCGCGCCCTGTTACAGCCGGAACCATAGGCTCCCGTTCAGCAACAGGGCTGAAGCTTACCCGGCGGAGTGACACCAATCAGCGCTCACACCGCGCCTGCGCCGGAAGCGTGGAGCACATGGCCCACTTGGTCAGGGACGTCCTGCGCCCGCAGATGTCACACCGCGCACAGCTCCCGGCACACGGTGCTTCGCTGCAGGACGGCGGCCGGTGGAACTCGCCGTCCATTTGCTAACGTGAACACGGTTTACCCTGTTTCTTGCCGAGCGTCACTCCCGGACGACAGCCATCACCGCTTCCATTGATCATGCTATCGGTGAAAAGGCGCTTAAAGCAAGCATGTCCTCCGCCTGGATATAACGGCTTACGCGTCGTTCTGTGCATAACGGCTTACGATCGGCTGACCGTCCCACAGCACACGCGTCTCCGCCTGACGGGACTGTACGTACGGCTCCTCCAGCAGGACAAAAAAATTGGCGGTCGGCAGCTCTCCGAGACCGTGCTTGGCGCACAGCTTGTCCAGGTGCGGCCGCATCCACGAATGCTGCTGCGATTCGTTCGCACCGGCCTGGGGCGCTGCATCGCCCATCACAAACGCATATAGCGCGCTCGCCGCCGCCACCCGCTTCACCCGGTAACGGTCCGCCACGCGCAGAATCCAGTCCCAATCCCAATAAGCATACATTTCCGTGTCCAGCAGACCCATCTCATCGTGTATCGATTTGCGGTACAGGCATCCGGTGGAAATGAACGTATTGAATTTCACCATGAGCTCCATATCGAAGCGGTAAGCGAAGATTTTGCGCGCGGTCGGCACCCGCGTCCGTCCTTCTACCCGGTAATCGAAAATTTCCGCATCCGAATATACAAAATCGCACGCCTGCAGCTCCGCCGCCATCCGCTCCATATGATCGGGCAAAATCATATCGTCATCATCCAAAAACATGATGTACTCCCCGGAAGCGTGCGTGATCCCGCGGTTGCGGGCATGGACATGCTTCCTATTCCGCTCTTGATTCAGCACCGTAATGGTTAAGTCGCCATATAATTCACGCACGAAATCAACGGATTGTCCGGCATCATTCACCACAATGGCCTCGAAATTCCGGTACGTTTGCCGCGCCAGCGATTCCAGCGCCTCGCACAACGCCGCTGGGCGGTTATAGGTCGGGATAATAACGGATATTTTCCCTGTGCTATCCTTCAATTTGCATTCCCCTCCCCTAATGTAATCACCGTCTGTTACAGCCTTTCATTTCTTATTGTAGCAAAAAATAACGCCGGCAAGCCAAATTCGAATCGCCTGCGTCCCGAACCGTCGGGGAGAGCTTCTTTACATTCAACTTGAAAATTCAATGGAAATGGAGCAAAAGCTTTATTATCCACGAAAAAACGGGCGCAGCGCTTCCGTCCAGAAAGACGTGAAGCGCTGCGCCCGTTGGGCGTGCCAAGCGGCCGCTGCCGACCGCCCGTAAGCATCGCCGACTCGCACACCGAAGCAAGAAAGCGGCGTGTGCGCGGCTTTTGAAATTAATAGCTCGTTTTCAGCCAGTTATCCTTGCTCCAGTTCAGGGTTCCCGCGCCCGCGCCGTTTGAGGCGGTCAGCCGCGCCTTCAGCCCGGACGGGTCATCTGCCGTGTAGCTGTAAGGCAGTGTAGTAAAGCCATTCCAGGAGAAGGCGATAACCGATGCCGGTACAGGGGCCAGCGGACTGCCCGATGTATCGCTGCTTCCGCGGAAGGAGGAGCCGTCCAGCGAGTACATCGTGTCGAACGCCCGGATTTTGCCCGTATAGCTGGCATTGCTTGCATTCGCCTGATTGTTGCGGAGCGGATAGTATACATCAATCAAATCGGACTTCTCCAGCAGCACGGCGCCGCCCTCAGTGGAGATTGCCCCGTTGCTCGTAATATCAAAATGATAACCCTTGGATGAAATTGCGGAGGCCATCGCGGTTGTAATTTTTTTCTTGGCCGCCCACGCGCCTGCACTATCCATGACAATATTATACACGTGCGCATTGCCGCCCCTCAGGCGAGGAAGCCGATCCTGAATGTTGTAGTAGTAGTTATGGTGCAGCGTCACCTCCAGGTCCGCATTATCGGAGGCAAACTCCGTGGCCCCGACCAAGTGGCCTTTTTTCTGGGCGCCGGCAATCGCAATAATGTCCGCCTTGCTCAGTCCAACGGCGCTGCTGCGCAGGTAAGCGTACATCGGGTAAGCCGACAGATCGGCCTCCATTGCATTGATCTGCTGGGTAACCCAGCTATTGGAGCTGCCGTCGTCCCCTTTGAAGGTGGACCAGGAAATCGTCACGCCCGTGGTGCCTTTCTTGGAATCGACCAGCCCGTCATACGCTTTGCCGAAGGTGCAGTGATCAATCCAAACCTTGTTGCTTTGCTCCAGGGTGATGTAATCCCAGTCGTTTTTGTCATAGTCGCCCTTGGTCGATTCATCCCACTCCCACAGCTCATCGAACTTCAGATTGCGGATAATGATGTTGCTGCTCCGCTTGAAGGTAAACGCCGCATGCTTAATGGTCGAGCCGTTGGCTGAGAAAATCGTCAAGCCGTCGAAGCCGTCGATCGTAATTTTACTTACTCCCGTCGTCTTGAGCACCGGGTGCGTAAGCGCCGCATTATGAGCGGCAAACGGCGATACCTGGGCCGCGGCCGGAATCTCGTTCCAGCCCAGATTCAAGTCATTCATAATTTCAATGACTTTGATCCCTGAGCCTTTTTTGAGCGCGAGACCGAGCTCGGTTGCGTTGTACACCTTTTTATACAGCGTAGTGTTCGTTTCAGACACAATTCCCCCGCCGGTGTTGCCATAGGCAAAGCCAGCCAAATTGTACTCGGCCAAAGAACCGGACGGCGTGCTGGTCGGTGTTGCCGTTGGTGTTGCCGTTGGTGTTGCCGTTGGTGTTGCCGTTGGCGTTGCCGTTGGTGTTGCCGTTGGCGTGGCGGTCGGTGTTGGTGTTGGCGTCGCAGCGGCTGTGTCCGACACGACAATATCGTCGAATTTGGCCACCGTTTTGAATGCAATCAGCCCCACTGCGCCGGAGCTCAGGCTGTTGTCGGTCGCCGTCAGCTCCAGATTGCCGTTGACATACATGTTAATTGTCGAACCGGACAGCTCCAGCTTCACCGTATACCAGGTGCCCGCGGCTAATCCAACGTTCGTTTTGCTTGCCAGCGTCGTCGTCGAGCCGCCTACTTTCTTGCGGATTTCCAGCGTCCCGCCACTGCTGTTATAGAGCGAGGCGGCGTAGAAGTTATTGCCGTCCTGGTATCTCCCCGCCACATAAGCCCGGTTCGAGCCGTTCCAGTCGTCAACCTTGACCTTGGCCTCGACACTGTAGTTCGTCCACGATTGGCTGCCGGCGGAAGTGCGCCCTTCACTTGTTCCGGACTGATAATACACATAGGAGCCGCTGTCCTGAACGACAGACCACGTGCCGCTTGTTGCAGTCCAGCCGTCGGCATTGCCATCATTGAAATCATCATTTAACAAAGTCGCCGCGCTGGCCGTGCTCCAAACCATGGCGATACACATCATGACAGCCAGCATGGTAAACCATACGGCCGTTCTTCCTGCTTTCCAGCGTTTCATCGATTTCCCTCCCGGTTATTGTGTTATTCATTCATTGTGGATTGAACACATACTTATCGCATCAAAGTCGATTCTTGCCCGCATCCCTCCTCCGATCGTGTCCGCCGAACTGCCGCTGTGCGGCTTGCGGGGCCAGCCGATTACGGCTGCTCCTCCGGTCATTCAACAGCCCCGCCACTCTACTGAGGCGAGCCTCCGCCGGCAGGCCGGAATATCAAATCATAAGCCGCGATCAGGATAGTTCCATCCAGCAAAAAAGAGCCCGTTATTCAACGACCTCCTCCGCTTGAATACGCTATTCATGTTACGTCCCGCCATCAATAACAACAATAATCATCACTTCAGAATATGATCAAAATCACACATAATGAGTTTTATTTTACAATTAAATCCATTATTTGACGAATTATGCTTGTCTTTGACGGCAAGTGTTGGGTGCGACCGCCATTCTGTTTGTCTGTTTTGTCTGTCCTGCTTCTGTTACATGCTCGGATTATTCGGTCTTCTCTACCTATACCGGCCGCGTACGCCACCACACGCCGGCGCATTCGGGAACAACGGACCAGTTGTTAGCCCGTACCCGTTCTGCAAGCCACCTGCCGAAGAAAAAAGCGGTCAGCACCTCCGCCTCCTCCACAGAGTCAAACCGGTAATCGGTCCGAATGATGCGGCGGGAAAATCCGTATCGCTCCTCCAGCAGCGCAAAGTACGGAAGCAAAAAATCAGGGGGAGCCGGAGTTTCACTGCCGCTGCCCATATTTTCGAATAAAATGACGGTTCCGCCAGGGCGAAGCGCCCGCTCCAGCTCCGTCATCGCCTGCGCCAGATTATTCTCCCAGTCCGGCACCTGAGCGCCGCAGCTGTAGCACAGGCTCCAGCCGCTCACGATCAAATCCGCCGAGCTGTCAGGCAGAGGCAGCCGGAGATGGCCGGACAGCTCCGTCCGCCAGTTCTTAAGCCCGGAGGCGTTCGGGCCGGAAGACAGCTCCTGTGCCACTCTGCTTTTCAATACCTCCAGCATGGCCGGCGATGCGTCCAGCGCCACCAGCGATCGGGCCTTGGCCGCAAGCATCGCAGACAGTCTTCCCGTTCCTGCGCCAAGATCCACGACATCCAGCCCTTCCCACGGGCGAATGGAGGCAATCACCTCTCCCAGCTTCGGCTGCTTCGAAATCAACAAATCATACTCGGCCGCATGCTCGGCATAGATGGTCTCATGATTAGGCATACACTTCATCCTCTCTTTCTCAGACTTGGGATGGCCTTATCATAAGCCTTAACGCAGCGTGAAGGTCAACCTCACTCGCGCAGCGGTATGCAGGGCCGCGATAACATGCGGTGCCGCAGGCGCTCCAGGACCTGCGGCCATCTGACAAGCCCCCCGCTCGCTGTTCCATATGGCGGCCAATCCACCTCATGCAGCCCGATACACCCGACAAGCCGGCCCCGCTCCACAATGGCGCAATCGAACCCGTTGTTATCTCCAAACCGGGCCAGAGATTGCCGCACGAAGGCCTTCGTATGCTCCGGGCGCGTCGTTTCATCCACCCACGGCAGCCAGGCGCGCAGGTGCTTGCGGTTCGTATCAACCAGCTCATAAAGCGGCTGGACGTGCTTCAGCTCCAGCAGCTCCAGACGAAGCTCATCATCGATCACGTAATAAAAACAAGCGGCATCCCTCCTGTCCTTATGGTACCAGTTTACCCCAAGCATGTTGTGAAAGTTGTCGAACAGGGGAAATCACTTCTCTTGCGCACCACGATTTCCAGCGGGAAATCATGTCGCTATCCGTCATGTATTTGGCATAATCGAACATGCCATTTCGCCATAAAATGATTTAGTATTATATCAAACAATTTCTAGCGTTATACTTGGTATTATTTAAATAGCGCATTCCATCTGAATGAGCGGGTATGGAATACTGCAATATTCATTCGGATGGAACCGCATAAGGAGGTGTCTTCAACGTGGTCTTGAAAACATTTGCACATTATCGCAAAGAAGGGTACTCGATTTGGGTACAGCGTTCGTCACACGGCCAGCATAACTACATTCCAGAGCATGAGCATGATTACATCGAGCTGGTTTATGTGGTCCACGGGGAAGGCCGCCATACGATTAATAACGAGGTCTATCAAATCGGCGCGGGTGATGTTTACTTCATTCTCCCAGGAGAGCGCCATTCGTATCCGGACATGAAATCCGCCGATCTGGAAATTATTAACTGCTTGTTTTTGCCGGAATTTGTCCGCCAGCTGCTGCCCGAATATCCGGACGGCCTGCTGTCGCTGCCTTATGTGGCCCCCTTCTACGAATCGCTGCCGCTCTTGCCCCGCAAGCTGCCGCTGGGGTCACAGCAGTCCACAGCGGTGCTGTCAATTCTGGAGAACATGATATATGAGGTGAAAAATAGGGCGCCGGGCTTCAACATGGTGACCGGCCAGCGTTTGATGGAACTGCTCGTCCTATTTTCCCGCTACGCGCTGCAGCCTGATCCGCCTTTGCGGGCCCCCGGCATATCCCCCGGCAACCACGAGCTTTTGGTCCGGAGAATATGCCTGTATCTGGAAACCAATTTTCAGCAGAAAATTACAGCGGACGGTCTAACCCAGCAGTTCAATATCAGCCCCCGCCATCTACACCGGGTATTCAAGCAGGAAACCGGCACAAGCATTACCGCCAAGCTGCACCACATTCGAATCGAACGGGCTAAGCACCTGCTCGGCGAATCGGACCGCAGCATTGAATCGATTGCTGCTGCCGTCGGCTTCAGCGATCCGTCTTTTTTCACCCGTTTGTTTTCCCGTTTAACCGGTATGACGCCGGGGGGCTTCCGCAAGCTGAGAAGATCCCGCCGCATTTCATAAAGAAATTTAAAAAGAGATTCAATGGAGAGAGAAGGAGAGTAACCATGACGAAACCATTCCACACCCGGGCCGCGCGCAGCCGCCGGACCTGGACCCAAACCGGAGCCGCCCTGCTGACCCTGGCCGTTCTGCTGTCCGCTTGCGGCGGCAAAACAGCGGAGCAGGCAGCCGGGAACGCCGGCGCCACAGCAGCGGACCATGCACCGCTGGAGCTCAGCATTATGACCGTCACCCCGGCGGCAACGCCCGCCACCGACGATAATCCCATTAAAGCCGCCATTGAAAAAGCGACGAATTCCAAAATGAAAATTCAGTGGGTGTCCAACAACGCTTACAATGAAAAGCTCAATATTACTCTCGCCTCCGGGCAAATCCCGGATTTGACGATGATTAACAACCCGTTCACGAGCACGTTCCGCTCGATGGTCGCACAGGGCGCCTTCTGGGATATCACCCCGTATGTGAAGGATTATCCGAATCTGCAAAACGGCATCCCCAACATCGCCTGGGAGCTGACCAAAATGGAGGACGGCCGCAATTACGGCATTCCGCGCGGACGGGACGAGAACGATGAAGCGTTCTTTATTATCCGTAAGGATTGGCTCGATAACCTCGGCTTGAAGGTGCCGACCACGACCGATGAGCTGTACGAGGTCATGAAGGCCTTCACGGATCGGGACCCTGACGGCAACGGCAAAAACGATACCACGGCCCTGGCCGCCTACATTCCGGGCGGAGAGACGGGCTGGGGCGGGGTCGGCCCGCTGCTCGGCACGATTGAAAGCAGCTTCACCGGCGTAAACGGCTCCTGGAAGCTGGAGGGCAACAAGCTCGTCTATACCGCCTTTCTGCCGGAGGTCCGCAAAGCGCTGGAATTTAACGCCAGAGCCTATAAGGAAAAGCTGATGCCGGAAGACGTGCTCTCCTTGAAGCTGACCCAGGTCCGTGATCTATTCAAAAACAACAAGGCCGGAATCATCGTCGACAAAACGGGCACCGGCAGCCGCGTCTATATGACCGATTTGAAAAAGATCGTCCCGACCGCCAAGGAATCGGACTTCTATCCGCTCGTCTCCATCAACGGCTATGTGCCAAAGGCATCCGGGTTCAACGGGCTGCTGGCCATTCCGAAAAGCGTGCCGGAGGCAAAAATGAAACAAATTTTGCAGCTGATCGACACGTGGCTGAAGCCGGAGGTATCCGCCATCCAGCGCTTCGGCTTCGAGGGTGTGCATCATCAAGTCGTAGACGGCGTCAAAGTCACCCTCCCGGAGAAGCTGAACGCCGACAACAGCTCCGACTTTAATCAGATTGTCAATTCCATCGATCCGGCTCTCGATCCGGCGCCGGCTACAGCGGAGCTCAAGGAGGCCGGCGAGCAGCGCAAAAAAATCGATGCCGAACGGGCCAAAATCAACGTGCCGGACATTGCGGTCGGCCTCAGCTCGCCAACGGCGCAAAAAATATTGCCGGATCTGGAGAAAAAAATTCAGGATTTGAAATCCAAAATTATTATCGGCCGCGAGCCGGTTACGGCTTGGGATGAATTCGTTGCCAAAACGCAAACAGACCCCGATGTCATCAAGATGCAGGAAGAAATGACACAGGCGTACTTGAAACGGGCCGGCAAATAAGAAAGGAGCTTGTCCATGGAACAGATCAGCCCCCTTCGGCTCCAGCATGAGCAGCCGGTGAAATATAGGAAGGGCCGGCCCCTGCTTCGGAAGGCCGCCCTTCAGCTCCGAAGGGATAAATACTTGTACTTGCTCGCTTTACCCGGCGTTGTATACTTTATTCTTTTCAAATATGTGCCGATGTGGGGCGTAGTCATCGCCTTTCAAAACTATTCCCCGTTCGGCGGCATCACGAATAGTCCCTGGGTCGGGCTGGACCACTTCACGCGATTTTTCTCGACCTCCGATTTCTGGCTGCTGTTCCGCAACACACTGGCGATTAATGTACTGAATCTGGCTTTCTTTTTCCCGCTGCCGATTCTCGTGTCCCTGCTGCTCAACGAGGTGCAGCATGTGTTCTACAAGCGGTTCATTCAGTCCGTCATTTATATGCCCCATTTCTTATCCTGGGTCATCATTGCGGGACTAACGTTTATGCTGCTTGCCAAAGGGGAAGGCCTCATCAACCATTTGCTGGAGGCGGCCGGCCGGCCGCGGTTTGATTTCTTGACCAATCCGGACGTTTTCTGGATTCTGGTGACCCTGCAGTCGGTCTGGAAGGAGGCCGGCTGGGGGACCATCGTCTTCCTGGCGGCCATCGCCGGGGTGGACACGCAAATTTATGAGGCGGCGCGCATGGACGGGGCCGGACGCTTCCGCCAAATGTGGCACGTCACGCTCCCCTCCATCCGCAGCGTCATCGTGATTTTGCTGATTTTGCGGCTAGGGGACATCATGGATGTCGGCTTTGAGCAAATTTTCCTGATGTACAACGGGGCGGTGTCCCAGGTGGCCGAAGTGTTCGACACGTATGGTACCGCACAGGCATTCAGCAAGGCCAGTTCAGCTACAGCACAGCTGTCGGCCTGTTCAAGTCGATGATCGGCCTCATTTTAGTTGTGCTGGCCAACCGGCTGGCGAAGAAATTCGGCCAGGAGGGCGTATTTTGACCGAATGCTTTTTTCAGGACATGGATTTTAGGACATCCGGGGTGAACACCAAATGAAAAACCGAAGTGCGGGCGACCGCTTATTTCAAGCCTTAAACTATACGCTGCTCGGCCTGATGGCCGTCGTCACCTGCTTTCCGGTTTACTATGTGCTGGTCGTCTCCTTCACCGACCCGGCCGAGTATCTCCAAAATAAATGGGTGCTGTTCCCGAAGCAGTGGAGCTGGGCCTCTTACGACTATTTGCTGTCCACCAAGGCCTTCATGCGCTCGATCGGGAACAGTGTCTTCCTCGCTGTGGTAGGCACCGCCTGCAGCCTGACCGTATCGGCATCGCTCGCCTATGCGCTCTCCCGCCGGCGGCTGCTGGGGCGGCGAGTGCTGATGCTGATGATCCTGCTGACGATTTTGTTCAGCCCGGGTATTATCCCGCACTATATGCTGGTACGGCAAATCGGCCTCATCGGAAGCATCTGGGCCTTGATTATTCCGGCGCTGGCCAGCGGCTGGATCGTCATCCTGATGAAGGGCTTCTTCGACAGCATCCCGGCCGAGCTGGATGAGTCGGCGGCGATGGACGGCAGCAACGACATCCGGACCTGGTTCCAAATCGTCCTCCCTCTGTCGCTGCCGGCGCTGGCGGCGTTCGGGCTGTTCTATGCGGTGGGCTTTTGGAATCAGTTTTTCAACGCGCTGCTGTATTTGAACGATTCCTCGAAATGGCCGATTCAGGTGCTGCTGCAAAGCATGCTCATCAACGCTGCAAGCACCGACTTGGAGGCTTCAGGCGACTATGCGCAGCCCCCGCCGACGGAAATGCTGAAAATGGCCGCCGTGATGATCGCCACCGTTCCGATTCTCATCGTGTACCCGTTTCTCCAGAAGCATTTTGCCAAGGGGGCTATGGTCGGTTCCATTAAAGGGTAAAACGGGATATGATGAGAAGGAAGAAAGGAGCTGATTTGAAGCAGATGAGCACCGAAAACAAACCGAATATTATTTTTTTCATGACGGACCAGCAGCGCTGGGATTGTATCGGCCGTTATAATTCGCACATTAAAACGCCGACGCTGGACAGGCTCGCTGATCAAGGCATTGTATACAGCCAGGCCGTTTGCCAGGCTCCGATGTGCGTGCCGAGCCGCAGCTCGATGATGCTCGGGTACTATCCGTCTCAGCTCGGCGTACGCACCAACCACGGCGGCCTGTACGATGAGAGCCGGCTGCCCGCCGATCCGCTGCCGGAGCTGATGCGCAAGGCCGGTTATCAAACCGCCGGATTCGGCAAGACACACTGGAACCACGGCTTTATGAACCAGGACCCGCCGACACGCGGCTTTGAGGTCCGGGCCGTCGGTCTCGCCCGGGACAGCGGGCATTATGAGCAGAACGCTGTCATGATGGGCGATGTAGAGCCTGAAGGGCTTCGCGCCTATTCGGAGGAGACCCGGCATTTCGGCAGCGGGGAAGAAAACGCCGACGGCTACATCGGCTGCACCAGTCAGGTGCCGATGCAGCATCACCGTGACGGCTGGGTTGCGGAGCAGTGCCTGAAATTCGTTGACGATGGAATTGATCCCGACAGGCCGCTGTTCCTGTATTTGTCCTTCCTGAAGCCTCATGCCGGCTTCAATGTGCCGCAGGAGTTCGAGGATTGGTACGATATCAACGCTATTCCGGATTTCCCGGAGCCGCCGTGGACCGATGAAACAAACACTCATTTGTCGGCCTCGGACGAAATCAACGACTACAGCCGGAAAGCGTATTTGGACAAACGCGAGGTATGGGAGCAGATGACTCCGCTGGAGCGGAGACGAACCACCCTGCGATACTGGGCCAATTGCTCGTGGCTGGATCATTACTTCGGCCGGGTGCTGGACAAGCTAGAGACGCAGGGACGTCTGGACAATACGCTGATTGTATTTGTGTCCGACCACGGGGAGATGCTTGGCGAGCGGCGTTACCGCTTCAGCAAATACTGCCTGTACGACAGCAGTGTTCGGGTGCCAATGATTCTCTCCGGCTCGTACATCCCTGAATCAAAGCGCGGTTCAACCGACGACCGTCCTGCAGAGCTGGTCGACCTGGTGCCCACGCTGTCTGAAGCGGCCGGGCTGCCGCGAAATCCGCAGCTTCCTGGATTGGACTTGCTCGGGGAGCCGCAGCGGCTGGGAACCTTCTGCGAATTCCACGGCAAAGGCGGCATCGCCCATTCGGCCCCCGCGCTCATGTGGAGGAAGAAGGACTGGAAGCTGATTCTATACATTCCAGGCGCGATCGGGGACGCCATTGGGCGTGTGGATCAGCTGCGCGGTGAGCTGTATTTTCTCAAGGAAGACCCGAAGGAGTGGCACAATGTGTACGAGGATGATCGGCATGCCGCCATCCGGGAACGTATGACAGCCGAGCTGCTGATGCATCTGGCCTGCGTCTGGGCCAAAGGGCCCCAGTTCTATGACCGGCACGGCCTGGAGGCCCTGCACTAGCTCTGGGCTTTGCCGCAGGTTAGAGGCGGACTCCCTCGAAATGTATACGCTATCATAATTGGCCTGGCAGCAGTATGGGCGTTGGCAGTACAGCCGCGTCCGTCCTCTGCCGGGCTTTTATTGATTTCGAGGGAGGGCCGTCTCCCGAGTTCCCCTTGTATCCGCGCGTCCCCCTCTCTTCGTTCATCTTCGTTCATCTTCGTTTATCTTATTTTATCTTTGTTTATCTTCGTTCCCCTTCGTTTCTCTCCCCTCCGCTCCCCCTCTCTTCCTTTCCGTTCCACCCGTATGAACATGAGCCGTCCTGCATCTCTCTCGTACGATAGCCGAAAGCCGTGAGAGGCCTGTCAGACCTCCTTCTAAAAAGGATTTCAGTGTCTTCATAGGCTTACTAATTTATGAAAGTTATATGTCTTTTTGCAGACGGCCATCCGTTTCCAGCTTATTTTTTTGCACAGGAGGTATTGCAAGTCCCCTTGGAAAGGCGTAAATTAATGTCTATCGATAATGAGATTTATTATCAATTATCATATCAGGTGTCATTACCTACTCAAGGAGATGCATATCATGTTGAAAAAATGGGGCACGCCCCTGACTACTGTCGTTCTTGGCTCCTCCCTGCTGCTGGCGGCTTGCGGCAATTCCGGGACAAGCCAAAACCCGGCCGCCGGCCAGCAAGAGAAAAAAACGGAGACTTCTCCCGCCGCGTCGCCGGTCGCATCGCCAGCCGCCGCTGCCGGTTCGGCTCCTGCCGAGCCAAATCTGCAGGCTTCCATCGACCAATACCGCAAATGGGTCATCGGACAAACCGATGAGCTGGTCAAGGCGACGGAAAGCTTTACCAAGGCGGTCAAAGCCGGGGACATTGAATCCGCCAAAAAGCAGTATGCTCCGGCCCGCGCTTATTTTGAGCGCATTGAACCGATCGCCGAGTCACTGGGCGATTTCGACCCTTGGATTGACGCCCGCGAAGGCGATGTGCCGGACAACGAATGGCGCGGCTACCACAAGCTGGAGAAAGCACTGTGGGAAACCAAATCCGTGACCGGCCAAGAGCAGGTGGCCGACCAGCTGCTCCAGGACGTGAAGCAGCTGCGCGTGAAGGTCGAGAGCGTAGAAATCGATGCCAAGCTGCTGGTCACCGGGGCGGTTGAGCTGCTGAATGAAGTGTCGACCAGCAAAGTGACCGGAGAAGAAGAACGTTATTCTCACACGGATCTGTATGATTTCGCGGCGAACGTAGAGGGCGCAAATGAAATCTTCAAAGTATTGAAAGCCTCCGTCCAGAAAAAAGACGCTGCGCTGGCCAAGGAAATCGAGACCCGCTTCAGCGATCTGGATCAAGCTCTCGCTCCGTACCGCAAAGACAAGGAATATGTGCTGTACACCGAGCTGAAGGAAGCGCAGACGAAGAAGCTGAGTCAGGCGCTTGACGCTCTGGCCGAGCCGCTGTCCAAAATGGGAACCGTCATCGGGGGGTAGCCACATGGAAACAAAACGTCCCGGAGACACCGCCTCTAAAAAAATAACACGGCGTGACGCCCTGAAGCTGGCGGGTGCAGGCGGCATCGGCCTGCTCCTTGGCGTCAGCGGCGCAAGCGGGTTGAACAGGCTCGTCCATAACAGCACCGCTGCCGAGATACAGACTGCAGCTTCGCCCGCAGACGGCGTCATTCCGTTCTACGGCAAGCACCAATCGGGGATTATCACACCTATGCAGGATTTCATCTGCATGGGTGCTTTTGATTTAACTTCGGCTTCGCTGGAGGATGTGCGGAAGCTGTTTCAAAGCTGGACCTCCGCTGCAGCACGGTTATGCCAGGGCCGTGGCGTGGATGAGGAGATCCCGAATCCGCACCTTCCTCCGGCCGATACCGGGGAAAGCGCGGGCCTCGCGCCCATGAAGACGACAATTACGTTCGGCCTGGGCGCTTCCTTTTTTGACGAACGCTACGGCCTGGCGAGCAAACGGCCGGAGGCGCTGATCGAGCTGCCCCGATTTAACAGCGATGAAATCCGCAAGGAATGGTCAGGCGGGGATGTCGTCGTTCAGGTATGCGCCAACGATCCGCAGGTCGCCTTCCACGCGCTCCGCAATCTGGCCCGAATCGCCCGCGGCAAGGCCGTGCTGCGCTGGCTGCAGGACGGCTTCCAGCGCACCGGAGCAGCCGATCCGTCCGGCTCCACGCCGCGCAATCTGATGGGCTTTAAGGACGGCACCGGCAATCCGAATGTCAGCGCCCCGGAGGCGGCCGATGAGATTGTGTGGGCTCAATCCGCCGACGGTCCGGCCTGGATGGCGGGCGGCAGCTATATGATCATGCGCCGAATCCGGATGCGGATTGAAGTGTGGGACCGCTCCTCTCTTGACGAGCAGGAAGTCACCTTCGGACGGCAGCGGCATTCCGGCGCGCCGATTGGCAAGGCCGGCGAATTCGAGGAGCTGGATCTGAACCGGACGGACGGGAAGGGCAATCCCGTCATTGCGGCCAATTCCCATGTGGCGCTGGCGCATCTGGACGGCAAGGTTAAAATTTTGCGCCGGGGCTATTCCTATTCCAGCGGCATGGATATGAAAACCGGACAGCTGGATGCCGGACTGCTGTTTATTTGCTTTAACCGCGACCCGCGCAAGCAGTTTGTCCCGATGCAGCAGAAGCTGGCGGCAGCGGATCGGCTGAACGAATACATTACCCACGTGGGCAGCGGCTTATATGCCTGTCTGCCCGGAGCAAGGGAAGGCGGCTACATCGGGGACACGTTATTTTAGACGAAGGGTGGAGGGAACAGCTTGAAACGTACAATGCTCATCTTCAGCCTGTGCCTGCTGCTGGTGACCTGCTCGGGTTCGCTGCGGGCCTATGCCGCAGAGCTGCAGCCCGAGCAGCTGAAGCAGCTCATCGCTCTCTCCAGCGATGCCCTCATCAGCAGCGGCGGCGGGAACTGGGAGGAGGCCGCGCTGGCGCTAAGCAGCATGAAGGAGGTATGGGGCTCCAATAGTGAAAGCTCCGCCGAAGCTGCAGCTCTGAGCGCAGCGCTATCCGATGCCGATTCGGCCCTGCGAAATGCGCCCGGCGCTCCCGATTCGGCCAAAGCAGCCATCTCGCGATTAGCCAAAGCCGCAGATCGCTACGTGACGGCCAAAGAGGACAAAGGCGAGCCGAAAGAAAAAGCGCACAAGCAAATCGAAGCGCTGCTCCCTCTCTTGAACAAAAGCCTGGCGGCCGTAGACTCAGGAGATCCGCTCCAGGCCAGGCAGGCCTACAACAGCTTCGTAAACGGCTGGTATAAAGCCGAGAATCTCATCCGGGCGGAGAACGCCCAAATTTACGGAACTATGGAAGTCAAGATTAGCGGGGCGCGAATCGCCCTGAATACGGAACCGCCGGATGCCGTCAAAAGCAAGGCCAAGCTGAACGAGCTGATTCAAGCCGTTGAAGATTATGTCTCCGGCAAGGCAGAGACGGACGCCGCAGGAACAGGCGCCGCTTCCAGCGAGGCCTCCATCGCTTCCCTGCTGCAGCTTCTGGCTGACGTGCAGGCGGACATCCGCAGCAAGCAGGCCGTCGCAGCGGCCGGGAAGATGGATACCTTCATCGCCGCCTGGCCTGCGGTTGAGGGTGCCGTAGCAACCCGCTCGCCGAATACGTACAGCAGCATTGAGACCAAGATGGTGTCCATTCCGACGCTCATCCTGTCTACACCGCCCGATTGGGACAAAGCGGCCGTCCTTCTTGATCAGATGCTGGCCGAGCTGGAGCCTTATGCCGAGGCATCGGCCTATACTGCCTGGGATGCGGGGCTCATCTTATTCCGCGAAGGACTGGAGGCCATCCTCATTATCGTTTCTCTTCTCGCTTTCCTGAGCCGTTCGGGCAATGCGGACAAACGAAAATGGATCTGGTCGGGCGCCGGGGCCGGTCTCGCCGCTTCCGCTATCCTTGCCGTTATCCTCAGCATGGTGCTGTCCAATCTGTCTACCGGCAGCTCGCGTGAGACGATTGAGGGAATGACGGGATTAATTGCCGTTCTATTCATGATTACGATTGGAGCCTGGCTGCACAGCAAATCGAATCTGCAGTCCTGGAACCGTTACGTCCAGCAGACAATCGGCGCGTCCCTGGCCAAAGGCACGCTGTGGTCCCTTGGCTTTACCGCATTTTTGGCTGTCATCCGCGAAGGCGCGGAGACGATTATGTTTTATTTCGGGATGGCTGCCACGATCAAGCCGTCCGACTTACTGCTTGGTATCGCCGGAGCAAGCGTGGTCCTTGCCGTTATCGGCATCGCCATGATGAAGCTCAGCTCGCGTATCCCGGTGCGGCCATTGTTCCTTGTGGCCGGTCTGCTGCTCTACTACATGGCGTTCAAGTTCGTCGGCGTCAGCATTCACGCCCTGCAGGTCACCGGACAGCTGCCCGCGCACAATGCGGACCAGCTTCCGAGCGCACCGTCACTCGGCATTTATCCGAGCTGGGAAACAACCATTCCCCAGCTCGTGGTGCTCGTTGTGGTTGCAGTCAATACCCTTCTTCATCTGCGCAAAAAAGCGGCCTAACCGCTGCCGCAAACGAAGAATAGCAGGCTCCACGGGCAGCCGGCCGCTATCAACTATTCCGAATCAGGGGCCGATGAAGCCAACCGCCGATGAATGCGAAAAAAACCTCCGGCTTGTTACTCTCCGGTCAATAAGGGCATACGTCCCATATTGCAGCATCGGAGAGCACGATTCCACTTCCGTGGAGCCGGAGGTTTTATTTTTTTACCGATATGAGCTTCAAAGCAAGAGCTTCCATGCGCCGGGAAATCAGCCAGCGGAATCGCGGACTAAGCCTCCCGTTCGCTTCTTAACGACATCGCCTCCGGCAGGTATCCCTTATATCGAGGTATGCGACAGCACCACCCCGCCGTATACAAAGGCAAGCACAATAACAATCGCCGGGTGGATTTTCAGCTTCGTCATCAGCAGCAGAGCAGCAGCAGCAATGCCAATGGACTGCCACACACCGATCCCCGCAAAGGACACCTGTGACATGTTCAAGGTCAATACAATCATCATCACTGCAATTACAGGCTGGACCAGCAGCGTCATCCCCTTAACGACCGGGGAGTGCCGGTACCGGTTCATCAGCTTCAGCAGCCAGATCAAAGCGACCGCCGAGGGCACGATCGTTGCCAAGGTAGCCAGCACAAATCCGGCCCAGCCGAGCTGCTGGTAACCGACAAAAGCGGCGATTTTGGTAGCGATAGGACCCGGCAAAGCATTGCTGACCGCCAGCAAATCCGCGAACTGCTCATTGGTCAGCCAGCTGTAATGGTTGACGACCTCCTCCTGCATAAGCGGAATGGAGGCTGGCCCCCCGCCATAGCCAAGCACATTGGCGACGAAAAATCCCCATAGCATCTGGAGCCAGCTCATTGCGCCACCTCTTTCCGTCCTTCTTGGCTGCGCTGCACTCCTGTCCCTTTCGCCTGCCCTCCCGATGACTTAAACCATTTCAAATGAAACGCGCCGTAAGCAAGAAACAGAGCGACGACAATCCCGGCGTGAAGCTCAACAACAGACAGTAGCAGAAATGCAATCAGGCCACAGGCTGCTGCAAAGCCCTTCCCCAGCCCTTTCCACGCTTTCAGAGCAAACTCATATGCCATCATGCCGAGCATCACAACGATAACCGGGCGGACACCGGCAATCATCCCCTGGATGTAGATGGAATTTTGGAGTGAATACAAAACCCCCAGCAGCCCCACCACCGCCAGGCTTGTCGGTAAAATATGGGCAAACACGCCGACCGCAGCCCCCAGCCAGCCCCGCAGGCGGTAGCCGAGATAAGCCGCCATCTTGGTGGCAATCGGACCGGGAAGCGCATTGGCGATGGCCAAAATTTCCCCGAACTCCTCATCATCAATCCACTTGTATCTGGTAACCGCCTCATACCGGATAAGAGGAATAACGGACGGCCCTCCTCCGTAACCCAGAATCCCTGTCCGTACCATGCCGATGACCAGCTCCTTATATGCCGCCATCCTTCCCCCTCCTCCTGCCGATGACAAAAAATCTAACATAAATTATTCCACAACAATAGCCGCATCATTTAAAATTAGATTATAATAAATTCTTATTTTTGTAAACAAAAAACACATCTATTTGTTCGTTTCGAAATATGAAACACCCTTTTTATTTTCGTTTTGATTATCTTCTATTGACGTTTCCGATCGAAGCATGATAACTTATTTATGTAAGTTTAATTGACAAATAGAAATAAAATTAATGAACAAAATCGTATTTCAGGTCATAAATTCGTATTTTATGTTATATTACATTACTTCAAATTCCTTATTCTACCTGTAAAAAGTGAGAGCCTGCATCATTTCGGGGGAGGTATTCCTATGCTTAAATCCGTCATCGGTACAAAAACGATGGTCGTCAGCCCACACCATTTGGCCTCGATGGCCGGCAGCCAAATGTTGCAGCAGGGCGGCAACGCCTTTGATGCGGCCGTTGCGGTGAGCGCCTGCCTGGCTGTCGTTTATCCCCACATGACCAGCCTTGGCGGCGACTCATTCTGGCTGACCTACAGCTCCGGCGACCGCCGGGTCCGCGCTTATAACGGAAGCGGACGGTCCTCCCGCCATGCCCGCCGCGAGCTGTATGCAGGAGAAGCGGCCATCCCTTACCGGGGCTTCCGCAGCGCGATTACCGTGCCCGGCATGGTGGACGGCTGGGCGGCTATGCTGAACGAGTATGGGCGTCTCACCTTCAAGGAGGTGCTTCAACCCGCTATCTCCTATGCGCTGCACGGGTATCCGGTCACACGGGATCAGCATGAGAACACGGTGAAAACGTTGGACGTTCTCCGCAGCCTGCCCGTAACGGCGGCTATTTACGCGCCCGGCGGGTCCGCCCCCCGAACAGGCGAACGGTTTTATCAGAAGCAGCTTGCCGCAACGCTGCAGGACTTGGCCGAGGAGGGCCGGGACGGATTTTACAACGGCCGCATCGCCCAAAGTATCGTTTCCTTTTTACAGGAAAACGGCGGCATTTTGACGGAAGAGGATTTTGCGGAGCATCGCGGAGACTGGGTGGAGCCGATCTCAACAACCTATCGGGGTTATACGGTTTATCAGGCTCCGCCGAATTCTCAAGGCTTCACAGCACTCATGACGCTGAATATTTTGGAGCAATTCGATGTAAGCCGCATTCCGCATGGCTCCTACGAATATTATCATCTGCTGATCGAGTCGCTGAAGCTTGGCTTCCGTGACCGGAATCAATATTTAACCGATCCGGCCTTCTCCCCGATTCCGCTGGACCGGCTGCTCAGCAAGCCTTACGCCATTCAACTGATGCAGGAAATCGATATGAAGCAGGCCAAGCCGCTGAACAGCCCCTCCGTCGGAAGCGATACCGCTTATGCGGCCGTCGTAGATGAAGAAGGAAACAGCGTATCCTTCATTCAAAGCCTGTATTTCGAGTTCGGCTCAGCCGTCGTGGCCGGCGATACCGGAATTTTGCTGCAAAATCGGGGATCGTTCTTCTCCCTCGATCCGAAGCATGTGAATTGTCTTAAGCCGAACAAACGGACCTTCCACACCTTGATGCCGGCTTTAGCCTGCAAGGATGGCCGGCCGCGCATTCTGTACGGCACCCAGGGCGGAGAGGGCCAGCCGCAGACCCAGACTGCGATTCTAACCCGCATGATTGACTACGGTATGGACCCGCAGGCATCTATCAGCCTGCCGCGCTGGGTGTGGGGCCGCACCTGGGGCGATGAAAGCCTGGAGCTGAAGCTGGAGGGTCGCATAGACTCCGCCGTTGCCGAGCAGCTTGCCGAAGCGGGCCATCTCGTCCGGGTCGTTCAGGATTTCGATGATGCTATGGGGCACGCCCAGGCCATTCAAATCGATGACGAAGGCTTCCTGAAGGGCGGGGTCGATCCCCGCGGCGACGGGGCGGCCGTCGGCTGGTAGCTTCCCGTTGACGGTCTTCATATCGCGCATGTGGTCGACCGACCGCCGTCATGCAGCCAAACACCGCGCGCAGTACGATTCAGGAGTTACTCTTAGCGCAACCGCAATCCTAGCCGCCCCTCGGCAGGCCGCTGTCACTATAGACCCCTGCAAGCCGGGAGCCGAGCAGCGCAGTAGCCGTTCCATACAAAAACCGGATTCCCGCTGCGTCTGCGGAGGGAATCCGGTTTTTGTGGTCAATTTGGTCAAGCGGGTAACGTGAAATTTTAACGGAGCGAACTATTCACGTCAGGAAGCGTAAACGACCTGTGTCCCGGCGATGAGGTCATGCAGCGATCGTTTGTCTTCCCGAACGATAACCATGATGCCGCTGACAATAACTGCAATGCCGAGCGTAAGGCCGTAAACAAGCCCCGACACGATCGTGCGCATCAGCATCGTTACCAAACTCGGCGGCGTCCCGTCCAGCTTGACAATACGTATTTTACAAATCCGTTTCCCGCATGTGTACCCATTCCAAATTACCGGCAGCAGCAAGGAATACAACAACGATAAAAAATTAGTGAAGTATTCCTGCTCTCCAGAGATTCCCGTTATGATTAGCGCGATGATCGTCAGCGGAACCCCCACAATAATCCCATCGAGCAAAGCAGCGCCTAGCCTGATTCCGAATCCTGCCTGCATAACGAATCCCTCTTTTCCTATTTTTTTTGCAATCGGCGTGCTTTTACAGCTCTCCAATCGCCCGTGACAGCCGGTTCTCAACCTCAAATAACTGCGTATCCTTTTTTACAAATACGACGATTATGTTCTCTTTATGATACGACATGGCCGATGATCCGTAATGCTCATTATAATAATTATGAATAAGTCCCGAGTCCTTTTGCTGGCCTCGCCTCTTGTCAAAGGTATAGATGACAATGATATTCTGGCTGTCCTTTACCTCGTAAGCCGCTTGTTCCTTCGCATACTCACTGTAAAACAACCCTTTTTTCATTTCCTGAACCGCAATGTCCTGCTGCTTGATGCTGTCCACCGTTTGCGTCAGACTGTGACGGTAGTAATCGCCACGGCCGTCGCAAGCGCTGAGCAGCAGCACCATGACCATCGCCAGCACGCAAGCTTGTATCTGTTTCATTGCTCCTCCTTTACGTTGTGTTGTATGTCTTTGGCCCTGTACTGCCGGCCGAATTCATCCTATACTGCCTGAAGAACTGCCCGGCAGAAGGCATACGGAGAACCAACGTTCATCACGCTGCCCATCTCCCAAATCCGCTCCACTGCAGCTCCCCCTGACCTTGCCAATAAAATGATGCGGCCTTGCTCCGACTGCCAGAAGCTTACTGCCGCCCTCCAGCCTGCAGCCGCCGGCCCGAGATATGACTCGGAAGTGAAGGTCAGCACACATCGTCGTGCTTATTTCCCTGCACGATATACAATCGCTAACCCCACCACTTCACCTGTGACGGCATCCACCTCTGCCGCTCCGTGATACAAATAATCGCACAATCCCGGAAGGGCGCACCATTTCTCGGAAACGTCATGACCGTCCAGCATATAGCTTCCCCTGAACCGGAAGCGGTAGCTGATCGTCTCCCCTGCCCCGGGATGCGGCTGTATAAGCACGGCCTCTGAGTAATAGTGAGGAAGCGGAGGCACAAACACCCCCTGCAGGGGCTCCCGATTGTCCGGATTCCCGTCGGGCCCGGCAGGCTGAACCGGCTTCGCCCCATTCAAATTGCGCCCCTGACCTGTAATCTCAATCGGGGCGCCCGGCAGGTACGGCTGCAGCGCCGCTTGCAGTGCATAAGCCTGCTGCTGATCGGCCGCCTCTTTCACTGCGAGGACCATCCCGACCCCCAGCAGCGCCGCGACGATAAAGCTCCTGACCTTCCGCCTGCAGTACCGCACGACAAGCACGATGGACAATCCGCCCAGCAGCAGAGCAAGTCCCGTAATCCCGTAAAACACCGGCTTGCTCTGCGTATACTGCAGCGGGCATACAACAATAACAAGCACCGCCACAGTAAGCAGCGTCAGAACGATTGCGCCCCACTTTTTCATCAGGATTCCCCTTCGATTCCAGACGGACTATTTATTCGCATATTCCGATAAAAAGAACTGCCCGTTGCGGTACAGTCTCGGATCATATATCCCGAGCCGTTCCGTCTCGTCGACCTTGACCACGAACGGGGACCATTCATACAAGGTTTGCGCCTTCGGATTCAGCGCGAACAGCCGATCCATATCAGCGCCCTCCTGGGATTCCACTTCTACCACAAGCCTCGGCTCGCGAAGCAGGACCGATTCGCTTATCGTAACGACGCCGTCCTTTTTGCCAATCACGCTAAATTGCCCGGGGACGAATCCCGCCGACAGCGCTACTTGATCGTAATGCTCGCTCGCCTGTTCATAGAGAAGGTATCCCTGTCCGGACTGAACCGACACGTGGAGCAGCATTGCAATCCACACCCCGCGGTATATCCGGTGCGGCTGCCAGGTGTTCGGCCTGAATCTCGCCAGCAGAAAGCCGCCCAGCATCAGAACCCAGAACACGACGTCCACAATCGGAATCGTGCCAAAGGCAACCCGCTTCGACGAGAACGGCTCGAAATAGCCCGTCCCCCAGGCGTTAAACAAATCGCTCGTGTCATGAATGAATACCGCAAGACACGGTATCCAGAACCATTTCCAGCCGCGGACCCCATACAGCACGCGGGTCAGCAGCGCAAGCAGGGCCGCCCAGACCGGGACCAGAAACACAGAATGTGTCAGTCCGCGATGCCACATCTGATAGCGCCCCATCGTGTCCCACCATTGCGAGATGACATCCATGTCCGGAATTTGCGATCCGGCAACGGTTGTCAGCAGCAGGGCTCTCTTCTCCCGGGCGGTCATCCCGGTCTTGTTGCACGCCCCATAAAGCGTTAATCCAAACAGCGTATGTGTTATTGTATCCATCCGGCACCCCAGCTCTGCAATGCAGCTTTGTAGCCATGCAGCAGGTTAGCTTCCGGCTGTACAGCCTTCGGCCAGCTGCACTCAAGGCCTATGCATCCTTTGAGTAAAATAAGTATCCTGCCTCGTCAACCCCCTCTATTCTTTATACGTATCAAACGCGGTAAGGTCACAAAACCAAGCAAAGCTCCTATAAAATTCAACATGACATCGTCGACATCCAGAGTTCCAACGCGGGTGCAGAGCTGGATCAGCTCAATACTGACCAGAACAGCCAGAGAAAAGCCGGCAAACGGCCCGAACCGCCGCCATCTTCGTCCTAATAAGGGCGCAAACACCCCCATCGGAAGGAACAGCACAAGGTTGCCGGCCAAATTTTTGAACCCCATTTCAATCTGACCCGCATGCATGTGCCGGATGTCATTCAGGATGGTTTTGAACGGGATGAGATTGTAGTTATAGGTCTCCCACCTGTAGCCGCTCCCCCGGAAAAAGAGCAATTTCATCATGATCAGGGTATAAATCAAACATAATCCGATACAGCCGTAATAAAGCGCCTTCTTCTCGGCGATATGGAGCTTCTCCACCGCGATCCATCCTTTCCTGCCGCCGACTTTCCTCTATTTTACAAGTAAACAGGGACAGATGCTATCGAATTCCGTCGAAGGGTGACGCCTTTTACCGTCCGACGGAACGGGGTTCCGACAACAAGAAACAACAGCAGAGCAGCGCCCGCTGTTGTCCGGTTTTCCAGTAGGTTTTTTCCTGTGTCCGCCGTGCGCTCCGGTTTATCGGCTGTCCAAAGCCCACAGCATGCGCTCGCGCAGCTTCTCCGGCAGTTCCAGCCCAAGATCCTTGCGATAAGCGGCCTCAAAGCGTTCAAAATGCAGCCTCAGCTTCTCCAACAAGCCGCGCCGGGCGTAAATATCCATCAGCAGCTGATTCACTTCCTCATGCAGCGGATAAATAGAAAGAAATTCATCCAGACGCCGCTCCGCCCTCTCCCATGCCATCTCCGCCATATCCCGATCGGCCAGGCTGCGTACAAGCAATGCATATTGCTTGGCGTACCATTCCTCCAGCGCAGTCTTCCAGGTATAGTCCCTTCCTTCCAGCAGGGGACCCTTGTACATGGCACAGAGCCGCTCCCCTTGCTCCGGAACGGGCTCCATCCCGCCGGGGGGAAGTCCGAGTCGCTGAAAAGCCAAAACATCATATTGCAGCTGTCCTGTATCCAGCAGGTAGCCTTCGTTGATTTTATGTATATCCATTCCGATTTCATGGGCTTTCAATATTTTTTTCAGCCGGTATATCGTATTGTGCAAATTGTGGACAGCCCGATCATCCCTGCTGTTGGGCCACATGAAATCGATGAGGTGCCATTTGCCGATTTCCTGACCGGGGTTGCACAGGAGATAGGCAAACAGCTCTTCTGTTTTGCGTGTCGGCCACCGTACCAGCTGTCCCGACCCATCCCGCACCTCAAAGCCGCCAAAGCATTGTATGGAGGCCGGCAGCTCAGGCTCGGGCAGGGCAGGCAGCCGCCCCTTCATCAGCCGCTTCGCAATCCGGTCAATCACCATCGGCGTGACCGGCTTCAAGATGTAATCAAACGCATAGACCTCAAACGCCTCCAGCGCATACTGCTTGTAGGCCGTCGTAAATACAATCTTGATTTCGTCCAGCTGTTCATTTAATTGCCGAGCCAGCTCCAGGCCGTTCATCTTCGGCATCTCGATATCGACAAACACCACATCCGGCTTCAGACCGGGCAGCTTCGTAAGCGCCTCGTGCGGATTTGTGAAGGCGCCCAAGCATGTAAAATGCGGGTCCTCCTCAATAACGAATTGCATTAATTCCAGGACAAGCGGCTCATCCTCAACAATAACAGCACCAAACATTCTGCTCCCCCTTACTAGTTCCAGCTTTGCCCGCGCCGGCCGGCCCCCGATTCATTCAGGGCCGGCAACATCATCGTAACTTTGACCCCAGCGCCAATTTCCGATTGTATCTTGAAGGTGGAGCCGGGGATAGAATCCAGACGCTGGCGGATGTTGCGAATGCCGATTCCTCCGTCCAGCCCTTCCCCGGAAGACAAGCGGGACAGGCGTTCCGCCGAAATACCGGTGCCATTATCCTCCACGATGACTTCAAGCTGCTTGTCCTTCTGGATCAAGCTCAGCCTTACAACCCCCCCCTCTTCCTTCTCAAACAGCCCGTGCCGGATGGCATTCTCCACAAACGGCTGGATACACAGCGTCGGGATGTTCCAATGGCGAAGCATGCCCTCCATATGGCATTCGAACCGGAACCGGCCGCCATAGCGCGCCTTCTCGATTTCTACATAAGCCTCGATAAGCTCTAACTCACGGGACAAGGGCACCGAAAGCCTCGATCGATCCATATCCAGAATATAGCGCAAATACTGGCTGAGCATACCGAGCAAATAGGCCGCCTTTTTCCCGTCCTTATAGCAAAAGGCAATGACGCTGCTTAATGCGTTATACAAAAAATGGGGTTTAATTTGTGCCTGGTAAAATGCCTGTTCATTGCGAATTGCCTCTTGAATCGATGTCTTCATCGCAATGAGCGTCTGGATTCTCGCCACTAAGGTGTCGGCGTCGAACGGCTTGGTTACATAATCATTGGCCCCCGCCCGGAAGCCGGCCGCAATATCCTGCGGCGTATCCTTGGCCGTCGCAAACAAAACCGGCAAATCCAGAATGGAATAGCGCTCCCGCAGCTTCCGGCACAAATCAAGCCCAGAGGTGACCGGCATCATCACATCCAGAATAACGAGATCGATCTGCGGGTAGCTTCTCAGCTTGTCCATCGCCTCATGGGCGGAAAAGGCCGTAATAACGTTATACTGGTGCCGTTTCAAAATGTGCAGCAGCACATGGATATTGGAGGCCTCATCGTCCACGATGAGAATCGCGCTTCCCTGATTATCCAATATATCCTGCAGTTCGGCAGACCCGGATGCTCCACGCTGATTCTCTGCGGATGCGGCCGCCGCTTCGCCGAACGCCAGAGGCTGGCGGACAACCGGCAGGGTGAACTTCATCCGGGTCCCCCGCCCGGTCTCCGACCAGTCTACCAAGATGATTCCGCCCATCTGCTCAATCAGCTTGCGGCTGAGGTACAGCCCGATGCCCATTCCGGTGTAGCCTTCCTGCGGCAGTATATCATGAGCCTGCTCAAAATAATTAAAAATGGCCTCATGCTTATTCGAGGGTATGCCCGTTCCCGTATCCTCGACGAAAATTTCCGCCATCCCGTCCGTCTCTCGCAAGCTGACTGTAATTTTCCCTGCATGTGTATGCTTGATCGCATTGTGAATGAGGTTGTAGAGCACCTGTCTCAGCCGGTTCTCATCAGCGCTGACCCACACACCGGATTCAATGCGGTTCTCAAGCCGCAGATTTTTGCCGAGCAGCTCAAATTGCAGCACATCAAATACAATCTGCACGGCGACGCGCACATCCACCAGGCCCGGCTTCAACCGAAGCTCCCCGTGCTTCAGCCGGGTAACGTCAATCAAGTCGTGAATCAGCATCGACAGCTTCATGGAGGTGTCCTTAATCAGCCACAGATTCTGCTCCTGCCTCGCCGTCAAATTACGCTCCTCGTTATCCAGCAAATCGGATGTAATATTCATGATGCCATGCAGCGGGGTTTTAAGCTCATGAGACGTATAGCTGAGAAACTCATCCTTCAGCTGATTGGATCGCTGCAGCTGGTGCGACAAATCCTCCGTCTTCTCGAAAGCATGGGCAAATCTGACGGCAAGAAGCATATTAACGCACAAAATAAAACCGACAATCCCGAGCTTCCCTGCTAAATCGGTCGGCACCGCATTCATGACATAGAGCACTTCATTGACGAAAAACACCGTCAGCGAAATCACGCCGCCTATAAACACAATCAGTTCCTTGCGGTTCGCAGACCCGGACTCATTACGGCTGTACAGCACCAGCATTTTCCCCAGCAAATAGAGCGAAACCAATTGAATATAGACAAGAAAGAACGGCTTGAGCTCGCTGTGCAGCAGGTAAGGAAGTACGATTACCGCTGCAACATAGAGCACAATCGGCACCATGAGCAAGATCAGATTACGCTTGGTGATGAGACGCGTGTCAATCGAGCACACAAGCAAAAAGATAAACGCAGCACCTATGAAATCGCTCAAATCCAGCAGCTTGTAGCTGACCTCAAAAGGCATCCCCGGCAGCTGCATCATCAGCTTCTCTCCGTATAAGAGCTGCCTGACCATAATGGTCAGAAGGTACAGGCCGCTGTAAATATACGTCTTGTCTCTGCGCCCGAGGAAATAGAAGCTCAGGTGGTAGACCCCAAACATGGCTACGATGAACGCAATTGCAATATCAGAGCCCATCTGAATGCTGTTCAGCTTCGTGATGTCACGCTGCTTGCCAAACAGGATCGAGTTAACCACGCCGCCGCTAGGGTAGACATAATTGGCGGTCTGCAGTATAATCTCCACTTCCTGGCCCGCTGTATGAAAATAAGTGCTGTAGGGGGTATTCCCCGGCTCATGATCAGCCTTCACAGCCGCTGGCCGGCCGCTGGAGCCCGTTACTTTTCCGTTGATATAAATCAAGTGGGACATCCGGATGCTCTTGACCTTCATGCCCAGCACCTCGTCCGAGAAAGGGAGCTTCACCCGAAGCCGGTATGTCCCAACGCCCTGGTTGGACATACCGCTTTGCGCTGGCCCCTTCCACAATCCCGGCACCGCCAAAAAAGCAGGCTTCGGAGCGGACGGAAGCTTGAAATCGTCCGGCTCCAGAAGACGGCCCGCATAGAATTCCCACTCCCCGTCCAAGGGCACTACCCCATGCTTGGAAAAATCCCAATTCGTTAAATCAAGCAATCCTTGTCTGGCCAGCGGCGCCGTCCGGTTCGGAATCGTCTGGGCATACGTAACGACAAATACGGTCAACAGGATCACGATAATCATTCCGACCAAAATGAATGCTCGGGGCTTTATAGCTGACAAAATCGCGCGTCCCCTCTCCAAGAGAAGTTCTACCGACATTGTATCACCTCCGTTCTGAAAAAGTCTTAACATATGATCAAATCCTCGGGTTCTGCACCATTTTCTCATTGAAACGGGTCTGCCATCCCTCGGAAGCTTACTGAATTATTCCATATCCGTGCATTTCGGGTAAAAAAAAACCGTAAAGCACACGACTTTACGGGGGAGCGGCAGCTCGGCTTACGTACCGGGGACAATCATTTTATGTGCGGCCCTTCTTTTATGCGCCAGCTGCAATTCACTCGGACTCATCTCGGACAGAGCGGGAGCGGGATCATGCAGCCGGCAGGCCAATAAACTTGCAATACAAAGAAGCGGAGTCATAGATGGAGGCAGTAACAACCCTAAGCTTACAGACCGTCTTGTAAGCTCAATCTCGGCTTGCGATGAAAGCTGGACCGGACAGCAGCCGCCATCTCCCCATCGCAGGCCCCTTAGTATTTATCGGTCTTTTTTCAGAAATACGAGGGATCATCAAACGCCGCCCGCAGCCGCTCAAGCTGTACTTATTGTAACAGCAGCTTCTCTCAAAAATCTCTCAAGCGCGTTCGGTGTACCACGAAGCAGTGAAAAACACAAAAATACAAAAAGCCGCCTCCCCCGGGTATCCCGGGCTTGGCAGCTTCGCCATTTCATTATTCGGGAACATCTTCAATAATATAAGAGAGCAGAAAAGAAAACGCTTGGTCCGCGTGCTCTGTCTTATTGAGGACCAGCCCTGACCGCTGATGGATTAAAATCCGTTCCTTTCCCCGTTCGAGCAGCAAGCCTGATGGCCCGGGTCCGACATACTCCCCCTGAACCGTCACATCTTCCGGCAGGATGACATTGCGGTTCATGAGGCAAATCTCCCGGCTTTGGATATACGGCTGGATGTTGTCCCCGCATTGGATCGTAATGGTCCGGTAGTTTTCGTCCCAAACCACCTTCTTCTCCAGCAGCTCCGCCACCGCTCGAACAGGCACAAACACCGTGCCGTTATAAATGAAGGGCTTCTCAGGAAACTCCTGCAGCTTCCCGTTCATTTCAATGCCCCGCAGCGTATAGAACACCTCGATAAAGGCTCCCGAAGAGCCTGCCGCCACCCCGGAACCAAAAAGAGCTATCTTCACCTTCCTGATAGAGGTTCGGTTTTAAGACGTTTTGTACCCTATTGTTGTGTATCGGATGAAAAAGCTGGACATATTGCCGTAAGGGAGCTGTCCGGCTGGTCCGGGACACGCCCGCTGCCGTTTGCCGAGAACATTTGGGAACAGCTGCAGCCGCATTATAATTTCCACGCACGGTATATCCGGCTTGTAATCCAGCCCGCTTTGATCACCAGCAGAAAACTGAGCACCATACGCCCGCCGGCAAATAAGGCATCGAGAGCAATGCCAATCAGCTCCCGGTTGGAGGCGGAAAAGCCAAGCCCATATCCAATCCAATCACGGCCAACCCAAAATAACGTGTTAACCGCATATACCAGCGAGCAAAGTCCGAGGAGTGCGATGCCTGTACGCAGCAAATCTTGCCCCTTGATCTGCCAGGAAGCGTCGGCCTCCTTCGGCGCAATGCGCTTGGCAATCCGGTCTGTGTACACCCAGATCAGAAGCCCGGCCGCGGTAAAAATAAGAAAGGGCCCGATTGACGTCAGAACCGTCCTGCAGAGCGAATTCCAATAAAATCCCCCGTACTGGGCGGAATAGGAGAATAGCTCCAGCAGACGGCCCGCCTTGTCCAGGGCTTGAATGGCCAGATACACAGATATCGCCTTCATCCCCAAGTAAGCCAGTTGATACGTATTCATTTGGTTCCTGACCCCCGATACGACTGATGCCGCAGCTTCTTCACAGCATAACAGCCTTGCCGCCCATTTCCGAGAAGCGGCGTGTGTGCGAAAACGACCGTTTAATGCTGTTCGAACGCGGCGATGAGTAAAATCATGGTATAAATCACGGCCCATCGCGATGGATAAGCCGTCTCCTGAACCGGCCCCAGCTGCAAGAAAATTGAATCGGGCGACCGGTACAACTACTATAGTTTGACATATATTGGGCCTCACGTGCAATGTTCCCGTACATCAAAGCAAAAAAGCTTCCCAACCCGTGACTATGGTTGAGGAAGCCTCTTTGGCTTTGTTTGAGTATGCAGGAGCGCCGGTACCTTTATACGCTTCCTATGTATTCCGATATGTACTGGCTTCTGCGTTACTTTCCTTCTACAGCTTGAAGGCTCCGATCACCGACCGCAAATCCTCGGACATCTTGGACAGTGTCGCGGCGGATGCGGAAATTTCCTGCATGGATGCCAGCTGCTCCTCCACGGATGTTGACACATTCTGCATGCCTGCCGAGGCGCTTCTTGCCGTAGCCGAGACGGTATTCATGGAATGCGCCATCTGTTCGGTGCTGGCCCCCATTTGCTGCGAAGCCGCAGACACCTCCTGGATTTGGGCCACTACTTCGCCAACAGACTCCCGTATACGCCCAAAGGCCTCTCCCGCCTGATGGACCGAACGGATGCCTTCGGCCACCTCCTTCGTTCCGGCCCTCATCAGCTGTACCGTTTGAGTCGTCTCCGCCTGAATTGCGGCGATCAGCTGCGCGATTTGCTCCGCCGATTGCGAGGACTGCTCCGCCAGCTTGCGCACCTCCGTCGCGACAACGACGAATCCGGCGCCATGCTCGCCGACCCTAGCGGCTTCGATGGAGGCGTTCAAGGCAAGCAGCTTCGTTTGGGAAGCAATGCCTGTAATGACATCGACAATTTGCCCGATGCCCCTGGAGCGTTCGCCAAGCCCCTGTACAGCCTGGGCGAGTCCGTTCACCGTCTCATTCATGGCATTCATCTGCCGCACGGTCGCCTGAATCGTATCATTGCCTTCCGCCGCTGCTGTGGACGCATGGCTGACAGCAAGCGCGACACTTTCCACATTAGAAGCAATCTGCTGGCCGCCGATGGATATTTGATTCAGCGCGATGGCATTGTCGGTCATGGTCCGGGCTTGCAGCTCGGCCCCGGAGGCCACCTGCTCGATCGTCATCGCAATCTGTTCCGACGCGCGGCTCACCTGCTCCGTCCCCGCTGTCAATTCCTCCGCCGAAGCCGCAACATGCTCCGCGCTTGCATCGACCTGACGAATAAGACTGCGAAGACGTTGGGTCATTTCATTAAAGGAGGCCGCCAAGCTGCCAATCTCATCCTTATTGCCAATCTGAATTTCCTTCACCGTTAAATCCCCGCCTGCAATTTGCCTGGCCGCCTTGTCCATCAGCGCGATCGGCCGGGAAATAATTCGGGCAATAATAAAAGCGACGGACAGTGCAATGACAGCCGCAGCCACCGTAATGCGATTGATAAAGCTTTTACCCGATTCGTACAGCTGCATCGTGATGTCCATTGCCGTTCCCATGTGTATTCCGCTTGCTTCATGCAGGCCGTTCAATATTTCCAGGGCACTGGCCGTTGGCGCTTGAACCTTCTGAGCAATCGTGCTGATGCTTTTCAAATCTGCGTTCTGATCCACCGCCAGAAGCTGATCCGTCCCGGCAGCCAGCTGGCCTTCCAGCTCCAGCAGTTGGGCGTACTGCTGCTGCTCTTCCTCTTCGGTAATGAGCTCGGCGAATTGCTCCTGTTTTGCTTTCAATTCCTCAATAGCTGTATTAATTGCCGTTTCAATCGTTTCCTTCTCCTGCACATTGGATGTCACGGCCGCCTTGAGTGCAAGGCGTTCGATATTAATCAGGCCGGCTTTGATATCACCGAGCAGCATCGCCCGCGGCATCCATACGGTCTGTACCTTTTGGGCCTGCTCCCCCATCTCCGTCATCTTGTAGACAGAAACCACACCCATCGCCACCAGCATAATCAATACGGATACAAACCCCGCACTCAGCTTTTTCCCAATCGTCAACCTCATTATACCGCCCCCATTCTACTCGAATTATTCCCTCATCTAAGCCAAGCCCGGCTGACCGGGAGTCCCTCCTGGAATGTCGATATTTACCTCTTGACTTGTTCTATGAAGCTCATTTTACTGAACAAAGCTGAAATTCATGTGAATGCATGCTGAATAGAACCTTATTATACGCTGAAAAATTCCTGAAAAAAAGGAGGTCCGGCAGCGTAGGACCGCGTTCTGCACAAAAATCCCGGCCATCTCAAAGGATAACCGGGGTTGAAGCTGATATATTCAATTGCCTACAATCAAGGCAGATTGCTGGTACCCATCAGGTAACGGTCCACTTCACGCGCAGCCTCGCGGCCTTCATTGATGGCCCATACCACCAGGCTTTGTCCGCGGCGGTTATCGCCCGCTGCAAAAATACCCGGAACATTCGTTGCATATTTGCCGTATTCGGCTTTGACGTTAGAGCGTTTATCCGTCTCGACGCCAAGCTGCTGCAGCAAGCCCTGCTCCGGACCAGTAAAGCCGATAGCGACAAATACAGCATCCGCTTTCCATACCCGCTCGCTGCCCTCAATCGGCTGACGGACAATCGAGCCATTCTCGTCGCGTACCCACTGCATGTCAATGGTATGCAGCTCTTTGACGTTGCCGTTCTCATCACCAACGAACTTCTTCGTCAGGCAGGCAAACTGGCGCGGATCGTTGCCGTACAGCGCTTTTGCTTCTTCTTGAGCGTAGTCAAGCTGGTATACCTTCGGGAACTCCGGCCATGGATTGTCGTTCCACTCCCGCGCATCCGGACCTTTCGGGTGCGTATGGAACTGCGTGACACTGTTGCAGCTTTGGCGGAGGGCCGTTGCTACGCAGTCCGTCCCCGTGTCGCCACCGCCGACGACGATTACATCTTTGCCTGCGGTGTCAATGAAATTGCCGTCTGCAAAGTTGGAATCGAGCTGGCTTTTGATCGTGCCAGTCAAGTAATCCATTGCAAAATGGATGCCCTTGAGGTCGCTTCCCGGAATCCCTACTTCGCGCGGGCGAGTCGATCCCGTGCACAGCACGACGGCATCGAATTCTTTCAGCAGGCGCTCGGATTCGTAATTTTTCCCGATCTCGGTGTTGGTTACGAAGGTAATGCCTTCCTGCTCCATCAGCTTCACGCGGCGCTCCACCACGTTCTTCTCCAGCTTCATGGAAGGAATCCCATATGTCAGCAAGCCGCCGATCCGGTCTGCGCGCTCGAACACAGTAACCAGATGGCCCGCTTTGTTCAATTGAGCCGCTGCTGCCATACCGGCCGGACCGGAGCCGATAACGGCTACCTTCTTGCCGGTTCGATGCTTCGGCGCTTCCGGAACAATCCAGCCTTCTTCAAAGCCTTTATCGACGATAGCCTGCTCGATTGTTTTAATCGCCACCGGCTCGTCGCTAATCCCTACCGTACAGGCTCCTTCACAAGGCGCAGGACAAATACGGCCCGTGAACTCAGGGAAATTGTTTGTCTTGAGCAAGCGCTGCAGCGCTTCCTTCCAAAGGCCGCGATACACCAGATCGTTCCATTCCGGAATCAGGTTGTGAATCGGACAGCCGGAAGTGGAGCCGCTCAGCATTACACCTGAATTACAATAAGGAATTCCGCAATCCATGCAGCGGGAGCCTTGTGTTTTCAATTGTTCTTCCGTTAAGTGAAGGTGGAACTCCTTCCAGTCCTTGATCCGTTCGAGCGGATGACGGTCTGTCGGCAGTTGACGCTTAAATTCCATAAACCCTGTAGTGCTACCCATGAGATTTCCTCCACATTTAACAAATTTAACATCATCCGTTAATACAATTTCGATGTCGAATGGCACCCTTGTATCTATCGATATAATTAATCATAATAGCATGTGCCATTCCACCAATAAAATGGACTTATCGAATGTTTATTTGCATTTTTATACATGTTTGACTTTACAGAAAATTGCCTGAGATTATATAGTACTTATAGTTTATCTTATTCCTATATGGATGATCATTGGTCATTATCTGGAAAGCAGGCAGGATATGATTTTGTTATCTGCGGTTTTATTTATTTGTACGCTGTCCCTTGTTATTTGGCGACCGAAAGGACTCGGAATCGGCTGGTTTGCCGCCGGAGGCGCGCTTGCTGCGCTTGGCTGCGGCGTGGTGTCCCTGCAGGATGTCGGCACGGTCACCGGCATGGTGTGGAACGCGACTCTCGCTTTTATCGCGGCGGTCATAATTTCGCTGCTGCTCGATGAGATCGGCTTTTTCGAATGGGCGGCGCTGCACATGGCCCGTCTCGCCGGAGGCAGCGGGAAACGGCTGTTTCTCTGGTCCATTGCCCTCGGCGCTGTCGTCAGCGCGCTATTCAACAACGACGGGGCAGCGCTCATCCTCACCCCGATTGTGCTTGCTCAGGTACGGGCCTTGCATTTTTCGGATCGGGCGGTGCTTGCTTATGTCATCGCCAGCGGATTTATTGCCGATACCGCGTCAATCCCGTTCATTATCAGCAACCTCGTCAATATTGTAACCGCCGATTTCTTCGGCATCGGATTCGGGGAATATGCGGCGCGCATGCTGGTGCCCTATTTGTTCTCGCTGGCCGCCAGCATGGGGATGCTTTATGTGCTGTACCGCAAGGCTGTGCGCGGCGGTTACGATGTGAGCCGGCTCAAAAAACCGGCGGAAGCCATTAAGCATCCCGGGCTTTTTCAGCTGGCGTGGGGCATTCTGCTGCTGCTTGTGCTCGGGTACGCCCTGGGCGAATGGCTGGACATGCCGGTCAGTCTGATTGCGGGCTGCGCCGCCCTGCTGTTCCTGACCGCCGCATACCGCAGCAAAGCTATCGATGCCGGCAAGGCTGTCCGGGAGGCGCCCTGGACCATCATTATTTTCTCCATTGGTATGTATGTCGTCGTCTACGGGCTGCGCAACGCCGGCTTGACGGAGCTGCTCGGCGGCTGGATTCAAGCCTTGGCCGCGCACGGCCTGCCCGCCGCCGTCTTCGGCATGGGCCTGCTGTCGGCGCTGCTGTCGTCCGTCATGAACAATCTGCCCTCCGTTCTCATCGGAGCCCTTGCCATTGACAGCACCGGGCTAAACGGCAGCCTGCGGGAGGCGCTTATCTACGCCCATGTCATCGGCTGCGACCTCGGCCCGAAGATGACGCCTATCGGCTCCCTGGCGACCCTCATCTGGCTGCACGTGCTTTCCCGCAAAGGGGTCCGCATCACCTGGGGCGCTTACTGCAGGGCCGGTATACTGCTAACGGTGCCAACCCTGCTCGTTACGCTGCTCGGACTGTGGCTCACCCTGCTCTGACCGGCACATCCGGCCCCGCTTTGAAGCGGCCCGGCTTTTCCCGCTTCTACAGGGAAGCATTACGATCGCCGTTGGAAGCATTCGCTTGGCATTAGCCAGGGCAGCCGGGCGGCAATGAAGCCGTGTTCAGGCGCCGCCTTTCGAGGGGGCTTTTTTTCAGAGGATGGATGATAACGGATTAATAAAAAAAGGGCGGCTGGTAGAGGCCGATCGAGCCGGCACACCGTCCCGCCGTTACTGGAGCACCGTTCGCCAGCATTCCGAGCGCTGGATGCCGCGGCCATTTTTTCACAGCCTATGACACAAGCTATATTCAGTCCTTTTGAATAAATATGCAGAACCATCAGCTTTACTGGATACACGTCGTGTATGTGTGGCTGCTCAGGCTTGGCAAGTAGCGACATCCTAACGCTCATGCCGCTTTCCCATTGTACAAAGCTTCGATTTCAGTTATTTCATTTCCTTAACGGCTTCTACGTCCATCCCCGCACTTCCCGAGACTTGCGCAATCGCGGGACAACGCTCGGCGGCTGCTTGCGAATCCATTTCAAATACCTGGCCACCGCAGGGTTCGCCTTCAGCAGCTCGAGGGTGTACAGCCCGGCAACCAGCTGATCATTGGTAAACAACGCATGAATTTGCTTATGGCATGCAACGCACAGCCTCGCGGTCGGGGCCTGTGCGCCTCCTTTTTCCCGGGGGACCAGATGGTGCTCCGTCGTTGTGACCGAATCCCTTCCGCACAGCTCGCAGATGCCGAGTTGCTCTCCACGCAACAACACCCACCCCATTTCTGTATTGATTTCCCAGAAAACGCTTTAATTCCATTTCTCCGCAGGTCAAACTTTGATACAATAAAAGCATCATTCCGAGCGGCCGGACAGCGCTCCCAAAATCCCTCATCACGTCTGGAGGAATCCTGAAATGAACATCCTGGTTACCGGGGGGGCCGGTTTTATTTGTTCCCATATCGTTGACCGTTTAATCGGGGAAGGCCATCGCGTAGCCGTCGTCGATAATTTGTCAACCGGAAACCGCGCGTTCCTGCATCCGCAGGCTTTATTTTGGCATATGGACATACTGGACACACATTTAACCGAGCTGTTTGCTGCGTTCCAGCCGGAGATCGTCATCCATCATGCGGCCCAAATCGATGTGCAGACCTCGCTGCAGCGACCGCTATGGGATGCACAGGTGAACATTCTTGGCTCTCTTTCGCTATTCGAGCTCTGCCGCAAGCATGGCGTACGAAAGATTGTATATGCATCCTCCGCCGCCGTATACGGCATGTCGGAACAGCTGCTGCTGAGTGAGGCGCACTCCGTTCAGCCTCTTTCCTTCTATGGAATTTCCAAGCATACGCCGGAGCATTATTTGGAAGCGTTCTCGTCCTTGTATGGGCTGGACTATACCATCTTGCGTTATGCGAATGTGTATGGGATTCGTCAGGATGCCAAAAGCGAGGGGGGCGTGGTGTCGATTTTTTTGGCCAGGCTGCTCCGCGGGCAGCCGCCGGTCATTTATGGCGATGGGCGGAACACCCGGGATTTCATCTATGTGAAGGATGTGGTGAGCGCCAATATGGCTGCACTGGAGCGCGGCAGCCGCGGCATCTACAATGTAGGCTGCGGACAGCCGGTGAGCATTCTCTCGCTGCTGCGCACCATGTGCGAGCTGACAGGGAAGCCGTACAATCCGGTTCACGAGCCGGCACGGCCCGGCGATATTATTCACTGCTGTCTGGATAACCGGGCCGCAGGACGCGACCTCCTGTGGGAGCCGGCCTACACCCTGGATGACGGGCTGCTGGAAACCTGGGGACATTATACGAGCAGCGGCGGGAAGCAAACTAGCCCGGACAGCGGGACCCAAAACGATTAGGGAACGGCTGTGGCATGTGGTTGACGCCATCATGCCTTCTCCCCACCGCGGGACGGGAGCTGTGTGCAGGCGGGAAGCGCAGAGTTTACAGCTTCCGGCCGCCTGGTTCTTGTGAAAGGTTAGCCAATTCGAAACCACGCGCAGCTTCCGGCGCGCAGTATGGCCTCACATGACGGTGATCGCCACAGGATCAGCCAGCAACGGACCCGATTGACAGAACAAAGCGGCCGGTTTCGGCCGCTTTGTTCTGTCTGGCGCCGCGGTATGAAGAACCGCGAACGGGTTATCTTGTTGCACATGACCGTTATATTTCAACACGAAGCTTCTGCGGAATCACCAGCGCCGTACAAAATAACCGGGTCTCCCACGCGGACAGCACCCGGGCGAATAACCGAAGCGTAAACACCGAAGTTGTTACGGCACTGGCGGACAACCGCTTTCAGGACCTCAGGATGCAGAGTAAGCCGGTCCGGGTCGATGTTCACGTACATGCATCGTCCACAGGGCTTATTGATACGCACCAAAGCGTCTCCAAGCTGAAGTATGCGGCCAATCCAGGCTTCTTCGATAAAAGGCTCCGCCTCCTCATTAGCCAGCACCACATTGGCCCGGAATCGCCGGTGATCAAGCGAAGGCCAGCCGAGCATACCGGCCAGCGCCTGCAAGGAGGACGCTGTGGTGATTAGCAGATGATCCTCCCAGTTGTTGCCGGGCTCTTGAGGAGCGGCTGAAGCCGGAGTAACCGCGCGCCCCGATGCCTGCCCGATATGCCCGGCCAGCTCCGGTTCTCCCCAGGCAAAACAGGCTCCGTCCGGCGCAGTCACGGCCAGCGGAGGAAAGGCCTCCGCTTCCGACAGGGCATGACCGGCCGCCGAATTCGTGCGCTCCCAGTCAAAGTGAGCCTGGTAGCCAAGGATGCCCGGAAAGATGTCAGCCGAAAGCGGCTCACCCGGCCGGGTATCATCCGTCAGCCAGTGGCTGCGGTCCCCATACAGCCCGTGCGGGCCGATATAAGAGGCCTGGACAGCCTGGCCGCGCATAGCTTTAACCGGATGGCAGATCAGGTCACCGACAGTCCCCTGCCGAGCACCGGATGCTCCCCGCATCCCTTCCGTTTCAGCTTCAGGCATAGATGAAGGCTGTCCTTGTAATTCAGCAGGAAGAAACGCCATCAGATATTCTCCTCCAGTTAAATGGTTCATGAGCAAAGGCATCCAGCACTTCCGCGTTGCAGGCCATAGCTCCTTGTAACGGGGAAGTTCGGCATTCAAGCGCCTGGCTTAAGCGTTCAGCCGGCTTCGTGCGCCAAGTCCGAGCTTTTTCATCAGCTCGGCGGCTTGGGCCTTTTCTTCTATGGTCAGGGACGCCGTTGCAGATAACAGCGCTTCCACGTGAGCCGGAAAAATATCGTCCAGCAAAAGCCGCCCCTTCTCTTCCAGCTCGGCATAAATGACGCGACGGTCTTTCTCGCAGGGCCTGCGGCGCAAAAATCCTTTTTTGGACAGCTGATCGATGACATAGGTTACGCTGCCGCTTGCCAGTAAAATCTTGTCGCCGATTTGCTGCAGCGGATGCGGGCCTTTATGATACAAAAGCTCCAAAACAGCGAACTCGGTGTCGTTCAGGCCATGCCGCTGGACATCGCGCTGGGAATGCTCCATCAGGGCCTTATACGCCCGGGACAAGACGATAAACAGTTTCATGGTCAGTTCTTGTTCTTGGCTCCAATGATGGTTCGGAAGCTGATCCATATGCAACTACCTCGCTACTGAATAATAGATTCACCGCATTTTAGTTTGAATTCAAAATAATTATAACCATGAAAACAAATCATAGTCAATCTCAGAAATGACTAAAAAATGGGATTTTTATTTTTTAGTGGTAACATTCAGACCTTGGAAGTCCATGCTGCTCCAGCCATACAAGGATATCCCGTACAACCTCATCCCGGTTCACTTCGTTCAGAGGCTCATGCCGCCCGCCAGGATACAGCTTCAGCTGCACATCGGCAGCACCCGCCCCGGCATAGGCGCGCTGGACAGCAGCAATGCCTCGTCCGAGCCGGGCCAGCGGGTCCTCGCTGCCGGACAGGAGCAGCACCGGCAATTCCGGAGGCGTGCGGCGCAGCTCCGCCGGGCGGTTCACCTGCCGGATGCCGTACAGCAGCTCCGCATAAAACCGCGCCGGGAAAATCCCTCCGCACCAGGGATCGGCCAAATAGCGGCCAACCTCCTGTGTATCCCTGCTCAGCCAGTCATAGCTTGTGCGGACCGGACGGAAACGGCGGTTGTAGCCGCCGAAAATTAGCCGGTCCATTAGCGGACTCGGCGTATCCGGACGATGAAGTGAAGCCGCCGAACGAGCCAGAAGGCGTCCGATTGCAGCCATCGGGCCCGGGTTCCCGGCTGTGCCGCTTGCAATCAGACCGGATAACCGGAGCCCCGGCTGCGGCAGGCCAACCTGCGCAACACGGCGGGCCAAAAACGATCCCATGCTGTGCCCCAGCAGAAACAAAGGCTTGCCGGGAGCCAGTCCCGCCGTCCAGACCGCAGCTGCCTGCGCATCCCGCACCAGCTGCTCCCAGCCGCCCCGGCTCGGCAAAACACCCCGCTGGTCCAGGGAACCTGCGGTTTGTCCATGCCCCCGGTGATCCTGTGCGGCAACGGCGCAGCCATGAGAGACCAGCTCCACGGCAAGACGCTCATAGCGCCCCGCGTGCTCCGCCATTCCGTGGCAAATATGAACCGCAGCATGCACAGACTGCTGCGGCCCAGGCAGCCAAACGTGGACCGCAGCCCGCTTCCCATCCTCCAACTCCAGCCATTCCAGCTTTCGCACAACCAAGCGCCACGCCTCCGTTCTGTTCCCATACCCTGATTTTATCACAAAGCCCTTGCGAACCAAACCGGATTCTCCTCTGCTGGCCGGAAACCGGGAATCAGGAGGCAATCGGTCCGGATGCTGTCGCGCCCTTAACCCCCAAAAAGCCCGGCCGTTTAGGTTGTAACATAATATCGATTTATCGATAAAGATGGAAACAAAGTTCTATTGACCCCGTCCTGCTTCCATTTCAACAGCAAAAAACGGCAGTTTTGGGACGGTTGAATCGTACTGAATGTGGTACAATAACCGTAAACTAGGATGGATTTTAAAATCAGAAGGGGCCGATAACTTATGAATGAAGCAAATCGCAACCCGCAGCAAATCCGCCACGCCTCCTTAGACGGCTTCACCATGGCCTATCGGGAATACGGACAAGGCTTGCCCGTCGTGCTGCTGCACGGCTTTTGCGGAAGCAGCGGATACTGGGAGCAGGTTCTTCCGCAGCTCGGGGAGAACGTCCGCGTAATCGCTCCCGATCTGCGGGGACATGGACATTCCGGCACACCGGAGGAGCCCTGCTCGGTCGAAAAGATGGCGGGGGACATCCGTTCCCTGCTGGATCAGCTTGGCGTGGACAAGGCGGTGCTGCTCGGCCATTCACTGGGAGGCTATATCGCGCTTGCCTTTGCCGAGCAGTATCCCGAGCGGCTGCTGGCTTTCGGCCTGGTGCATTCGACAGCGCTGCCTGATGATGAGACCGGCAAGCAAAACCGGCTGAAATCGATGGAGGCTATACGTCAGGACGGCATCGTCCCTTTTGTGAACAATTTGACCAGAAAGCTGTTTGCTCCGCAGCACCTGGACACCATGCCCGAGCAGGTCGCCGCGGCGAACGAAATCGGTTATGTCACGAGCCCGCAGGCGGCGATTCATACGCTGGACGCCATGCGGGCAAGACCGGACCGGCGCCATGTGCTTCGTGAGACGGCACTGCCGGTGCTGATTGTGGCAGGGCGGCACGATCAAATTGTCAGTGTCGAGAAGGCATTCTCCGTTTCGGGCGGCCACATTAAGGAGAGCATCCTGGAAAGTGCCGGTCACATGGGGATGATGGAAGCCCCGCAGGAGCTGGCACAAGTAATTCTAGACTTTACCCGCACGCTCTAAAAGTAAAAAACACCCGTCACTCTCAACGGTTTGACCGTTAAGATTATGGCGGGTGTTGTGATGTCCGGCAGCTTGCCTGAACGCCGGTTTACATATAGATGTGAGACGGTGCGCCTGCGCGCTGTCCTTGTCCTTGGGATAAGGATGCGGACGGCGGATAGTTCGGCATGATCGGCTGCATCGGCAGTTGAACCTGTCCGTAAATCGATTGGCCCGGACTTGGCTGCTGCTGCATTCCCATTCCCGTTCCCTGGAAGCCCCTTGCGCCGCTTCCGCCCAGCTGAAGCTTATTCTGCAGGAGCTGCATCGTTTGCTGCTCTGTTTGCCGGTAGTGCTGCAGCTGCTTATCCAGCTCCTGCCGGAGTGCAGGAGAAGACGTGTTATACATCTGATGCTGCTTCATCAGCTGGTACACATGCTCCTGCATGTTCAGCGTGCTGTTCAGCAGCTGGTGAAACACCTGACGGACCACAGAACAATTGGATTCCGTGGCTGCGGTGGTGTATTCGCGGGCCGTGCGTTTCAGATCGCACAAAACCGTATACAAAATATCTTGCTCCTCCAGCTGCGCACTCGGCTGCTGCATTGGCATACTGTTTTGCTGCATGGACATGGATTGCATTGTATTCATCACCTCTCCTCTAAGATGAAGCACCGGGCATTTGCGGCGCTGCCGGGACGTGCTGGTGCAGGCACTGCATCAGCTGCTGATAGTGCTGCTGATGGATGTTCATCATGTCCATGCAGGCGTTGCGGATCATCGGATGTTGGCTTGTTTGGGCGGCAACAGCGCACTGCTTCACCAGCAAATCCTCATTGGACATAGAGTCGGCGATGTACTCCAGCTCCTTGGCTGTCATCGGCTGCATCATGGGGATTCCTCCTAATGGTTTATCGGGCATATACAACCCCGAATAACATGCCCCAGCCGGCAACAAAATATGCTTGCCGCGTCTTTGCCCGGCTCCAGTGTCCAGCCAAGCGTCAGAACAGAAGCAGCTCTTTCACGCATGCACAATCATGAGAGGTGAAGCCTTGCCCCCTCTCCCGGCCCCTCCGCTTCCGCCTCCGCAGCAGCGCGGTCCGCCAGCAGCCGCAGCGTAGTATCATTCATCGGCGGGTTATGCAGTCCGAACCGGACGTCACGGTACATACGCTGCAGCGGATGCGACATCGCCAGACTGTGGACCCCCACAATTTGCATCGCCTGATCTACAGCCGATACCGCTGCCCGCACCGCCGCATATTTCACCGCGGCGAGATCGGCCGCCAAGCTCTCCGGACGGGTTACACCCTGATCCCAGCGCTCCGCGACCGAGTACATAAAATGACGGGCTGCACAGAGCTCCAGCTCTATCAGGCCCAACAGCCGCTTCACCTGTTCAGTATGCAAAATCGGCTTATCCAGCGTACTGGGCTGATAACGGGCGGCAAAATGCAGCGCTTCACGCCTTGCGGCCAGCCCTATCCCCAGGTAGCAGGCCGGAATATGAAGCAGATACGGACTGGCTTGTCTGCCCTTCTCCGCCGTATGAACTTCAACGATACTATCCGCAGGCACCCAAGCATCGTCCAGCACCAAATCATGGCTTGCTGTACCGCGCATGCCCGCCATATTCCAGGTTGGATCAATGCTTACCCCTGCCGTCTCCCGTTCCACAAGCAGCTCGGCGTGCTCCCCTGTTTCCTCCAGAACCGCCGTCACAATAAAATAGTCCAACACCGGCGCAAGCGTCGTAAACGTTTTTCGCCCGCGAATTCGATAGCCGCCGCCGTCTTGTACCGCCACCGTCTGCGGCATTCCTCCACGGGAAGGACTTCCCGTTGCACTTTCCGAGGCAGCCCGGTTCAGAAGCGCCCCGTTTCTGGCCGACTGCAGGCATACCTCCGCGAATTTCGTTTCCGGCCAAGGACGCTTATGCGCCAGGTCAAACAAAATACCCAAATGCCAGCCCATGCCAAGCGCAATGGAAGCATCCCCTTGGGCCAGCCGTTCTTGATAGAGCACAAACTCATAGAGAGAGATTCCCTTCCCTTCGTACTCGCAGGGGAGGGTGAACGCCGGATAACCAATCTCCCTCAGCACTTCGATTGATGCATGGGAGAAGCGGCTCAGCCGGTCGGCTTCCTCCGCATAACCGGCAATCCGGTCCGCCGCCCGGCTGAGCTGCTCATACCGGTTCTCCTGCAGCTCTGTTTTAACAAAGCTTCTGTTGAATGCTGACATGCTCTTCGCCCCTTCTATCCCCGTATCCCTCCTGTGACTCCTGCGTTCGAATAAACGCCGTCATGCAGCGAAGCACCGTGTGCCGTGGCGCAGCGCGCGGTGCTTCCCGATTCTATTCTGCGGCTGCCAAAAGCTCCGCCTGCCATACAGCTTGAAGCGGCATGTTGTCAGCTATCTTCACCTGCTTGTCAATCAGGCTAATCCGCACGTCCTTATCTCTTTGGAATTGAAAATGCTGCCAAGGATTTCTCGCTTCGGCCGAACAGCATTGCCTGACTCAACGCTTCGCCAATCGCGCTGGCAAATTTAAAGCCGTGCCCTGAACCGCCGCCGGCGATCCATACCTTCGGCTGATGAGGATGACGCCCGATGAAGAACCCTTCATCCGGCGTCATCTCATATTTGCAAACCCCGGCTGATACAATGCCCTTTGCCTGCGGCATATACGTGCTCAGGAAGGCCTTCAAATGGGCCTCATCCTCCTGATAGACCCCGAACGGCAGCGCCGTCTGATCCGGCAGCAGCACCTGCCCTTGATCATGCCTGCCGACCTTCAATCCGCGCCCGTCCACAGCGGGAATCCCGTAATACTCCACATCATGGCCTTCATTCACGATAAAAGCCGGGAATACCCCCGCCTCATAACGCTCAGCCGGGGCCTCGAACCAGCCGATAGCCTTGCGCAGCGTCCGGATTGGCAGATTCAGCTCCGGCACCAGCTGAGGAAGGCGCACGCCCGGACTAAGCAGGACCCGGCTCGCCGTATAGCTGGACCCGGACGTATGAACCGTCACCGAATCCGGCCCGTACTGCAGGCCGTGAACCGGGGTATTCACGAGCAGCTCGGCCCCGTGCTTCAGTGCCAGCAACCGGTAAGCGCGGATAACCGCCTCGGAGAACAAGATGCCCGCTTCCGGCTCATACAGCCCTTCCATGCCCTCGGGAACGGTCCATCCCGGCCAGCGCAGACGGAGCTGGAACGGAGTCAATCGCTCATACGGTATACCGAAGGTACGGCAGCTCTCCTCCTTCGATCGCAAAAAACGCGAGCCGCCGGGCCCGACACTAACGACGCCGGTTTGCCGGAATATCGTTCTATCCGCGCCCGGCTGGCTCGGACGTTTCCCTTGATCCGCAACAAGCTCCCCCAAGCCTCCCGCTTCCTGCTCCAGCTGCTCCCATAGCTGCCTGGATCGAATCGCCAGCGAGACATAATCCGGACCCATTGTGTACGCCATGCGGAAAATCCGGGTATGTCCGTGATGGCTGCCTTTGTCGTGCGGCGGATCGTGAGCGTCCAGAACAAGAACATTCGCCCCTTGCTTCGCCAAATAATATGCCGCGCTCATCCCAAACGAGCCGCCCCCCGCAACAATCACATCATAGCCTTTTGCCATGTGGCTCCCCCTACTTTGCATGTGTAATAAATACAGAAAAACACAGCTGCTCCCCAAAAGTGTCAGTCGCTGTGTCTCCAAATGCCTCGCCTTTTTATATCCAAGCGGAATACTAGGTTTTAGTGTATTGTAGCAGGGAGTTGAATTTATTGTCAATTGTATTTCCCCTGCTTTTCGATGATTTCCCCTGAAGCCCGTCCCGACCTTACTGGAGCTTGTCGATCCTTGGCGAAAATCACGTCAAAATGGGGTGACACCGGCATACAAATCATACATAATGGAACTAAACTCTTCTTGAACTTATCTGGACGGAGGGCCCCTATGCTTGGTGTCCGCAAACACCGCAGCTTCACCTCGGAGCTGCTGCTTTGGATTCTGCTGCTTGTCGTACTTCCCTTAGCCGCTTTGCTGGCTTACATCAATATCAGCAGCTTCTCCAGCGTACAGGAGATTGAAAAGGAAAAGGCGCTGCTGAGCAGCCATGCCGTACATAAATCCATTGAGAACCTGGGCGACACGATCCAGGGAGTAACGGTAACCAACGGTTACTGGGAGCAGAATCGTCAAGCCCTGATCAGCCGGGATATGGACTGGCTGGGCAGTAATATCGGGGACATGCCCAGCATCGTGCCTAACATCGATTTCGCCGCCGAGACGGACCTGGCGGGCAACGTTATCGTGCAGGCCGGCGATGTGGCGGAGCTTACCGGACAAATCGGCTACCCCCTCCTGCTTGAGCGGGCCAAGGACGAGCGTGTTTTTACAGGATTGCTGAACACGTCCCGGGGCCTCGCCGTAATCGCCGTCTCCCAGGTTACCGACGAGATGGGCCAGCAGCCCTCTGCCGGACTGCTTATTACGGGCAGACTCCTGACTGCAGAAATTGTTCAGAAAATCCGGGACACCCTGCAAACAGACATTGCCCTGCAGCTTTATTCGGGACAGCTTCTCGCATCCGGCGACAGCCTGCAGGACGATTGGATAGGCCAAGACCTGAAGCCGCCGGAAGCAGACGGGCCAGGAAAATTCGTGCTGGAACGCAAAAACGAGGTCTACTTCTCCCAGGTCGACGCGCCGCTTCGGGATATGAACGGCCAGGTCATTGGCTTGATGCACACCCGGATCGCTTCATTGTCGGCAACCCAAGCCGCCAGCAATCTAAGCCAATTAACTATCGTCGTTTCCGTTATTATGGCATTCTTGCTGCTGCTGGTCATTTATTTGCTCCGGCTGCGCATCATTATGCCGCTTCGCCATTTTACCGCCTCGCTTCAACGGGTCGCTGCAGGGGAAACCGTAGAGACGGTACCGAAGCATGTGCTGCAGGCCGAAGCCGAAATCGTCCATGCCATTCAGCAAATCATGCACTGGAATCAGGCTCTGGAGCAAACCGTGGAACGCCGCACCGCAGAAATCCGGAACCTGCTGGATCATGCCCGGCAAGGCTTCATGTCCATCGGGCCTGATTTAACTGTCCGCGGAGAATACAGTGTGGAATGTGTCCGGCTTCTCGGCTGCGAGCCTGGCGGCTTGCCGGTTGGACCGCTTTTGTACCCGGAGGACGAGGAAGGCCAGCTGCTGCTGCTTTCTATCCTGACAAGCTACTATGAAGAAAGCGACGCCATGAGAAAGGAATTGATGTTCTCCCTGCTGCCGGAGGAACTCCACCTTCATGGCCGTATTATTAAGGCGGAATATCAATGTATTCCTTGGACGGGCCAGCCTTCGGAAGAGCAAGCTGATCGAATCATGATAATGCTGACCGATTATACCGAGACCCGCCGGCTGGAGCATCGCATGCAGGAAGAACAACGAATGCTGCAAATGGTAGTACAAACCATTACGCACCCTGAGGAATATATGCGGATTACGAAGGATTTCGAAACGTTCCATCAAACCGAGATCCGAGAGATTCTCGCCGCCGGTCATTCTGCTCTGGAGAAGGCCGTCATCCTTTGCCGCATGATTCACACCTTTAAGGGGAGCTTCGGCTTGCTGCAATTCGTGCACGTTGTCCCCCGGCTCCATGAGCTGGAAACGAAGCTGCAGCGGCTGCTGGAGGCTGAGGCGGACTTGACCGCAGCCCGGCTCGCCGCCCTGCTGCAGGAAGAGCGAATCGGGCAATGGCTGGAGGAAGACACCGCCCTGCTCCGTGCCGTGTTGGGCACTGCCTGCGACGAGCTGCTGCAAAATCAGGACATTCGCCTGAGCCGGGAGCAATGGCTTGCCATTGAGCACAAGCTGGAGCGGATAGCAACGGCTCCCGAGGAGCTCGGCTGGCTGAAGGAATTCCGTACTTGGCGGTATCGGCCGGTATACACTCTGTTCCAGCCTTACCTGCAATACTTGTCCGAGCTGGCCGACCGCAGCGGGATTCTGCTTCATCCGGTGGAGCTTCAGGGCGGAGACATTTCCGTTGATCCGGAACGGCTGTACGGATTCGCCCGCTCCTTCGTTCATGTCGTACGCAATGTCATTGTGCACGGCATCGAACCGCCTGATGAGCGAATTGCCAGCGGCAAGGATGAATACGGTCAGGTCTCCTTTAGGATTGAGCAAACCGGTGATGCGCTTCGCATTACCCTTGGCGACGACGGGCGGGGCATCGATCCTGTGGTGCTGCGCAGGAAAGCGGGCCAGCAGGGGCTCCCGGAGCATCTCACGGATGAAGAGACCCTGCTGCTTATTTTCCAGGATCGGCTCTCTACCGCGCAGCAGGTCACGGAAATCGGCGGACGTGGCGTCGGCCTGTCGGTCGTGAAGGACGAGGTTGAACAGCTCGGCGGAACGATTGAAATTCGCAGTCAGGTGGGGACAGGCACCTCCTTCGTATTTACACTGCCTGCCGCCCCATGAAAGGAGAACCGGCATAATGGAATCCAATCCGGCGAGAACGCCATTGTTTGCTGCCATTCTGGAAACGGCCGAGCGTTATTTGCACCAGCTAGGCTTTAACCAGCTTGTTTCTGTTCCCAGCCAGCGGACAGGCGTCGACGCTCTCCTGCTCGAGGACGTGACCGTCTTCATTCAAATCAGCGGCAGCGTTCAGGGCGGCTTTCTGTTTACGGCTGATCCTGCTTTTGCCCGGCTGTTGGCCAAACGGTTCATGGTCGATCCCATCTGTGACTTGGAGGCCGCCCAATATGCGGTGGAGGTCGTTGCAGAGGTTTCCAATGTCATCGCCGGCAATGCGCTGAACGCGGGAGAGGATCAAACCGTATTTCTGGGCAATCCGTTGATGATTTTATCCCGCAGCATGGGCATTCGGGCTGCCGTCTACGAAGTACAGACATATACAGCCGATCAGGGCTTGTTCCGCTGCTTCTTCATCCCGATGATGGATAAGACGGAGCTGGCCCGTGTTGTGATGATGCAAGCCGAATAACAGGTGGAGGAAAACATGCAGATGGCCAAAATTATGATCGTTGACGATTCGGGAGTTATGAGAAAAAACATCCGCAGCATTCTGGAACGGGCCGGACATGAAATCGTGGCTGAAGCCGCCGACGGGCGGGAGGTCCTGCAAAACTATATTTACTATACCCCGGATATCATCACACTGGATATTAGCATGCCGATGATGGACGGAATTGAAGCTTTAAAAAATTTGATTAAGGTTTATCCTGAAGCCAAGGTTATTATTGTCAGTGCCATGGGCCAAAAAATGCAGGTATTGGAAGCGATCAACTCACATTCCGCACCCTTGGGGCTCTGAAAATGGCGAATTATGGTGTATGCTAGATTCAGAGAATGAAGCGGGGGGC
>NZ_JBBBNV010000014.1:0-125924 GCF_037137075.1 Paenibacillus sp. y28
CAATTCGCCCGCCCCTTGAGTAAAGAGGAGAAGCGCGTGTTGGCCAGTCTCGGTTTGGATGAATCGGTTTACCTCGGTTTGGATGAATCGGTTTACCTCGGCTAACTGAATCGACTTGCCTCAGCGATGGTGTTGCTTCTGAAGCCATCGCTACACGCGTTTAACGGCTTGCTGACCCCCAAAAAAGCCATTCGCTACCACATGATCAGGGTGCGGAATGTGAGTTTTCATGTTTTCCTCTTTCGGGCGCTTGTCATCGTTATCAAAAACAAATATACCACTACCTGTAATTTTTGGCAGTGGCAAAGTAGTTTTTATTCATTTTCTCCTCGTCGTGTACATGTCAGTTATAATTTATTTTCATATTCATCAAGACTAGATCCATTTTTCAACTTCCATTCTTTTCTTCCATTCATGGAACTATTTCGTACAATTGCTGCAGCAGCTGACGGAGATTTAAAGTCAATATTTTTAACAAGTTCATAGAAACTTTCGCTATCAGTCGATTTAAAATAGTCAGCCTTTTCAAGTTCTTTTCTTAGCTTAGAATAATTATGAGAACTAAAACTAGTAACCTTTTCAGTTTTCACAAAAGAGCCTTCTAATAGTGTGTATACATTCTCTGTTATTGCTAATTTCGCTTCTCTACTTTTTTCTCCCTTCATTCCGGGGACACTTAAATAAAAAATATCTTGGTCATTTGTTACAGAAGAATGGTCTTGAGTTGTTCTCGTTTTAGTAAAATCGATAATACCTAGCTGATTTAACATAAAAATCATGTTATCCATAAAATCAAGCATGTCATCACGATCTGAAACGGGTAATTTAGAACCGGTTGGGGTCTGAAAATTATCTAAATCTATAGTGGTTTGATTTTTCTTTAATAATTCATACAGTCCTTTTTCAAGAAATCTAACATGCGACTTTGTTAAGTTTGAATCCTTACTGATAAAGATTACAAGATCGCTCCACCAGTCTTTTGTTTTTATATGTTCGGTTATTCGTTTATTAACTTCATCTGCCTCACCAACATATATTCGTTTTTGTAAAGAATCTTCAACTTCAGATATTAAGAAATATACTCCCGGAACCGATAGTTCTTCTATTTCTTGAATCAATTTTACATGCTTTCGTGTACCTATAAATGATTTTCCTGTCCAATTACTTAATTCTGCTGTCTTTAGATTCTTATACATTTCTCCCATTATGTATAACTTAATGGTTTTTCCCCTCATAATATCTCCTTTACTTGTAACAGTTAGATCTTTTATGACAAGAGGCTTAATAACTGGGGGCCTAAGTAAATATCGCTTATCTTTCCTATGTGTTACCAATACAACTCCAAGAAAATCATTCTAATGGTAAAGTGAAAGCATATAGCTCTCCTTGCTGGTCTAAATATTCCAAAGTCTTCGTAATATCAACTTCGCTTAGCGTTTGATTAATAATGAGATGACGTATATTCATTCCAGGCGGTTCCAAATTCGAACAGTTAAAATGGTGGACTAATTTCTCCGGGGTCGTTAGCAGACACCATCGTCTTTCATCATTGCTGAACGTAATGGTGATTTCCAATAAATCAAATTTCGCGGGATTTTCATCATCAAACTGCCATTTGACCATGACAGGCTCTACTTGACCGTCCAGATTAAACAACCGTTGGTTTACCCAGATGAGCCTTCCATGGTTTCCTTTTATCCTGATGTTATGGCCATTGTAATCCACAACTTCATATTGTTTTCCTCTGGATATTGCATGTCCATACACACCAACACTGGAACAAGTCACTATGGTTCCCTTCATGTGTTCTCCTGTTCATTTGAACAATAAACAATCTATCTTACTTTAATATTATTGGCAATAATCCCCAATAACACTTTCCGCACCGTGCGCAGCTCCCAGCGCGCGGTGTTTCGCTGCATGACGGCGGTCGGTCGACCAAAGCTGGGTCTTGTGTTATCTGGGCTTTTTCTTCTATGCGTTCTTCATTATTTTTTCATGATCAGGTTCATATTCAATCAAGTCAGAGAGCTTGCAGTTAAATGTATCGCAAAGTTTAAATAATGTTTCCAGCTTTGTCGTTTCTATATTCGTTTCTCGATATAACTTATTGATTGAATTTCTACTTAGTCCTGAGCGGTTCATTAGTTCTGTAATATCATCAATTCGATGTTGAGCCATCAATGTTCTGATATTGCATTTTAACAAATTGTTTCCCTCCTAAGGCTACTATACTATCCTGCAAACAGAAATATATTTCAAACATCCGTAAATTAACCCTATAAGGTTAAAAAAATAACTTTATAAATGAACTCAAGAAGGTATAAAATAACCCTGTAAGGTTAAATAAGGGGGTGAGTAAAAAATTATGATTAATTCTATTGAAGTCTTGATAGAACCTCTTGTTCGCACACGATTAAAATCACTTTATAATGAACTTTTGAAAAGCAACCCCCACTATGCACAACTAGCAATCGAACGTGACCAATATTTTAAACAATTACTTGATTCGATTCCCGGGGACCTGGAACATACTTTATTTCTACATAAAGATGCTCAAATATCCCTGCAAAATATCCAGGAAGTCAAACTATACTTACAAGGCTTTAAAGATGCTTTGTATCTTAATAGTGAAATAAATCTATGAAACACAATTTATAAGATCCAGATGGCTCTTTCTATCTAGCTCTTTTATATCAAGAGTATCGCATGATTGTCTACTATATGATGTTCGCGAATCGTATATAAGTAATAGCTCATTTCAACCTCTTTGCCATAAATACGATGTTATCGATTTCCTGAAATCCATTCTTCAGATAAAATTGCTCGGCTGGAATTCCCCGGCTTGTCAGTAGGGCAATGTTTTGAATCCCTTCCTCCGCTAAAATCTGATCCAAATAGGCAAACATATTTGTTCCGATTCCGGTCCGTTCTGTATCCGCTCGCACGCACATTTCATGGATAAAAAATTCAGTACCCTTCCACCACTGCCTGCTTGCTCCAAAAATAAACCCGTGAATGACGCTATCCTTTTCCGCTACAACACCTTTAAAGCCAGGGGTATGAATAAAGTCCTTCAAGTAGAATTCAGCCCAGCCCTCTCCTTCGTCCATTGATCGTGCCAAGGCGGGCCATTAAAAACATCAACAAACAAACTCAGGCACTGCTCCAAATTGTGAGGATGAAAAACTTTTATATCCATTTGAATCATCTCTTTCATTTGCCAGATGTATTCATTATCGGTCTATCTCTTGCAATGGACTTTTCTTCCATGGAAAATAGGTCAGTATTTTATGTTCATTCTCGTCCAGTCCCTCATGAAACATATGCATATGCGGGTCTGGCTGAATTAAAGGCTTGTCGTATTCCTCAAACCCAAGTGGGTGAAGCAGAGCTTTGAACGCGTCTACATTTCCATAAGCCAAAATAAAATTGTCTTCATCAAACAAAAAATACGTCAGCTTCTCATCCGACGAACGAATTACAAGTCTATGCCGGCTATCATATTCCAAAAAGGTTTGAAAGGACTCCAGAAACACTTGTAACTCATTAAAAGACAGGCCTTCCATTTTGTAACGCGCTTCTTCATGATTGCATCTGGAACTTCTCAAAATATAAAACATTGCATACGGGGCTGTGCTTGACTGCAACAGCACTTTCAATACTTCGATTGCCTGATCATTGGGCCAAATTACGAGTCTGGAGAACTTTTCGAAGTCCTGCTGGATATATACGAATTTCTCGGCATAATCGATAAATTCCCCGATACATTCAGAATCATCGAAAAAAACGAATTTTTGATTCATTGTTCCATCCCCTTCAAGCTTATTGCTTCCAACTCATGGATATATTGCTGCGTATTAAAATAAAACGGTCCGATATGAGTTAATTTCACATCATCATTAACCATACTAATGTGTTGACTGTCACCTTGAATGATCCAAATCTATCCCCCTATCTTATCACGCTCCTCCAAATCATGGTAAATAAAATAAAAAAGTCCGGCGAAGTTCATTACCTTCACCGGACTTTCAATCGTGCTCTGAATAGTTTGATTGAGTCTATCTCTCCTGCGGACACCAATGAATCAGAGCCACCGGATGGGTCATTCCGTTTTTGCGTGTTACCGGGAACGTCCGGAATTCATGGGCAATTCCCAGCTCATGCAAAATATCCGACATCACGACTGCGCGTTCCCGCTCCGTCGTAACCCCTTCAGTCGTAACCGACAGCGGGCCGGCAAAAGGCCGTTCCATCGATTGCACGAGAAAAATATGGCGCTTCGCGGCCCCGTTCATTTTCAGCAGGCTTTCCTTCATGTCCCGGATACGGTATACCGCATTGGCACTGAACAGAACGTCCGCCTGGGGCGGCTCAGCCGTCTCCCATTTGGAATGGATATGCGCCGGCAGCGGATACCCGGTTGCCGACCAATTGTGCCGGAATTCCTGGAACATGGCCGCCGACGGTTCGACGAGGGTAATCGTCTTCACATGCGGGGCAAGCAGCACAGTAAAGCCGCCGGTGCCCGGCCCCATCTCCAGAAGCCGATCCGCCGGATCCAGCTTCGATATCATTTGCTGCATTAATTCACCGGTGTACGGCGCCAGAGGATTACGCTCGTCGTAGAAGGATGCGTTCTCCTGCCAATAGTTCTCTTCCTCGGCATCGCTGCCGGTCCGTGCATCCCGCACCCCCGCCTGCTCCCAGGCTTGTATCCAGAACTCGGACGCTGTGAGCGCGGAGCCTGTCACAGGTTGACTGGTCATCGCCGATCCCTCCCTTCATTTGTTCGCTTCTAGCGGATACGCCCTGAAAGCCCGAACCAGCCGCTTCGTATAGGCATGCTTCGGCGCCTCCATTATCGCCTCACTGGAGCCAAGCTCCACAATTCGGCCCTGATGCATGACGGCGGTCTGCTGGCTGAAATGCCGTACCAGCTCCATATCGTGAGAAATTAGCAGAAACGAGATGCCCCGCTGCCGCTGAATTTGCTTGAGCACCTCCATCACCTGAGCCTGTACGGACACATCCAGCATGGAGGTCGGCTCATCCAGCACAAGCAATTTCGGATTCATCGTCAGCGCGCGGGCGATCACGACACGCTGTATTTGCCCCCCGCTAACCTGATGCGGATACCGGTGCAAAATATCCGTGCTCAGGCCCACCTGCTCCAGAAGCGCAGCCGCCAGCTCGGTCCCCGCTTCCTTATCCGCCAGTCGGTGCAGCAGAAGCGGCTCGATCAGGCTCTGAAGCATCGTCATCCGGGGATGCAATGCGGCATCGGGATGCTGGAATATAAGCTGCAGCTGTGGCCGAAGCGGGCGCAGCTGTGCGGTGGTGTAGGCGGTGATATCCTGACCGCCGAACCAGATTTTACCGGCATCGGCCGGGATCAGCTTCAGGACAAGCCGGGACAGCGTAGACTTCCCGCAGCCGCTCTCGCCTACCAAACCAAGCGTCCTGCCTTCCGGAATGGCAAACGAAACGTCCTGCACCGCCTCGGTCCGGCTGCGGTTCAGCCAGCCGCCGCGAAATGTTTTGCTCAAGCCCTCCACCCGAATCATGAAACGATGCACCTCACAGTCCGTTCGTCCGCTTGCTGCAGGGGCGGCTTCTGAACCGCGCATACCGCCTGCCGCTTCGTACAGCGGGGATAGAAGCTGCAGCCGGTCTGTTCCTCCAGCAGGCTTGGCGCTGAGCCTGGAATCGGGATCATTCCCGCCCCCGGCATAGAGCGCAGCAAGCCTTGGGTATACGGATGCTTCGGATCGCCCAGCACCAGGCTCGCCGGACCGAGCTCCACCAGCTGTCCCGCATACATGACACCGATTATATCGCACAGAGCCCGGGCAACATGGAGATCATGGGTAATCACGATCATGCCCGCTCCCGTCTGCTTGGCCGCCCGGTGCAGCAGCCCGATCACCTGATTGCGCACGAGAGCGTCAAGCCCCTTCGTCGGCTCATCGGCAATCAGCAGCGAAGGCGTTCCAGCAGTGCCGATGGCCGTCAAGATACGCTGCTTCATTCCGCCGCTCAGCTCGAAGGGATACTTGCGCAGCTTCTCTTCCGGCTCCGGCATATCCATCCGCCTGAGCAGCTCCGCCGCCTTGGCGCGCCTGGCCTTGGGCGAAACCAGCCCTTGAACGGCTTCAGCAATCTGATAGCCGACACGCAGCACCGGATTGAGCGATGTCGCCGGATTTTGCGGGATAAAGGCAATTTCCCGGCCGCGCAAGCGCCGCATCGCTTCGTCATCCAGTCCGGTCAGCTGCTCGCCCTTGAACAAAATAGATCCGGAAACCTTGGCATTGGAAGGCAGCAGCCGCGGAATAGACAGACCCAGTACGGATTTGCCGCTGCCCGTCTCTCCGATAAGGCCTGCAATTTGACCCTCCTCCACATCCAGAGCCGCATCGTCAACGGCCCGTACAACGCCGTTCCCGGTCCGAAACTGCACACTGACGTGCTGAATGGATAAAAGCTTGCCTGGCACAGGCTGTCCCTCCTTCCGTCTGCTTGGTCACGACAGCCAGGTTTTGTCCTGGGTCAGCTTGGAATCGAACGCGTCCCGCAGCGCATCCCCAAGTAAATTCATGGACAAGGCTACTGCAGCAATGCACAGCCCCGGCGCCACAATGAGATGAAGATGGCTTCGAAAATAAGATCGCGCATCGCTGACCATCACCCCCCAATCGGGTGCGGGCGGCTGCAAGCCGAGCCCGAGAAAGCTAAGAGAGGCGATAGACAAAATAACCCGGCCCAGCCGAATCGTAAACAAAACAAGAAGCGGTCCGATCATATTCGGGAGCACATATTTGCAAATAATATACGGATGCCCGGCACCGACAGCGCGAATGCCCTCGATATAGCTCTCCTCGCGAATTTTCATCGCTTCGCCGCGCACAACCCGGGAGAAATCCGCCCAGGAGGTGAAGATAAGCGCGATAAACAAGCTTTTGGTGCCCGGGCCAAGCGTGCCGGCAATCGCCAGCATCAAGCTTAAGCTCGGCAGGCCTTGAAACATGCTGATAAAGCTCTGCAGCCATTCATCGACTCGGCCGCCGAAATAACCGGCCGCCGTTCCAATAACGATGCCTATCAGCATCGTTGTCGCCGTTACAGCCGCCGCCAGTACAATGGATATACGGCCGCCGTACAGCAGCCTGCTGAACACATCTCGCCCGAGTGTATCTGTCCCCAGCAGATGGGTAGCCGACATCGGGGCAAGCCGCTCGGACATCTTCACCTGCACCGGATCATAGGGAGCAAGCCATGGTGCCAGCAGGCTGCAGAATAGAACAACCGCCAGCACTCCCACAGCAATACAGCCCGAAATATTCAGCGCCCGCCCCAGTCCTCTCAGCCGATCGGTGAGGGGAAGCCGTTCTCCCGTACGACGCACGATCATTTCAGCTTCCCTCCCAGCTTCATCTGCGGATGTATAAAACGGTAGGAGATGTCTGTCAGCAGATTAAACAGCACATACACCGCTCCTGTAAAAACAACGTAGCCTTGAATCACCGGATAATCCCGGCGGTAAATGCCTTCCACGGCGAATCTGCCAATCCCCGGCAGCGCAAAAATAACCTCGACAATTACAGAACCGCCGAGAATCGAACCGAAATACGTCCCGATCACTGTTACAAGCGGAATAAGCGCATTACGGATCGCATGGCGCAGCACAATGCTCCGCTCTCGCAGGCCTTTGGCTTTGGCGGTCAACATATAGCTCTGGTTCATGACCTCCAGCAGGGATGCCCGGGTCAAGCGCATCAGAATCGCGCTCGTTCCGGCGGCCAGCACGATAGCGGGCATAATCAGATGCTTCCAGGTGCCGTAGCCGCTCGTGGGCAGCAGTTGGAGCTTCTCCGAGAACAGCGTAATCAGCATAATAGCCAGCCAGAAGCCGGGAATGGAGACAACGGTCAATGCTATGGCCCTGCCCGCATGATCCAGCCAGCTGCTGCGCCTCAGCGCCATCAGCATCCCGAGCGGAATGCCCGTCCCTGCAGCGAAAACAACCGCCAATACCGCCACCGAAAGTGTAACCGGCAGGCGGCGGGCAATCTCGCCGCTTACCGAGTCCTTTGTCATATAAGAGGTGCCAAGGTCACCCTGTACCGCCCGGAGAAGCCAGCGGCCGTATTGAACCGGCAGCGGATCGTTCAGGCCGAGCTCGGCCCGCTTGGCATCAATCTCTTCCTGCGTCGGCTCTCTGACCCCGCTCATGCTTAGCGACTCTACCGCCGGATCGCCTGGGGAGATGACGCTTAAAACAAATGCAATCATCGAGATGCCCAGCAGAACCGGAATCGCAGCGGCAATTCTGCGGAGGAGGTACGCCATTTTACTTCGCCCACTCCAGCTGCGAAAGGGTTGTTCCGTAAATCGTCGCCTGATAGCCTTTAATTTTTTTGTTATACGCAATCAGGCTGGCATCGTTAAACAGTGCAATTGTCGGCAAATCGTCGGCCGAAATTTGCTGCAGCTCATCGTACAGTTTCTTGCGCTCGTCCATGTCCAGCACGCCCGCAAGCTGCTTCACCAGCTCATCGGCATGCGGATTGCTATAGCCAAGGCCGTACGTTTTGTTGCTGGAGCCTTCACTGGACAAATAGTTGGTCAAAATCGTGTACGGATCGCCGTTCGGCAAGCCTTGAGTGCTCAGCGCCAGATTGTAATGGCCCTTGGCCTGCGCGTCCTTGAAGGCGGCGCTGTCCAAAATCCGAATCTCTACATCCAGACCAAGCTCCTTGAATTCCGCCTGCAGCAGCTCAGCCTGCGCCTTGTACGGATAACGGTCCAGACCATAGGTAGGCACGAGCAGATCGACCTTTTCCCGTTTGCCGCCCAGCACCTCGGCCGCCAGACGCTTCGCCTCCGTCACATTGTATTCGACCGGAATATCTTTATAAAAAGGCGACGTAACGTTCAGCAGATTCACTGTCGGCGTCGGATAACCAAGATACAGCTCCTTCACCAGCTGCTGGCGGTCAATAGCGAGACTGAGTGCTCTGCGCATCCTCACATCGTCAAAAGGAGCTTTTCGCCCGTTAACCTGAATATAGTGGGAAATCGTAGATTTGGTCGCTGACAGCTCAAAGCTCGGGTCCTTAACCAGCTCCTTGGCCAGAGCCGGAGGAATAGCCCCAATATCCATAACCCCCATAATTTCACCGGATTTCAGCGCAGACAAGCGGGTATCCGGATCAGGAATGACACGGACGCGGATACGCTTCGTTTTCGCTTTTTCCCCGTAATAGCCGTCGTAGGCTTCCAGCAAGGAATATTGGTCCTTTTGGTGCTCGATCAGCTTGAACGGTCCCGTGCCCTGCGGCAGCCCGTTGAAGTCGCCTTGGGCGTCAAAGTTTTTCGGGCTGTACATCGGGCTTGCAAAATTGACCATCGAATACGGCAGCGTCGGCTGCGGATTATCGAATACAAGCTGGAACGTCAAATCATCGACCTTCACCACATCCTTCAGGCTCGGATAGGTGCTTTTCATGTTCAATGTATAAAAAGGCGAGGTTTTCGGGCTGACCTGCTTGTACCGGTTGAAGTTCGCAAGGACCGCGTCCGCGTTGAATTTCTCCCCGTCATGGAACGTGACATGTTCCTGCAGCTTGAAGGTCCAGGTTTTGCCGTCCTCCGACATGCTCCAGGACTTGGCCAGCTTCGGCGCCGGCTTGCCGTCTTCGCCGGATGTAATCAGCGGCTCCCATACGTACAGAATCGAGCTTGTATAATAAGCGTCCTTCGGCCCTGGGGCGAGATCGCGGTGAGCAGCCAGAACAACCTCCTCCGGCTGCCGGGACGCCGTTCCCGTCTGCTGCGGATCACCCGCCTGCGGAGCAGCGCTGCTGCAGCCGAAGACAATCATCATTATGCACGTCCATAGAACAACCAGCGCCGCCGGTTTCAAAATGTGTGACATGACCAGATTTCTCATGTTTCCCTCTCTCTTGTCCGTTGCTCGAACATATTATTCGTAATTATTACGATTAACAATATACCAAATTGGGCTTGCTTTGAAAAGCACCTTTGCTCTTATTGCTCTTATTGCTCTATTGCTTATTGCTCTCTTTCTTTATTTCAATTCGTTTGATTCGTGCCGCGTTCATCTCTTCCGCTTAATCCCCGTCAAATTGCAGGACAGCTTCGCTTCTGGCGGCAGCAAAAAAGACATCTCTCCCCCTCCGCATGAAAAAGGTAAAGATGCCCATAGGTTTACTATGCCCCTGTGGCCGTCCTAACACCTCCCTATCTCCCGTAGGTAACGCAGTGCTGTCGAAACAGGCAGGTCTCCTGACTTAAGCGTCATCATTGCAGGCTGTCTTCCCGGCCGCTCAGGCCAGTGACGTCTATTGCTGCAACTCTGCTAATACAGTGGCGGGACCGTGTCGGCATTGCACCGAGCTTCCCTTTTAAGCTTGTGCCGAAGCAGCCCTTCGGCGAAACAAGCACCTGTTTCCGTTATTCGATTGTCCTACATCCTTCGTTAATCATAAACGAACCTCCAGGATTCGGCAAGAAATTACAGCCGAAAATGTGATTTTCGGTGGAATTCGGCAAAATAACAAGATATTATTTACCTGAATGTACTAATTTGACCCTCGAACGAGCTATACTAGAGCTGGACACTTTTTTTTGCAGAAGCAGCATTGCTGCTCTAACCATTACTTGTATGATTAAAGGTGGAACTGTCATGGCCAAAAAAGAAACAAAGCATATCGCCACCCTGTCCTTAGGTGTCATGGCCGCGGGGTTCGCGGCAACCATTCCGCTGCAGGATGCAGCTTGGGGAAGGCTGCTGCAGAGCGGCTTTGAGGCCGGACTGGTCGGCGGGCTGGCCGACTGGTTCGCCGTCACCGCCCTGTTCCGCCACCCGCTGAACATTCCGATCCCGCATACCCGCCTGCTGCCCAAGAACCGGGACAAGCTCACGGATGCGCTCGTCTCCGCGCTGGAGACCCATCTGCTCAACAAGACAAGCATCGAGGACAAAATCCGCCAGCTTCAGCTTACGTCCCGCTTGCTGGATACAGCCGAGACGGAGCTGCAGAAGGACAGCGTGAAGGCCGGTATCCGGTCTTTTCTGAAGCATACTGTGGACAGCATCTCAGCGGATGCTTGTGCGGGCTGGCTGCAGAAAGAGCTCGCGGCGCTTATCCGGTCTGTAGAGCTGAGCGGCACCGTCGATTGGATGGCCAGGGAGCTGGTGAACCGCCGGGTCGAGGAATCCGTCCTGGACTTTGCAGCCGATAAGGCGGCGCAGTGGGTGCTTCGCGAGCAGGTTCGCTTGTCGCTGGGCCGGATGGCGATCCAGGCCATTGAGCGGCTGGAGCTGAGCGGGATGATGGCATTTGCCGTGAACGCGTTTGTCGGCTTTATGAACGAGGAGAAGCTGGGCGGCATCCTGCAAAATCTGATTCTCTCCACCCTGAATGATCTCCGAACACCCGGTCATCCCGGGAGAACCCACATGCTGGATGCGATTCGGACCGAGCTTGCGGCGCTGGGCTCCAATCCGAACGTAAACAGCCACCTGGAGCAATGGCGGGAGAAGCTGATTGAGAGCTTCATTACGGAAGAGAAGCTTGCCCGTGTTCTAAACGTGATCAAGGAACTGCTGATGGAGTGGATTGAGCAGCCGGAATTTGCGGACACAATCATCGTCCCTTTCTTATCCGGGCTTATCGAGAAGGCTAGAAACAACCCGGAACGGCTGCAAGCCGCGGATCAATGGCTCGTCGCCAAAATCATGGGCTTTATGGAGCGCAATTATTCCAAAATCGGCGATTTGGCCCGCGAGAACATTTCCAAGCTGGATGATGAAGCATTAATCGAGCTGATTGAAGACAAGGCCGGCAAGGATTTGCAGTGGATTCGGGTAAACGGAGCGATCTGCGGCTTCCTGATTGGTCTGGTGCTCTACGGGGTGAAGGCGCTCTTCTAGGAACCGGTTGCATCCGGGATTTCGAGCTCGCTCCATTCATAAGTAAATGAAACGCACAGCTTCCCTTCTTTGGGTCAGCTGTGCGTTTTATTGTTACTGAAGCGCGTGCGCGCGCCAACTCTAACAGCGATTCGCCTAAGCAACATTGGCGCTTGACGTTTAATCAACATTGATTTATATTATTTACATACCCATACGGGTATATGTACAATGAGGCTGATTGGAGGTCTATGGATGGAAATTGGCAGCAGCTACTGCCGTATGAAGCAAAAGAGTTGATGAATACTAGTTACTGAGCGAAATAATGAGCTGGATTACAATAATTCTTACATTCAACAGGATACGTAAAAACATTAATTTGGCGGAATGAATCATCGGGCTGAAGAACTGAAGAAATTGCTCAAGGAGGGGTTAGTTCATGGCTATCAAAGTAGACAAAGTGTTGGACGCAAAGGGTCTTGCTTGTCCGATGCCCATTGTCAAGACAAAGAAAGCTCTAGAAGAACTTGCAGCTGGTCAAGTTCTTGAAGTTGAGGCTACGGACAAAGGCTCGTTAGCCGACATTCAAAGCTGGGCCAAAACAACGGGGCATCAATATCTTGGCTCCAATCAAGAGGGAAACGTGCTTCATCATTTTGTACGGAAATCCGATCCTTCCGAGGTTAAAGAGGAGCGCAAATACCCTCATACGATAACAAATGAAGAGCTGGAGCAACAAATAAAGGAAAATCCTGCTATGAAGCTTCTTGATGTGCGGGAACCCGCGGAATTTGCCTTTTCTAGAATACCAGGTGCTGTTTCTATACCGCTTGGAGAGCTGGAGCAACGTGTAAATGAACTGAATCACGAAGATGATATTCACGTTATTTGCCGTACTGGAAATAGAAGTGATATGGCTGCTCAGCTTTTAAGCCGCAAAGGCTTTAAGAATGTTAAAAACGTTGTCGCCGGAATGTCCGAATGGAAAGGTCCCATTGAAAAAGAATAAAAGTTTTTGTTGAGGGTTCAGATTCTGAAGCATCTACTATCCGGGGAGGGAAATCCTAATGACAGCAGCCGAACTAAAGGGAATTACTGCAGGGGAATTAACCAAAAAAATAATTAATAAGAATGAACTGTTTATCCTGGATGTGCGCAATGACAGCGATTTTCAAGATTGGAGGATTGAAGGTACGAATATTGAGATGATCAATGCTCCTTATTTTGACCTTATTGACGGTGTAGATGCCATTATAGATAAAATCCCGGATGATAAAGAAGTAGTGGTTGTTTGTGCAAAAGAAGGTTCATCCCTATTTGTAGCAGAACAGCTGGTTGAACAGGGAAAGCATCATGTTTCCTACCTTGTCGGAGGCATGAAGGCCTGGAGCGAGCATTTGGAGCCAGTTCTGGCGGGCGATTTAAAGGACAGCGGCGCGATTTACCAATTTGTACGCATTGGCAAAGGTTGTCTGTCTTATATGATAGTCTCCGGCGGTGAAGCCGCCGTTATTGATACATTGCGTATGACAGAAGTCATGGAGGATTTTGCAAGAGAGAAAAACGCGGTTATTAAGCACACACTCGATACCCATCTTCACGCTGATCATATATCTGGTGGTTTAAAATTAGCCCAACGCACAGGTGCAGCGTATTGGCTTCCACCAAAAGACGCTGATGAAGTTGTCTTTAGCTATAACAAGCTGGAGGAACATGCAGAGATTACTGTTGGCAATACCAGTATTCATATTCAACCGATTTATTCACCAGGACACACAATCGGCAGTACTTCATTGCTTGTAGACAATCAGTATTTGCTCTCTGGCGATATTCTGTTTGTTCAGTCCATTGGAAGACCCGATTTAGCTGGAAAAGCCGAGGACTGGGTAAGCGACCTTCGCGATACGTTATACAACCGGTATAAGCAATTGCCTGAAGATTTAATTGTCCTTCCTGCTCACTTTGGCAAAGCGACAGAATTAGGGGAAGGCGGTAAAGTGTCTGCACGATTGGGTGATTTGTTTAAAGAAAATCCAGGCTTGAATATGGAGAATGAGCTGGAGTTTAGAAAAGCTGTAACCGAGAATTTGCCTCCTCAGCCAAATGCATATCAGGAAATAAGACAAGTGAATATGGGCAAAATGACACCAACCGATGAGGAGCAGCGTGATATGGAAATAGGTCCTAACCGTTGTGCCATTCACGATAAATAATAAGGGGGTTTCTTAAATGCAAAGCCATATTACTGTAGATACCAAGGGAATGGCATGTCCTATGCCAATTGTAAAAGCAAAGAAGGCGCTGGATTCATTGGAATCAGGCCAACTGATGGAGGTTTTATCAACCGATAAAGGCTCGGTGAACGACTTTCAAGCATGGGTAAAGCAAACAAACCACGAGCTTATTAAGCACGAAGAAGACAATGGCGTATACAAATTTTTAGTAAGAAAGAAATAATGCATAGGAGCGAACACTTCGCGTGTTCGCTTAGTAATTTTGTGTATAGATTATTCCGGCACCAAGATCACAGCAGGCTTCTTCTTCATGATTTGCTTCAATTGGAATTCTGCCAAGGAGGAGGAGGATTTTATGGAGGCATTACTAGAGGTAACAATGCTTGTTCTTGGATTAACCGGCTCATTCTTTTCGGGTTTACTCGGAATTGGAGGAGCAATCATAAATTACCCGCTATTATTATTCGTACCGTCTAATCTTGGGGTTGCTTCGTTCACAGCGCAAGAAGTGTCAGCGATAAGTATGTTTCAAGTATTTTTTGCATCCCTGGCGGGAATGCTAGCCTATCGTAAGAAACAGCAATCGGGCTCCTCTTCCATTCATAAAGGACTCGTTATCTATATGGGCAGCAGTATTTTGTTCGGCAGCTTGATTGGCGGTATCGGTTCAAACTATATTTCAAGCCAGGCCATTAATATATTGTACGGTGTTCTAGCTATTGCTGCAGTCATTTTGATGCTTATACCGAATCGTGAAGAAAAGAAAGAAGAGCGTGGAGAGCTTCATTTTAATAGATGGATCGCTGTTTCATCCTCGTTTGTTGTTGGAATTGTATCGGGTATTGTCGGTGCTGGCGGTGCTTTCATTTTAATTCCATTGATGTTGACAGTTTTGAAAATACCGATAAGAACAACGATTGCCTCGTCTCTTGCCATCGTTTTTATATCCGCCGTTGGCGGTGTGGCCGGCAAGGTATCTGCAGGACCGATTCCTCTCGTACCTACGCTATTTGTCATTCTGGGCAGCCTGATCGGCGCGCCATTAGGCTCAAACATAAGTTCAAGAATCCATACAGGCGTATTACGTTATGGTTTAGTGATCCTCATTGCAGCAACAGCAGTGAAGATTTGGTCTTCCGTATTGTAAGAAATGGATGAATTTGAATCATTGTCGTATATATTTTTTTGTCTTATGATATACCCATACACGTATGGGTAAAAAAGATGGGAGAGATGATCCTATGGAAAATCAAAAGCAAAAAACAACAATCGTTTTATTTAGCGGTGAGATGGATAAAGCAATAGCTGCTTTTATTATTGCAAACGGGGCAGCTGCTTATGACCACGAAGTAACCATTTTCTTTACGTTCTGGGGTCTGAATACCATGAGAAAGGATGAAGTGGTTAAAGTAAAAAAAGGATTCCTCGAAAAAGCGTTTGGTTGGATGATGCCGCGGGGACCTAAAAAGCTAGGCTTATCCAAGATGAATTTTATGGGAATGGGTCCTAAAATGATTCAGCACGTAATGAAAAAGCACAATGCGCTTACCTTGCCGCAACTGATCGAGTTAGCCCAAGAGCAAGGAGTAAAGCTTGTCGCCTGCACAATGACAATGGACTTATTGGGATTACAGCAGGAAGAGCTTATAGATGGTCTCGAATATGCAGGGGTAGCTGGATATTTGGGCGATGCTACAGATGCAAAAGTTAATTTATTTATCTAATATCGGTTTTTGTCTATAATACCTGTATACTGTATAGGTAATCAAAATGAAAGGACGTCGATTTCAATGGGATACCATTACAATGATGATATAAAAAAACGTTTGAAACGTATTGAAGGACAAGCCCGTGGAGTTCTCCGATTAATGGATGAAGAGAAGCCGTGTAAGGAAGTTATTGCTCAACTCTCGGCAATCCGCAATGCAGCTGATAAGGCCATTGCTCAAATTGTGGCAGAAAATCTTCAACAATGTATTATCGAAGCGCAGGCATCTGGCGAAGATTCAAATAAACTTGTTCAAGAAGCCATCGAATTGTTAGTCAAAAGCCGTTAATCATAAGGAAAATGATAACAATGGCTTCAAAGCTGGATTGCAAGGTTTCCCTTCCAGCGAGCAAGATAGCCGGATTTGTTCCCCATTACTTCACATAACGGGAAACAAATCCGGCTACCTCTCGATCGTACCCCTCCCGGTCAACCCTACGGGCCAAGCCGTGCCCCGCCCCCGGCACGATAAATAGCTGCTTGTGGCGGGGACCGTTCTCGAGCAGCTCATACACCATACTCGTCGGCACGAACGTATCTGCGCCGCCATGAATAAACAGCATGGGAAGCTTCGTTTTCCTCACCTGCTTCAGCGCCGAAGCTTCTCCAAAGAAATACCCCGCGCGAATTTTGGCGAGCAGGCTTGTAACTTGAATGAGCGGAAACGGCGGAAAACGGGGGAAATCATGGTGCTGACGACAATTATGCTGCTGCTTGCTGCTGTGCTAATCCTGGCGATAATCTCAGCCAGCTTTTATTTCTATTGCTATTGCAAAGCCCCCTGACTTCCAAATGAATCCGCCCCTTTTAAGCTTCGCTGTCGCTTAATAAATTTTACAAGATCTGTATTCTTATCGTTCCGCATCGAGCCGGTATCTATCCGAAAAACGGTCTATGAAGGCGCGAATCGAAGCATTTCGCCCATGATAAAATGTGCTGCTATACCTGCATTTCCGGTGTGTAAAAGGTTGCGCTTGATTTAAATACGATATATCGTTTATATTAACGATATATCGTATTTGTATTTTTTATCAATCATTACAGGGGTGAGGCTTATGAAATTTAATGGAGGCACCAACCCGCTCCGCTCGGAAGTTCCTCCGCTGCGCAAGGACAGCATGAAGGCGATGTATGCCCATCTGTTCTCGCTGGTCCGTTCCCGCTGGCTGCTGATGGCGGCGGCGGTTGCAAGCATGTCTGTCATTTCCCTTTTGGAATTCGCCATTCCCCAGCTGACGCAATATACCATTGACCAGGTCATTCCCCAGAAGCAGTATTCCAGCCTGGTTTGGATCGGACTCGGCATTATCGGCGTAGCCGGGCTGCTCGGGCTGTTTAATTTCATCAGCGGCTATTGCATGACCTGGCTGGGGCAGAGCGCTATCTTCACCCTGCGCAACGATTTGTTCCGTCATATTCAATCGCTGGATATGAAATTTTTCGATCGGAACCGGACCGGCGATTTAATGTCCCGGGTCACCAATGACGTCAATATGCTCCAGCAGCTCGTGACCTCGGGTATGGTGCAAATCGTGACCGAGCTGTTCACTTTTTTAGCGATTGCCTCCTACATGCTCTATGTAGATTGGCAAATGACACTGCTCCTGCTGTGTACGCTGCCGGTGACGTACTATGTATCCCGTTCCTTCGGCAAAAGGATGCGTTCCAATTTCAAGGCTGTGCAGGAATCCGTCGCGGAGGTCAGTAATCACCTTCAGGATTCCCTCTCCGGAATCCGCCTTATCAAGTCCTTCGGGAACGAGGAAGGCTCCAGCGAGCAGTTCCTGACCCGCAGCCGCAAAAATATGCGCGCCAGTCTCAAAGCCTTCCGGCTGCGTTCGATTTTTGAGCCCGTTGTCGATTTGCTGAACTATTTGGGCATGGTCATTGTGCTCGTATTCGGCGCATGGAAGGCCATTCAGGGGGAATTCACGGTCGGGGCGATTGCCGCCTTTCTTGCCTATCTGCGTCTATTGCAAAGCCCAATCCGCCAGTTCAGCCGCACGATGACGTTAATCCAGCAGTCCTCGGCCGCCTACGAACGGATTAGTGAAATTCTCCATACGAAGCCGGAAATTACAGAGCACCCGGATGCAGTTGAGCTTTCATCGGTTCAAGGGCATTTGAAGTTTCACGGTGTCGATTTTGCCTATCAGGACGATGCCCCCGTACTGCGAAACCTTGATTTGGACATCAGCCCGGGGAAAATTACCGCTCTTGTCGGCTCCTCCGGCGCGGGCAAATCGACCGTCACGCATCTGATTGCCCGGTTTTATGAGCCGCAGGCGGGACATATTACACTCGACGGCATTGATGTAAGGGATATTTCGTTCGCTTCCCTGCGCGGGAATATGGGAATCGTCTCGCAGGATGTCATTCTGCTGAACGGCACCATTCGTGAAAATATCGCTTTCGGCAAGCCCGAAGCCACGGAGGCGGAAATCGAGGCGGCTGCAAGGGCCGCGAACGCCCACAGCTTCATCCTCCAGCTTCCGGACAGCTACGATGCCCAAGTCGGCGAGCGGGGTGTCAAGCTGTCCGGCGGGCAAAAGCAGCGGCTGTCCATTGCCCGCGCCCTGCTATGCAGCCCCCGGATCATCATTCTGGATGAGGCCACCTCAGCCCTGGATACCGAATCCGAGCATCTCATTCAGGAAGCGCTTTCCGCTCTGCTGACCGGACGGACCTGTATCGTGATTGCCCATCGCCTCTCCACTATCCAGAAAGCCGACCGGATTGTCGTTATGGAGCAGGGCACGGTGCTGGAGCAGGGCACGCATGAACAGCTGCTGGCGATTAACGGCCGCTACAAGCAGCTTCATGACCTGCAGTTCCCTCAATCCGGGCCAAGCGAAGCATCGGAGCCGCCGCAGCGGCAGGCAGCGGGCGTCCGGCACAAGCCCGGAGCCGGGCGGATGATGGAGCTGACTTAAAACACTTAACAGGCAAGCTTAAGTGGCGGCTGTAATTCGTAACCCGCATCGGTTCAAAAACTATTCACGCCAGCTGACTGATGAACCGGCGATATGGCGCCATTCACACACGAGCCCCCGCTGCCGCGGAGCAACCGCGGAACAGCAGGGGCTTATTTTTACAAAACCTATACTGCCTGCCGGCACCGGACCACCCGCTTGTGAGATAATGCTTCATCAAGAATAAAGCATCACACAGCCGCTTCATGAATCCGTCGTCTGGGGGATCGGCTTAAAAAACAACGTGGCATTGAAGTATTTTTTGGCCAGTGCATGGAAAAAGGCGGTCTGAATCGAAATCGTGGCGATTACAAGCACATTCCGCAGCGCTTCGGCCTGCTCCTTCGACAAATGCGGCAGCTTCTCCGCAGCCCGGTCGGCGAACGCCCGAATCACATTCTCCGTCACATTATCCTGCTTCCGGCCGCCGATGACATGGCCGACCGTATCCATCAGCTGGTCGTTATTTGCATCCAGCTCCTCGAACATGAAGGAATACGATGCATACAGCTCCATCGGCCCAATCAGATCATCGTGATCGGTTTCCGGCTTGTTGAACAAAATTTCAAACAGCTTCCCAATTGAATGGAAATCCAGGTTGGATTTCAAATCATTTATAATGTACAGCAGGGCCGCTTGATTCAGCGAATACTTCTTCCCCAGCTTCGGACAATCGAAATACGGCTTGAAATCCCGTTTGACCCAGTTCTGCATCGAAGTAATAGACAGGTTGGAATATTCAATCAGCTGTCCCAAAGCGGCAATCTCCTGTAAGGAGAAGCCCTTGACTTCAATGCCCTTCATCAATTTCTCCAGTATCGGCGGCACATCGGTAGCCAAAAATACCGGCAGCGTCGTCCCGGCCTCACACGCCTGGCGATGCGATTTGTTCCAGGCTTCCTGCAAAACCTGCAGCGGCTTCTGGCTGTGGCGCCCATCCAGGGCCAGCAGCAGACAGGCCATTTCCTTACGGGTAAGTGTAAAAGATTCCATACACGCTACCTCCTTCCAACACAAGACCAATTCATATGAACACATCATACGCTCTCGATATGACGTTGTAAAGACAAGATATCCGGTAATAACAGGCTTCCAGCGTTCATTTTCCCGTCATAATCGCGCTTGTCAGCCGCTATGCTTAGAATAGGAGCATTGCAATTCATCAGTCAGGTTCATTATAATAGTTCATAAGAACTTAAAATCCAAAAAGAAGGATCGTGAGATGCCCAATGGGTATAGGCTTAAGTCTGTTTATGATTGCTGTATTAATTGCATTAACCGCTTTTTTCGTGGCGACGGAGTTTGCCATTATCCGGCTTCGTTCCAGCCGTGTCGATCAGTTAGTGCTCGAAGGCAGGAAGAACGCTCTGGCCGTTCAAAAAGTAACCAGCAATCTGGACGGATATTTGTCTGCATGTCAGCTTGGAATTACCATCACCGCGCTCGGACTCGGTTGGCTTGGCGAACCGACGGTAGAGCTGCTGCTTTTGCCCTTATTTGAGAAATTCGGCGTAAACAGCGACATCAGTCATATTTTATCCTTTGTGCTTGCCTTTGTTTCCGTTACTTTTCTACATGTCGTCGTAGGTGAGCTGGCCCCGAAATCATGGGCAATTCAAAAAGCGGAATTTCTCAGCTTCCTGACTGCCAAACCGATTATCGCGTTTTACAAAATCATGTATCCGTTCATCTGGCTGTTAAACGGGTCGGCCAATGCCTTAATCCGGCTGTTCGGCCTGAAGCCCGCTACTGAGCATGAAGAAGCCCACTCGGAGGAAGAAATCCGCATTATTCTGAATGAAAGCTACCAGAGCGGAAAAATCAACAACACGGAATATGGCTACGTGAGCCGGATTTTTGCCTTTGACGAGATGCATGCAAAGGAAATCATGGTTCCCCGGACAGATATGATTTGCTTATATACAACGAAATCACTGCAAGAAAACATGGACATTATCCGTAAAGAACAATATACACGCTTCCCGGTCGCCGCTGACAGCAAAGACAACATCGTCGGCATGATCAACACGAAGCAGCTATTTCTGGAATACCAGGACAACCGCGAGTTTGACTTCAAAAAGCTGATCCACCCGGTATTGACGGTCCCTGAAGGAATGCCAGTCAAGTCCTTGCTCAAGCGGATGCAGCAGGAACGGGTTCATATCGCCATTCTGGTCGATGAATACGGCGGTACGTCCGGTCTGTTGACCATCGAGGATATTCTTGAAGAGATTGTCGGTGAAATCCGTGACGAATTCGATGCCGATGAACGCAAAGACGTCGAGAAGCTGGCGGAAAACTGCTATCTGCTTAACGGTAAGGTTTCCCTGCATGAAGTCAGTGACTTAACCGGTATCGATTTCCAAGACATTGAAGTGGATACGGTTGGAGGCTGGTTATACAGCCAAATCCAGGAACCGAAGAACGGCAAGGAATTCGTTCATGAGAATTTACGCTTCATCGTGCGCGATGTCAGCAAGCACCGGATTAAATCGGTTGAATTGATTTTAGAAACACAGGAGCAAGCCTTAGAGATTGAAAGTGCGTAGCTCCCCTTCAGGCTCCACGTGGCACGTGGCGCCTGAATTTTTTGTTTCGTCGGCAAGTGCTCGTCTGCCTTCTGCACTGCGGCCCGATGGCGACATGCCTGCGCATGTGGCCATCGGGCCGCCGTCATGCAGTGAACCACCGCGCGCTGGAGCTGCGCGCGGTGCGGAAAGGAGGCGTCGTCTGCCAGCGCGCGAATCCCAAGCGCGCGTGGCGACACTGCGTGGCGGGCGGTCGAACCTCAACACTTCAACTGCTGCCGCTGACAATCCTGCATCATCCCGCTAAGGGTAACTGGACATTAAAAGCCGCCGGACGCGCTATTCAAGCGCAGCCGGCGGCTTTGTTGTTTTTAGATATAGGGGAAAGACGTGTCTTTCCTTATTTCACGATGCTGTGTACAGGGTGGCCGAGCGCCACTTCAGCAGCTTCCATGACGATTTCGCCCAAGGTCGGATGACCGTGAATAGTCAATGCGATATCTTCCAGCGTTGCGCCCATCTCGATACCAAGACCAAGCTCCGCGATCAGGTTCGATGCTTCCGCGCCAACGATTTGGCAGCCGATAACCAGGTTCGTCTCTTTGTCCGCAACAAGCTTCACGAACCCGTCTCCGGCGTTCAGGGAAACCGCACGGCCGTTCACCGCATAGTTGAACTTGCCTGTAACGACCTCGCGGCCTTGTGCTTTCGCTTCTGTCTCGCTGAGGCCTACGCTTGCGATCTCCGGATCGGAGAATACGACAGCCGGCATCACTTTGTAATCGACAGCGCTAGGCAGGCCCGCGATTGCTTCTGCAGCAACCTTACCTTCGTACGAAGCCTTGTGCGCGAGCGCAAGACCTGGAACAATGTCGCCGATAGCATAAATGTTCGGTACGCTTGTGCGTCCTTGATGATCCACTTCGATCAGGCCGCGATCCGTCATTTTGACTCCGGCTGCTTCCAGTCCCAGCTCATCCGTATTCGGACGGCGTCCGACGGTTACAAGCACATAATCGGCTGTAACCTTCTTCTCTTCGCCTTTGACGGTGTAAGTGACAGTTACGCTGTCTTCGGTTTGCTCAGCGCCTTGAGCCAGTGCCTCTGTCTCGATATCAACATCCGTTTTCTTCAGGTTGCGTGTTACGAAACGGGTCAGTTCCGCCTCAAAGCCCGGCAGGATGGAAGCCGAACCTTCGAGAATTGTAACCTTGGTACCGAATTTGGAGAACGTTTGACCAAGCTCGACACCGATGTAGCCGCCGCCGATAACGACCATGCTCTTCGGAATTTCCTGCAGCGCCAGCGCGCCGGTCGAAGAAATGATACGTTTGCCGAACGGGAATGCTTTCAGCTCAATCGGACGGGAGCCTGTAGCGATAATGCAGTGATTGAATTTGTAGCCAACGCCTTCTGTTTCCGTCATGACGCGGACTTCGTTCTCCGAGGTGAAAATCGCCTCGCCCACTGCGCGGGTTACTTTATTGCCTTTGAGCAGCTGGGCCACGCCGCCGGACATTTTGCTGACGACGGTGCCTTTCCACTCTTGAACCTTGCTGAAATCAACCGAAACATTGTCAGCGGAAATCCCGATAGCGGAAGCATGCTGAACCGTTTCATATTGATGCGCGGCCGAGATCAGGGCTTTGGACGGGATGCAGCCTACGTTCAAGCATACGCCGCCGATGTCGCCCTTCTCTACGATAACGACCGATTTGCCGAGCTGTGCGGCCCGGATAGCGGCAACGTAGCCGCCGGGACCGGAGCCGATAACGATAACATCAACCTCTTGCGTCAAACTTCCTACGACCATGTGTTACACCTCCATGACGAGAAGCTGCGGGTCAGCCAGCAGTTCTTTGATGTAGTTCAGGGCGTTTTGTGCTGTTGCTCCGTCGATGAGACGGTGATCGAAGCTGAGAGACAGGCTCATTACGTTGCCAATTACGATTTCGCCGTTTTTGACAACCGGCTTTTGTGTGATGCGGCCAGTTCCGAGAATCGCAACTTCCGGGAAGTTGATGACCGGAGTGAAGAACATACCGCCGGCGGAACCGATGTTGGTAATGGAAATCGTGCTGCCCTTCAGCTCGTTAGGCGCCAGCTTGCCGTCGCGGCCGCGGGTAGCCAGGTCTTTAATTTCCGAAGCGATGCTCCAGATGCTCTTGCGGTCTGCGTCGAACACAACCGGCACGATGAGGCCGTTATCTGTGTCGGCAGCGATACCGATATTGTAGTACTTTTTGTACACGATTTCGTTGTTTGCTTCATCCAGCATTGCGTTGAGAATCGGGTATTGACGAACCGCTGCGATCAGCGCTTTTACGATGAACGGCAGGTAGGTCAGCTTGATGCCCTTTTTGTCCATCATCGGCTTGGACTTCTCGCGCAGCTTGATGAGGTCAGTAACGTCCACTTCGTCCATCAAGGTCACGTGCGGTGCAGTGTAGACCGATTTAACCATCGCATTGGCAATCGCTTTGCGGATGCCTTTGAACGGCACGCGCTCTTCTACGCGGTCGCCGGAAACGACGGCCTTCGCTGCAGGAGCTGCAGTTGCAGCCGGTGCTGCCGCTTCAGCCGGAGCCGCTGCTTGTCCGCCGCCAGCCAGGAATGCCAGCACGTCATCACGGGTAACCTGACCATGACGGCCGGTTCCAGACACGAGCGAGATGGCAACGCCTTTGTCGCGGGCCAGCTTGCGCACGCTTGGCGTAGCAAGCACCTTGCGGTCTGCTGCTGCAGTCGACGCGCTTGCGCCTGCCGCTTCAGCGGCAGGCTGTGCCGCCGGGGCCGCTTGCGCCGCTGCAGGCGCAGCTTGCGCAGGAGCGGCCGGCGCTGCGGCCGGTGCTTCCGCATGGCCATGCGAAGCCTGCTCCGGCATGTCGCCTTCCACTTCGAAGCTGACGAGCGGCTGGTCCACGTGACATACGGTTCCTTCCGCTACAGCAAGCTCCAATACTTTGCCGTTGACCGGAGATGGAATCTCCACGACGGCTTTATCATTTTGAACCTCCATGATGATTTGGTCTTCCTTGACCACATCACCCGGTTTAATATGCCATTTGACGACTTCCCCTTCGTGCATGCCCTCGCCAAGCTCGGGGAGTCCGAATACGAATTTGCCCACGCTGTTCACGCTCCTCGATTAAAAGTCCAGCACTTTGTTCAGTGCGGCAACGATTTTGGTCGTGTTCGGAATCCACTCATGCTCGATGAGCGGGAATGCAACGACGGTATCCGGTCCGGTTACGCGCAGCACCGGCGCTTCCAGGCTAAGAATCGCGTGCTCGTTGATTTGAGCGATGACTTCCGCGGCAACGCCTGCGGATTTTTGCGCTTCTTGTACGACAATTGCACGGTTTGTTTTCTCAACCGAAGCGACAACGGTGTTGATATCAATCGGGCTGATGGTACGCAGGTCAATCACTTCAACCTGTACGCCGCGTGCTTTCTCAAGCTCTTCGGCAGCTTTCAGGGACGCATGAACCATAGCGCCGTAAGTAATAATCGTGACATCTTTACCTTCGCGGACGACGTTGGCTTTGCCCAGCGGAATCGTATAGTCGCCTTCCGGTACTTCTTGACGGAATGCACGGTATAAATTCAGGTGTTCCATGAAGAACACAGGGTCATTATCACGAATGGAGGACAACAGCAGGCCCTTTGCATCGTATGGATTGGACGGAACGACAACCTTGATCCCCGGAGTTTGGCACATCAGGCCCTCCAGCGGGTCAGAGTGAAGCTCGGGCGCTTTTACGCCGCCGCCGAACGGGGTGCGGAACGTAATCGGGCTGTTGTAGCGCCCGCCGGAACGCCAGCGCATACGAGGCGCTTGAATGGCGATGGAATCAAGTGCTTCAAAGATGAAGCCGACGAATTGAATCTCTGCAATCGGACGGTAGCCTGTCAGGCCAAGACCAATTGCCAAACCGCCGATACCGGACTCCGCCAGCGGTGTATCGAATACGCGGTCAACGCCGAATTCCTTTTGCAGTCCTTCGGTAATCCGGAATACCCCGCCGTTGTTACCTACGTCTTCACCAAAAATAAGAACGTTCTCGTCACGCTTGAGCTCCAGACGCATTGCGTCGGTCAGCGCTTGAGCCATGGTCCACTGTGCCATCGTTTATTTCCCCTCCTGGTTCAGGTACGCTTGTTTTTGCTCTTCCAAATGATGAGGCGTAACCTCAAACATGCTGTCGATCAGCTCCGGAATCGTCATCTTCTGATACGTGTCCGCTTTTTTAATCGCGTCAGCAACGTGCTGCTTCGCTTCTTCAACCACTTTCTCTTCCTCTGCCTCACTCCAAAGCTTCTTCTTCACGAGATAATTGCGGAAACGGGTCAGCGGATCTTTTTCCAGCCACTGTGCTTCCTCATCCTTCGTACGGTAACGGGTCGGATCGTCGCCGGACATGGAATGCGGGTTGAAGCGGTAGGTCAAAGCCTCGATGAGTGTTGCGCCTTCTCCGTTACGGCCGCGCTCAGCAGCATCGGATACAGCTTTGTAAACAGCCAGAATATCATTGCCGTCCACTTGCACGCAGCGGATACCGGCTGCAATCCCTTTTTGTGCAATGGTCTCTGCGGCAGTTTGCAGCTCGACTGGTGTGGAAATGGCATAACGGTTATTTTGAACAACGAAAATATTCGGAAGCTTGAATGCTCCGGCAAAGTTCATCGCTTCGTAGAAGTCCCCTTGGGAAGAGCCGCCGTCTCCGGTGTAGGTGATTGCGACATTTTTCTTGCCGCGTTTTTTTAGACCCATGGCTACGCCTGTTGCCTGCACATATTGCGCGCCGATGATGATTTGCGGCATCAATACGTTTACGCCCTCAGGAATTTGACCGCCATGCTGGTGACCACGCGAGTAAAGAAAGCCTTGGTACATCGGATAACCATGCCAAAAAATTTGCGGAATATCACGGTAGCCCGGCAAAATCCAGTCTTCCTTATCCAGTGCGGACTGACTTCCGATCATCGTTGCTTCTTGTCCGGATACCGGAGCGTAGAAGCCCAGGCGTCCTTGACGGCCGAGACTCACGGCACGTTGGTCCCATGCGCGGGTAAATACCATTTTGTACATGAGCTCTTTCAGCTTCTCATCGGAAATGGCCGGCATTTCTTTCTCATTGACGACTGTGCCGTCGAGAGCGAGAATCGTCAATGGCTCCACTTTTTCAACACGAACCTCGTACAGCGGCTTGCTCATTTCTTTCACCTCGTTGGTCATTATCTTCACCTCGTGAATGAATGTAGTGCTCTTCCACATGGGACAGCAAGTGCATCTGTTATAGTATATCTAAACCTCTGTATCATAACATCCAAAACGCTCTTCGCTTGCTCCATATGGACTTTCAATAAACATGAGTATATAACAGGATGACTTTATTATATAGTACAGTTCACAAAAAATCCATATTCATGTTAGTATTATTTTGTTCAAATAAATAGAAAATCATCCTGTAAACCATGATATAGGCGGTTTTCCCTCTTTCGACAAAGGAATGCCGTCCGGGGCTTGAAACCGATTCCATTCAAACAGCCGGATTATCGGGTTTCAGGACAACGATTTTGCTGCGGGAGTGACGAAGCGATGACAACAGGCGACGCCCAATATTATCAACGAACCGTGCTGAAAGAATGTGTGGTGTCAGATTTTCTGGGCGAATCCCGGAACCTGCGTGTTTTTTTGCCGCCGGGCTATAATGAGCTGCTGTCCTATCCGGTGTTATACTGCCAGGATGGCGAGGATTTCTTCAACTTCGGACGGGCGGCGACGACCGCTACAAGGCTGATATTAGATGAAAATATGTCTCCCTTCCTTATCGTCGGGGTGGATGTGGACAAAAAGGTCCGCACGGAAGAGTATGCTCCCGACGGCAGCCGCTTTCAGGCGTACTGCGGCTTCTTCGCGGAGGAGCTGATTCCGTGGGTGGAGCAGCGCTTTGCCGCGCGGCCGTCAAGGGATGAACGGCTGCTGGCCGGAGATTCGCTGGGCGGCACCGTCTCCCTTCATCTGGCGCTGGATTATCCGGAGCTGTTCAATCAGGTCATTGCGCTGTCCGGCGCGTTCCTGCCCTCCTCCTCTGCCCGGGTAGCCCGGGAAACAGATTTGTCCTGGCTCAAGCTGTATCAGCTGATCGGCCTGGATGAAGACGAGGTCAAAACAGACCGCGGGAGGTTTGACTTCTTGTCCCTCAACCGGGAAATGAAGGTGCTGCTTGAAGCGCGCGGCACGCAGCTTGTGTATGAAGAGAAGCCGGGCAAGCACGTCTGGGGGCTGTGGCAGGCCGCGCTGCCTGAGGCGCTGAAGAAATTTTGGGAAATCTAACCGGAGGATGCAGCAGCCGCAAGGGATGAATCCCTGGAGAAAAACAAAAACCAGTCGGGCTCTGCGCTCGACTGGTTTTGCTTTTCAATACATAGACCATGGGACGATTCAGGCTTACGCCGCTTTCTTGCTGGCGCAGGCCTTATCTCCGATCATAGCGCTGATGAAGCTGCCTGACCATCTCCTGCACTTCAGCAGCCGGCAGCTCCTGGCTGCCGCCATTCTGTCTCTCCGGCTGTGATTTCCCTCCAAGCTGCTCCAGAAAGCTAACAATCCGTCTGGACAGGTCCGCCGCGGTAAGCGGTACACCCAGCTCTGTCAAGCTTGCCATTTGCTGTGGGCTCACACGCGGATAATGAGCCTCCTTGTGCAAGGCAGCTTCCTTCTCGGGAGTCGCAGCCCGCACAGTGCCGCCCGCTTGCGGGTGACTGCCGTCCTGCTTCTCGGCACCGCTGGCAAGCAGCGGCTGGACTTGAGAGCCTGATCCTGATCCTGCGCCCGTCCCGGAAGCTGCAGCCGTCCGGGATTGCGGACCGCCCTCCCGTGCATCTTCTCCGCTGCTACAGGCCTGCGCGGCCTGATCGTAGAAGCGCCGGGCAGTACGCCCGCGCTGCTCCCCGCTGCCTTCGGTCACGATAAAAGCCTGGACCACGAAGGCGCGAATTTGACGGCGCTGGGCAATCCCGCAAAACTTGCGGCCCCCGATGCTAAGGTCATAGTCTCCCGGGCAGTAAGAGCCCGCGATTTCCCCAGCCTTCACCGCACCGGTATAGGGAGCCAGCACTTCCCCTAGCAGTGCCGCCATAAGCGCGAAATCCTGATGGTGCTCCATCCGGCCCGCCGGATTCGGCAAAATGAGCGAAACATTCAGCACGCCGGAATCCAGCGGAACCGCCGCGCCGCCTGAATTGCGCACCGCCACCGCCCAGCCTTCCTCACGCAGCGCGGCCATCGCCGCTTCCGCCTGCGGCAGGCGCCGATCCCGAAGACCGACCACCAGCGCCTTCTCATGACGCCACAGGTGCACAATCGGGGTCATGCCTTGACCAACCTGTCTGCACCACAGTTCTTCCTGTGCGAATGGCTGCAGCACATCTCCGGTCCACATGGCTGCGCTGTTGTCGATAATATGAAATGCTTGAGGCAACGCCGAACGAATCCTGCTGCCTTGGTTCATGTCGGTTCCATTCCTTTCACTGCCATTCCGTCGGCTTTTTGCCCGGCACCCACGCGTCCACATCATAGCCGCGTACCTGCCAGTAGCCGTTGTGAGGCGTGTCGATTAGCTCTATGCGCTGAAGCCATTTCACCGATTTGTAAGCGTACATTCGCGGTACAATAAGCCGGACCGGTCCGCCCAGCTGCTGCGGAAGCGGCCTCCCGTCCAGCAGCACAGCTACCAGCACATCGTCCAGCTGCGCCTGATCCAAGCTAAGCGCATCCGTATACACGCCGTCACCGGAATAAAATTTGACATACCCTGCCGACCGCTTCACACCGGCTGCTGCCAGCAGCGTCGACAACGGGATGCCTTCCCATGTACATTGAAACACAGTCCAGCCGGTCACACAATAGAAATCGCTCACCTGAACAACGCGGGGCAGCGCCAGCAACTGCCCCCACGTCAGCCGGAGCCGCTGCTCCACAAGCCCGTCGACCTGGAATTCCCAATCGTCAGAATGAAAGACTGGCATTTCCGTCACGGTATACACCCTGAACCGGCCGTCGATTCCGCCCCCAACCGGAGGAAGTGAATCGGGCAGCGGTTGGGGGGACGGAAGCATCCGGTTTTGGTCGCTGGCGGCATACTGCTCCAGCAGCTCGCCGCCGGTATCTCCAAGCTGCTTGACCCACCGGTAAAAATATGGACCGACCGCCAGCAGCAGACCGGCTCCAATAGCTCCCCGCAAAAAACGGCGCCGGGTGTAGAATGGACCGCTGCCGGCAGGAAGCCGTTCAGCAGGCCGCTCGCTTGCCGTGGGGCTGTCCGAAGGGCTCTGGCCCGCTTCACCCGGCCCGGCCTCCCGGTCTGCCGCTGAGAGCAGGCCGGGAGGTCCACCGCTTGCCGCTCCGCCTGCGGGCTGCTGCGCCGGCCCTTGACGGCCAGACTGCCGGGCATGGACGCCGCCGGCCTCACGGCGCAGCCAGCGGCTGCGTGACAGCGAATGATACAGCAGCCACGGAACACCGAGCCATGTCAGCAAATCATGGACAATGAGCATCGCATTGCTTAGCTCCTGAGGCATGTCCCGCTGCAGCCAAAGCACGGCGCCGGACCCGATCCAGCCCGCAAGCAGCGTAAGCACAAGGCCCAGATTCCAGCGCTGCCCCCTCTTGGCCGGTCCGCGCAGCTGCTTGAGGTGCTTGCGCACCCGCGGCAGGTACAAGACCAACACGACGGCAGAGAGCAGCCCCAAAATAACATGCAGCTGCTTAAGCCCAACCCGCACATTCAACCCGGCCAAATCGCCCCGCAGCCACGGCCAATACAGCAGCAGGCCCGTACAGGCAAGCAGCAGCACAAGCCATCCGTTCCAGGCGTGCAGACGTTTTAACGCTTTGCCAAGCGGCTCTTTAAGCCAAGCACCAACCCGGTTCATTCGTCCCCCTCCATTCGTTCCAGGCTTCCGGTAAATACGCTTATTTTACCATAAGAAGCTTAAAATCCGATGAAGAGACGCACCTCACAGCGACCGGAGGCCAGAAATGTCATCCATCCGGCTCAAACAGGGTGGAAGCCGAATTACAACCCGCCTGACCAATCAATCAGCAGCGGCAAATATAGGAAGCTGGCAGCCGTTGTCACCGCGACGTTGACGGCCACCAAATCTTGGTCGCGCCGTATTTTTCCATCAACATAACCGAGTTAATGGCGGACGGCATGCTGGATTGCACAAACAGCACCGAAGCCGTCAAGCCGTGCAGCCCGATAAGCCGAATCGTAATCCATGACAGCAGCGGGACGATCACGATCCGCAGCCCGAGCGAAATCCAGATTTCTTTGCGCCAGCTATGGCGCCAATTTGTTTTTCGAAGCTGCATCCCCAGGATTAGCAGCACAAGAGCGGGATAGGCCGATCCAACCAGCTTCAGCCCTTCCATCAGATCGGAAGGCAGCCGTATCTGCAGCACAAAAATGATCACGCCGGCAATCGAAGCATAGAGAAGCGGCGTTTTGGCAATTTGCCGGATCGCCTGCTTCGGCTGAAAAGCGGTGCGTGAAGCCAAATACATGCCCAGCGTGTTGACCAGCACGATATGAAGCACCACGTTGGTCACCCCGATAGCAAGCCCGGTCGTACCAAAGGCCAGCAGCAGCAGCGGCAAACCGTAATTATTGGAGTTGGCGAATAGGGTTGTTAAATCCATGGCTCGCCTCGACGCCAGGTCAAACCGGAACAAACGCCCTATCCCCGCAGATGCGGCCCAGCACAAAGCAGTCTGAATAAGTGTAAACACCAGAATATCAAGAAATATCGAGCCCTGCAGCTCACTTTCAGCCAGAGCCGAGACGATAAGGCAGGGCGACAGCACGAACAGGCTAACATCTGCCATAGTGCGGGCATCGGGCTTTTTATAATGCTGATACAGAAATCCGAGCAGGCAGGCAAGTAATATCGGCGCACTGACCTGCCCGAATAAAGACACATAAGAACCCATAGCTATCCTTCCTTCCGTCCGTTCAATAAACGTTATCCGGATCATCATACAAGCACACATCCGGTTGACCGTATACTCATCATACTCGCCCCGCACTCATTACTGAAATATATAAATTCTATGAATTTAATAGTTAATACCTATAACACCAAGACATAGCTCCTACTGGAAAAAGAAAAAAGCCGTCCTGAAAGCACAAGCTCTGCTTTCAGGACAGCTCCCGTATGATGCGTCAATACTCCGAATTATTCGTTCGCAGGGGGCGTGAAGACACGGGTCAACAGCTCATTATCCAGCATGAAGAAGGCGTTGCTGTCCGTGTCGATACGCTTCAATTTTTGAATCAGGCTGTCAAACAAGTCTTCTTCTTCGACCTGCTCGTCAATAAACCATTTCAGGAAGCCGATGGTTGCGTGCTCCCGTTCAGCGATGGCAATATCCATCAAGTCGTAGAAGCGGCGGGTTACAAACTGCTCGTGGTTATAACCGGCTTCGAACGTTTCCAGAATCGATTTAAATTCATTGCGCGGCGATTCAAAGCCGGTAATCGTAGCGCGTTTCCCCATTGTATTAATAAAGTTGAAAATTTTCATCGCATGGAACCGTTCTTCTTCGGCTTGAACAATAAAGAAGTTTGCAAAGCCATCCAGGTTTTCCGCTTTGCAGTAAGCTCCCATCGCCAGATACATTTGGGCCGAGAAAAATTCTAGGTTGATTTGTTTGTTAAGTTCTGCAAGCAGATTGTCGCTCAGCATCATGAACAGCCCCTTTCAATTTAGAATGATTATAATTATAACAGAAAGGACCTGTCAAATGCTATATTGCGACAAAATTGTTTGGCATATTTTAGTATCTGTAGTAATTAGTCAAGGAATTCTCCAGCAGCTCGGAGCGAACTTGCAGGAAGTGATAGAAGGTGGTCGCCGCCTGAGCACGGGTAATCGATTGCTCCGGACCGAAGTTTCCGTCCGCGTCCACATTCAGCAAGCCCAGTCCGACGGTAATGGCCGCGTCGCCTTTTTGCTTCAGCTTATCCGCATCGTTAAAGCTGATTGCGAACAATTTATCTACAGATGCCAGCTTATGGTAACCCAGCGCGCGCACCAGCAGCTCCGCCATATCTTCGCGGGTCATCAGAGCTTCCGGATTAAATACCGCCGAGTTCCGGTCGATCAAATTATTTTGGGCCGCAAACTCAACATAAGAGAAATACGCATTGTCCGTAGCCACGTCTCTAAACGATGATTTAGCCGCCCCTGCTGCAAACATCGGATAAATCGGCCCGCCGCCGTTTAAGGAAATAACAAGCATCTTGATCATTTCGCCGCGGGTCATTTGCTGCTCCGGATTAACCTTGCCGTCCTTCACGTCCAGCGCCTTGTAATCAACCATAAGCTGAAGCTCGTTTTGAGCGGCATGGCCGACAATATCCGTAACGACAACTTTCTCAAGCGATACTGGCGCACCGGTCTCACGGCTTTGCCATGTTCCATGCTCCGCGTCCAGATAGTAGCCCTCGTTGCTCGTATATTTCGGCACCAGCTGGTAAACCAGCTTCGCCTTCGGTGTTGCCGTGGCCGCCGGCGCCTCCTCGGTCGGCGCAATTTCTCCGGACGCAACCATCAGCCGGTATTTCTCAATCGGAATACCGCCGTAATATTGCTGGCTCTCAAGCACATAACGCTGCTCCACATTGTAGGTGCCAAGCAGCAAATCCAGCGCCTTGCTATCCCCAATAGTTTGCGGCAGGGAAGCAGGATAGTCATAGTCGGAAATGCTGGACCAGTAGCTTGTCACTTCTCCGGTCTTCCGGTCAACATTGACAGTGACACGGTCGTTTTCCGTTTCCACCCCGTTCACTTGACGGCTGAATATATACGACCATCCCGAAACATAGGCAAGCTTCTGCTGGCCTAAATCGGTTTGCGGCTGCAGCACCAGCTCATGCGCATAATGAGGCAGCAGCTGTTTCACAAGAGCAACGGCAGTATTTTTCCCTTCATCATAGCTGACCTTGTACTCGCTGGCCTGCTTCTCGGCGTCTTTGGCCGAATAATAAATGTTGTGCTCATTGCGGCTAAAGCTGCGAACCTCGCCGGTGTGACTGTTAACCGCGGCGTACGCGCTGGACGGATTCTCCTCATCCGTGCTGTTCCAGCTCAAATTCCAGCTTGCATCGACGGTACCGTCAGCAGCTGTGTTCTCATAGTAGGACGCATCCTGCAGCTTGTTCGAAGCCGGGATCGTGAAGTTCTTTGTAATGAGCTCCAGTGCCTGCTCTTTGGTCAGGTTTTGGTTAGCGGAAGGCTTGGCGGCAAGCGGCTGCGAAGCCAATGGCTCGCCTCCCTGCACAACCGGAGCGGAGTTCCACGATTTCCCTGTCTTCGCATCCAGCTGAAGCGTGTTCATTTGGTACGAAAGAGCAATTTGCTTCGTTTTGGTATTATAAGGAACCAGGTATTTCAGCTGCGGCTTCAGCTGATCGCGGAATGCCGCTACAGCCGCTTCCTTGCTGATGGCGCCGTCTGCAGCTTCGAACTCAAGCTTGTCGTCCCAGCGGAAATTGTAGCCGACGACGTGGCCTTCCCCGTCTACCTGAACCGAGATGGCATTGCTAGTGAATACAGCGCCGTTCACGACACGGTAATAGTTGAAGCTGTATTGTACGTAGCCGTTTAGCGGCGTTCTAAACGCTTTTTCAAAGGAATCGTCATACTGGATTTGGCCTGCTTCACCTGAATTCAAATCCCCGATGAAGCTGTCTGCTACGGTTTTGGCTTGAGACAAATCATACTTCGGCGGATAAGACGGCTTCTTGTCCGGATCGTTCTCGCTGAAATAATAACCGGTCAGCCGTCCATTCTCGGCATCAATGCTCACGGAAATCGTATTGATGGCACGCTCGGTTACCTTTTTCTCAAAATACATGGACCATGCGCCGCGTCCGCCGGACAATTCGTAATAGGCTTTGTTGTAGCTAATATTGCGCAGCTCGTAGCCGTCCGGGATTTTAACCAGCTGCTTGGCCAGGCTGACCGCCTGATCCTTGGAAATTTTGGCGTCCGCCGGCGCTTCCGTCTGCCCGACGGCCGAATCCACCGCTATACTGGTTGCGGCTATCGCCCTGGTTGCATCTACCGTCTCCATCGCCCATGCCGGAGCCGAAGCGGACAGCAGCAGCACCGATGAAATTCCCCCAATTGCTACCTGTTTCAAAAACCTTTTCACCGTAAGTTCCTCCTTCATTTAGATGGTACGACCTTTAGACGGAGCCCTTATGGAAAATGTTGCAGGTTTTAGCAGCAATCTAAATGATTCGAGTGATGATGCCTGTTCGTGGGGGCCGGGCATAAAAAAAAGCGTACCTCCCATCAGGAAAGCGTACGCTTCTTCCTTTCATTCCTCCGCAAGCCAAGCGGCCTACAGTAAGCTGAACAACGTCAGCAAGTTTCAGCAAGGGCCGTAAGCGGCACTTTATTTGTTCAGCAGCGCTTGAATATCCGCTTCAAGCGCAGACGGCTCGGTGCGGGCGCCAAACTGCTTCACGACCTGGCCTTCCCGGTCAACGAGGAACTTCACAAAGTTCCACTCTATATCTCCCGTCCGGTAGGGGGCAGGAACATGCTCCACCAGGTACGTATAAAGCGGATGCGCATTCTCGCCTTTTACATCGATCTTAGCAAACATGGGGAAAGAAACGCTGTAATTCAGCTCGCAAAACTGCTTAATGTCTTCCTCTGTGCCCGGCTCCTGCGCGCCGAATTGGTTGCATGGAAAGCCCAGCACTGTTAATCCTTCGCTGCGGTATTTCTGGTACAGCTCCTCCAGCCCCTTATAATGCGGAGTGAGACCGCAAGCGCTGGCCGTATTCACGATAAGCAGCACCTGTCCCTTGTAATCCGCCAGCGACTTCTCGGCACCGTCAATCGTTGCCGCTTGGAATGAATAAACCGACATGTCTATACCTCCTATATGCGTGAGTAACTTGCGCTTTCTCTTCTATTATACCTTGTCCGTCACCGTAATGAAAAACGTTCCTCCGCAGCCGGCTGCCCGTTGACCAATAGCGTAATCCGGTGCGCTCCGGGATAATGCTTCCGAGTCGACAGGTCGGCAAAAGCATGCTTCCGGCTTACATGCAGCGACCTGCCGGGAGCGCAGATCGTTTCGGAGATACGAAACTGCTTCCTTGACGTCTTGCCGCTTAACCGGGCGAATTCGACCGCGTACTCCAGCCGCAGCTTCAGCGGCTCCTCCGTACGGTTCGTCAGCTGAAACGAAAAGCCAAGCGTTCCTCCAAGCTCCAGCTCCTTGGCAGAGATGTCCCAATTCCGCACTTCCCAGCCGCCCTCGGCGCCGAAGCCGAACAGCGTCAGCACCTCCGGGTGCGCCTGCTTCAGAAGGGTGCGGCAGCCATGCTTCAGGAGCTTGTCCGTCAGCGGATGCCGCCCATGCCAGGCACGGGCCAGCTCCAACACCAGGTCAGGGTGATCTTTGGAAATATCGTTTAAATTGTTGGCCACGCTGCGCCTCACATACTCGGACGGGTCCTCCTTCAGCCGTTCCAGAACAGGAACAATCGGCTGCGGGTTCCGCTTCAAAGAAGGCAGTCCCATTGCCCAAGGCAGACGCGGCCGGCAGCCCTCGCTGGCCAAACGTCGGACATGCTCGCTATCATGCTCCGCCCACCTCGACATCTGCGCCATCATCCGATCCTGATCCTGCACAAAGAAAGGCCGTACCGCGAACTCCGCCGTGGAGCTGCGGGTAAAGGTCTCTAACGCGGGCAGAGACGCTTCCCAATCCTCCAGCCCGTACAGCTCTACAAACTCGGGAAACACGACATATTCCAGACTCGTTTCCTTGATCGCGCCGAAGGCCGCCAGCAGAACAGCCAGCGCCTCCCGGTAATCGGGCGGCAAGCAGCCGCGTAAGCAAACCGCGATATGGCGGATGCGCTCCTTCAGCTCCCGGCCCTCCCACTGCGCATCAAACACAGCACGAACAAACGGCTGCACAGGAAAAGCGGCATATTCCCGCCTGCAGCCATTTGCAATAAATTCAACCAGCGCTTCGTTCATCATTTTTTTTAACGGCTCAGCCAATCCGGACACCTGCTCTCGTGGACGTCGTTCGCATTTTGTTCGCATGTCCATTATACCACGAGACCGGCAATTATACCAAAACAGCGCCCCCCGGCTGCGCAGGCTCCGCCCTGCCTCTTCGCGGGAGAAGGTCCGACGGCTCCCCGGCCATGACCGCGCGCAGCCAGGCAAGGTATATATCAAGCTCATGCAGCATCTCATTTATGGCTTCGTCCGGCTCCGTCTTCCCCCCTAATGCGCACTGCTTATCCGTCCGGTTGACCAGATGCTCCCGCAGCAGCTGCAGCATAAAAGCCCGGAACTGCCGCGTGGTCTCGAAGGCCAGCAGATTCAACTGGCTCATGGCGCTTGCGCTAAGCCCCCGCTTCGCCTGCTCCAGCAATCCGCCGTACACCATACTGAAATGCCCTGCAGTATCGCGCTCCACACTATCCTGATCCAGCAGGCCAAGGATACACCGCGCCTGGCCCTCCGCCATCTCAAGCCATTCCCGCTGACGAATCAGCGCTCCATTCACCGCTTGTTCCCGGTTCAAATTTTGTTCCTCCTTTCGCCCGTATACAGGCACCTCCTACTAAAATATGTGCATCCGCCCATTTTAGTGCTTGTCCTGAATAAAAGGACGTTGTATTTTTAAAAAGAGGTAAATTTTCACATCCCCATTTTCCGATATATGGAATAAACAGGTTATTGAAGCCGGACAGGAGATGACAGCTTGGACGAGTTCTGGATTGGTCCCCCCATTCACAATATGGTCTTACAATCCTTATTCGTTTTGTTTAGTGTGGTTCTGTATCAATTCTGGGCCAAAGAGCCGGGGCGGCTTCATTCCTCCGGCGCCAAATTACGGCTGGCCGCCATTTTCGCGTTCTCCATGACCCTGTGCATGCTGTTCAGCTACCCGTTTGATGACTGGAGCATGAGTCTCCGGCTTGTGCCCTACATCATCGGAACGCTGTATGGAGGCTACCTCATCGGAGCCGGGCTCGGACTGCTCTATATCTTGCTTCGCATTACGGTGTCCGGGCTGGACAATATCGAATATTTCCTATTGTCGTACCTGCTGGTTACCCCCTTCCTATTCCTCTGCATCAAGAAATTTCAACGTGCCGGTATGAAGGGACGCTTGAAGCTGATTCTGTTGCTGTATTCCCAAATTACACTGGCCGCCATGGCTGTGTACGGGGCCATTCATTTTATCAACCCGCCGCAATTTAGCCTGGTCTCGCTCCATACCCTGCTCGTAAATGTCCTTCTATTCACTGCCAAAATGCTCTGTCTGCTGCTCGTGGTTTACCTGCTTGAAGCTCTTCATGAAAAATCGCTGCTGCATGAGAAGCTGGCACGCAAAAGCAATATTTTCCACTGGATGATTGATAAAATCCCGGGCGGCTTCATCTTGATCGACAAGGATGAAACGATTACCATGAGCAACCCGAACGGGCTTCGGTTTCTCAAATCCTCCCTGTCTGCAGGCGAAGAAGAGAGCGCAAATCCCGACCACCGTCACGGCGAGCAAGCTCCGCAGCAGCATCCGCTGATGCATGCGCTGCAAACAGGGAAGGTTACAAGCAAAGGGAAGCTGTTTATGGACGGGAGCGTCTACCAGTGTGACGCGGCACCGATTAAATCGCCGGAGACACGGGAAATCATCGGGGCCGTGGCATATGTGCTGGACATGACAGAGGAAGAGCAGAATAACCTCCGTTTGCAGGAAATGACGGGGCAGTATTTGAACGAGTGGAAAAAGCAGCAGCAGCTCATAGACGCAATGCCCATGTTGTTCGTTGCCTATGACCGTTACGGGAGAGTCACGCAGGTTAACCGGACCTTCAAAAAGTTTTTCAATCTGGAGGAAGAAGGAGAAATGATCGGCAAGCCCATCAAAGAGATGATGAGCCGGTTTGTTACATCAATCGACAGTGACCTGTTTGAACGAGCCCTGCGGGGAGAGTCTATCGATAAAGCCGTCATTCAGGCAGGCCCTTACGTGCTGGTCTACAGCACATATCCGATCCGTGACGTGCAGTCCGACCATATTATCGGCGCAGTTGCCATCGGGCAGGATTTGACGGAGCTTCATCAGCTGCGCCTCGAAATCGTGAATATGGAGCGGCTTAATCTGGTTGGGCAAATGGCGGCAAGCATCACGCACGAAATCCGTAATCCGATCGCCGTTATCCGCGGCTTCATCCAATTGCTGATGAAACAAAACGACGGGGAGGATCTGACGTATTACCGCATTATATTAGAGGAGATTGACCGGGCAAACGACATTATCAATGATTTCTTATCGCTGGCCCAGAACCGGATTGTGAAAAAAGAAGAACGGAACCTGAACGACATCATCCGGCTGTTGATGCCGCTATTGCTGGCAGACGCCAATTTACGGGGGCTTACGGTGGAGCTGAGGCTGGCCGACGAGCTGCCGAACCTGATTGTGAATGAAAAAGAAATCAAACAGCTCATCCTGAACCTCGCCCGCAACGGAATGGAGGCGATGAAGGATTACGGCGTGCTGACGATCTCCACCCGCTGGGAGGAGAATCAGGTCATCATGTCCTTTCAAGACACCGGCTGCGGCATTGCCCCAAGCCATCTGGAAAAGCTGTTTGCGCCATTTTTCACAACCAAAAATAAAGGAACGGGACTCGGTCTCCCTGTCTGCCTCAGTATTGTCGAGCAGCATGACGGCAAAATTACAGTGGAGTCCGAACTAGATCAAGGCACTGTCTTTATTTGCTCCTTCCGCATCTCTAGCGCGCAGCTAGACCGCGGTGAGCCGGCAGCAGCCGGTGGAGCCACAAAAAGAAATCCAGATGCTGCTCCGAGCGGAGCCGAACCTTGACCTCACCTTTCCAGTAAAAAATAAACAAGCTTTCCTTCTTGCCGATGACGAGCTCGATATCCCAGCTCGATTCATTGAGGCAGTACCGATCCTTGTTGCAGAAAAAAGTCCACCCCTCCGAGGAAGGATATGCGCCGACAACGTGCTGACCCAGCTTGCAAGAAAAGCCTTGGCGCTCCGCATCAGTATTCGTCGGAATCGAAAGCGGGCTTTGCATTGTAAATCCCCCCTTACCACTGTGAAGCTTTCGGTATGCGCTGCATCGCTTACACCCTACAGGGCCTTGTAATCCTGAACCAGGGACCCGGCCCGTTTACTGCTGGTTCCGAATAAGACGGACAGACACAGCGGTGTGACTGCATCTCAGCAAAAAAACCTTAACACGTTCGGCAGCTGGCTGGCGTGGCAGGCGGATTCCGCGGCTGTAGCCCCTGTAGCTTTGCGTCGCCGGCTTTCGCCGGTTTTGCCCTATGCGAGTGTAGAAGGTATGTTTGTCGAAGAAAGTCCTCTACCAATAAGAATAATGGAAAAGAATGTCGCTTTCATATCAAACTTTAGACCTATTTTTAAATGACAAACCAGTGCTTGAACAACCAAGTTGCTGATTGCGCCTTTCACCCGCATTCCCCCCTTGTAAAAGGTTGTTTTTGTGCGGACAAATGCCTATAATCAGTAATGATAGCTTGGATGCTGATTGTCAAACATCTGACACAAGTCAGATGCGCCACTTACGAGCTGTAATGTTACAATCACAGGGAAAGGGGGGACAGAAATGCATAAATGGGCGATGTCTTTTTTGGTATCGATTGCATGTATCGTCGGCCTTGTTTATCTGTTCGTCCAAGTCGAACCGGGCAAGGAAAAAGGCGGAGAGGGCGAGAAGGTCGAGGTAGCGGCACCGGCAACCATTGATGCTGCAGCAGCCGAGGCAGCCTTCAAAACCTCCTGCGTAGCCTGCCACGGCGGTAACCTGGAAGGCGGAATGGGCGGTAAAGCCCCGGCACTGAAGCAAGTCGGCGGCAAATTGAGCTATGCGCAAATCCACAAGAAGCTGGAGAATGGCGGCGGCGGGATGCCTGGCTTTAAGGGCACCTTGAAGGATGATGAGCTGGCCAACCTATCCGGATGGCTCTCAACCTTGAAATAGCTCCCGTATTCCCCGGATAACGGCTTGGACCCGGTTCAGGCGAAAGGCGCAAGAACGTTGATACGCTGAATAAGAATCCGGCAGCATCAACAAAGCTCTTATTCGGAAATCGTTAAGCGGCTTCCCTATCCTGGCCGGGGACAACATCCGTTGACCCGCTATATTAGACCGTATGAAAGGATATGTGGCTTTCCAAATCTAATATAGCCGAAAAAACCGCATGCCTGTTCGGGCAATGCGGTTTTTACATTTTTCATTCGTTGGGCCGAGGGGCTGCGTTGAAGGAAGCTAGGCTATGCCCGCCCCTGCCTGCTCGGGGGCCACCGGAAACGGCCATTTCTCCTGGCGATAGGCCATCTCCCAAAATTGCAGCTCATATACGCTGCTGATAAGGAAATGCTGCTGCATCCGCTCGCGATCCGCAGCGGTTACCTGCTCCGCCAGCTCGTCCAGCCGGTCAATCTGCTCCCGTACGCTCTTCTCAAACCATTCCCCGCCGTAAGCGGCAATCCATTCCTGATAAATCGGCTCCTTCGGCGTTGAACCCTGCAGACGAACACCAATCTCGTAATATAGCCAGTAGCACGGCAAAATCGCGGCAATAACATCGCCGAGGTGCCCGCTCCATGCTGCGCGGTACATGTGCGAGGTGTACGCGTAAGCGGTTGGAGACGGCTGGAAGCCGGCCTTCTCCTCCTCGGTAATGCCGAGCAGCGTGCTGAACTTCTCATGCAGGCTGAGCTCCGCCTGATAGGTGCTCTGTACATGAGCAGCCATTCTGCCGGACGTATGCAAATCAGCGGCCTTGGCAGCGCCCAGCGCTTGAATCCGGGCGAAATGAGACAAGTAATAAGCATCCTGCTTCACATAATACCGGAAGCTCTCCAGCGGCAGTGTGCCGTCGGCAATCCCGGTTACGAACGGATGATTGAAGCTTGCCTGCCAGGATGCATCTGCGGCCCGCCGCAGCTGTTCGGAAAATTTCATAGATAAGACCTCCCCTGAAATGAAATAAGCGTTGAAATGAAATTGCAGCGGCTGGCTACAGCCGCACATCCAGCGAATCGATATACGGGAAAAACAATCCCGCCATATGCGCCGCTGTCAGGGCAATCAGAAAATAGAGCACAAGCACCAGATCAGCGGCAGAGAAGCCGACTTTATAATAGTAGGTTCGCTTTGACGATTTCGAGAAACGCTTCGCTTCCATGGCTACAGCCATACGCTGGGCGCGGCGAATGCTCTGGGCCAGAAGGGGCACCGTCAGCCGCCTCATCAGCACGGCCATCCCCCGTAACCCGCCAGCTTGATCCGCGCCGCGGACCTTGAGAGCCATCCGCAATGTCCGAAGCTCCTCCGCCATCATCGGCAGAAGACGTATGGCAGCCATGAAGCTGTAGGCGAATTTCGCTGGAAGGCGCGCCTGCTGCATGAGCGAATAAAACAGCTGCACAGGCCGCGTGGTTAGAGCGAGCACAAGCCCTACCAGAGCGAAGCTAATCGATTTGAAGCCGATATGCAGTCCTCTCAGGAAGCTTTCGGCTGTTATATGCACCGGCCCCCAGCGAACCCAGGTGGTCTCCCCTTTGCCGAAAAAAACCATCGACGTGCCGGAGGATAAAAAGAGCAATACAAACGGCACCAGCAGCAGAAGCAGCACGCGCCAGGAGTGACCTGTAAAAGCCGCATATAAAATCAGGGTCACAGCCGTCACATTCACCATCACATTCACGTTGTGAATAAGCAGAATGTAAAGGAAGATAACCAAAAATACGATCAGCTTTAATGTCGGATTGGCGCGGTGCAGCCATGTCGGGCGGGCGGTATCAAACCAATTCATAGGACGGACACCTCCTGTGCTTCCCCGGCAGCAGCTCTCGGCGCAGGGGTGTCGCTGACAAGCCGTCCTCCCTGCACCGTCCAAACCCGGGTGGCGAAGTGGCGGACAATCTCCATGTCATGGGTCACCATCAGCACGGTCACGCCTTCGGCCCGCAAGCGTTCCAGCTGCTCAAGCATAGCGAAGGTGTTCCGGGCATCCTGACCGAAGGTCGGCTCGTCAAGAAGCAGCACCGGCTGCCCGCCCACAATGGCGGATGCTACGCTTAACCGCCGCTTCTGCCCCATCGACAGCTGATATGGATGCTTGCCGCGCTGGGCACTGAGCGCGAAGCGTTCCAGCTCCGCCTCCGTGAGCCGCTTGATTTCTTGCGGCGGAATCTGCTGTCTGCGCAGTGTAAACGCGATTTCATCCTCCACCGAGTCCGTGACGAACTGAAACTCGGGATTTTGAAACACATAAGCCAGATGAGGATACAGCGGCGTTTTGGCCGTCACCCGTTGACCGGCAAGCTCATAGCTCCCCCGGGTCGGCACCAGCTGCATCAGCGACAGCAGCAGGGTGCTTTTGCCAGCCCCGTTCTCCCCCACCATGGTGATCCATTCACCGGCCCCGAACGATGCTGAGTTCACCTCAATGGCAGGCTGCTTGCCGCGAAGGCCCTCGAACCTCTCCAGCAAGACGATAGGCGAAGCTTCGCCGCGCGCCCCCACGGACCCGCATGTACGCAGCCCGGCCGCATCATCGCCAACAAGCAGCGCCGCCGCATCCAGCTCAGCATATCCGCCGCTTAGGGGATTGCCGCTCTCTTTGCGCGACGGCAGGCTTCTGCCCGCTGCATAATCCTCCCATACCCCGGGATACCAGATTCCGTATTCCATCAGCTGCTCCCGGTACCGGGAGAATAGCTCTGCCGGCGGACCGTCAGCCCAGATCCGGCCCTCCCCATTCATCAAAATCACCCGGTCCACCCAGTCCAGTACACGCTCCAGCTTATGCTCCACGATGATGACCGTCAGGCGGCTTGCCGCTTTCTCCAGCGTATCCCAAACCTGCCGTGTCCCTTCCGGGTCCAGCATCGAGGTCGGCTCGTCCAGAAACAGCACCTGAGGCTCCAGGGCCAAGACGGAAGCGACAGCCAGCCGTTGCTTCATCCCCTGGGACAAGGCGCGAATCGGAGTATGCACGTCCTCCAAATCGAGTCCCACCCGCTCCAGCAAGCCGCGGATGCGCTCCGGCATCTCCTCGCGGGGCACCTGAATATTTTCCAGTACAAATGCAAGCTCTTCATCTACATAAGGCATGCAGAACTGGCTGTCCGGGTCCTGAAACACATACCCCCATGACTCCGGCGTCTGCACGCGATCGGCCTTCATCGGCACCTCCACAGTCTCGGGAATAAGCCCGCTGGCCACCTGAAGCAGGGTGGATTTGCCGCAGCCGCTCGGACCGAGCAGCAGCACTTTCTCCCCCCGGTTAATCGTAAGCGACAGCTCCTGAAACAGCAGGCCCGGATCGCCGGGAAATTTCAGACGCAGGCCGCTAATCTCCACTACGGTATTCATTGCATTCTCTCCGATTCGTTTTATCGGTCAAGCGCGGAATAGTCGTCCTTGGACACCGGGCGCAGCAGATGCGTAACCCCTGTTTTTTCCAGCGCCTTGACTAAATAGTAAGCAAATACGCCCGTAATCAGAGCGGCCCCGATAAAGCGGAACGCAACATACAGCACAACCGCCCACGTCTGCAGCTCGGTGAAATAGCTTTTGTATACATCAAATAGAAGGGAGCCCGCCGCAGCCGCCAGGCCGGACAGTACCGCCACCGCCAAATCAAACCGTTTGTAGCGGAACAGCGCAAACACCATCTCGCAGGCCAGCCCTTGAACAACGCCGTACAAAAACGCATCCAGCCCGTATTGTGAACCGGCGATAAGCTCGCCGGAGGCGGCGGCCATCTCGGCCAGCAGGGCAATTCCCGGCTTGCGGATTAGAAGAAATGCGACTGTGGCGGCGATAAACCACATGCCATACGTCAGCTGCTCCAATTGAATCCCCGCCAGGGCCACCACATTATACAGCGGCCCCCAAATCCGGTACACCAACGCAAAAATAACCGCAATCACAACGGTCACCAAAATGTCTGCCAACTTCAAGCGATTCATCCCAAACCTCTCCCTTTGCCCATATGTTTCCTTGAAGAGCCTGATACAAACATAAAAGGCCTGCTGGCATGACCCAGCAGACCGAAAAATACACGCAATTCGTGCACTAATTGCATACATTCTCTACGCTGGCATTACCCAGATCAGATTGACGGTCAGCGGCATAATGGCCGCAATCTCAGCCCGACTTCATCGAGCCCCCGTTGTTGCTTCTTCAATTGCCCCTATTATACAAGTGCTCCATCGAATACGCAACAGCAAATTTTCGCGTTCTTTTGTTGCAGAACCGCAGGTTATGTGTCAATATGGATCGGAAGAATAATAACGACTACATAATGGCGTATGCTATTCAGGCTGATAAACAGAAAGGTGATAACAATTCATGTGGAAACCGTTTTTTCGACTATTAACAGAGCTGTCTTCACGCAAGTTCGTCTCGCGCCTGACCGGGCGGTTCGCCCAATCGGCCTTTAGCCGCAGGTTCATTCCGAAATTCGCCCAAACCTACGGCATTCGCATCGAGGATGCAGAGAAGCCGCTGCACGAGTATGAGTCGCTGAACGCATTTTTTACCCGCCGGCTGAAGCCGGGCCTGCGTCCGATTCACGAGGAAGCCGGTTCACTCGTCAGTCCGGTGGATGCCGTTATTACAGGCATGGGCACGATCCAGTCCGGCCAACTGCTGAACGTGAAGGGACAGGATTATACACTGGAGGAGCTGCTTAACCGTTCTCCCCGGTCGGTCAATTATAAGGAAGGCTTCTTTTTTGTACTGTACCTGAGCCCGACGGATTACCATCGTATCCATTCGCCAGTATCAGGAACGATTGTAGAAAAGGAGCATATCCCGGGCAAGGTGTACCCGGTCAATGAATTCGGCTTGCGCCATATGCGCCGCGTGCTGAGCCGCAATGAACGGCTTATTACTTACATGCAGCATGAGGCCGGCGAAGTGGCTGTGGTCAAGGTCGGCGCGCTGAATGTAAGCAGCATCCAGTATGTGAAGCCGCTGCCGGACAAGCTCGAACGCGGAGATGAGCTCGCTTATTTCGAGTTCGGCTCCACGGTTGTTCTGCTGACTGAGAACGATATCCTGTCGCCGCGGCCGGACCTGACCGTCGGCAGCAAGGTCAAGATGGGCGATCCGCTCGGCATATTGCTGGATTAAGCGCCTGCGGCGGATTCCCCCGTTCGAGCAGCATACAAACGCTCGCTTCCATATCATCCTAATAAAACAAGCCTCACAAGCCGTGCAGTCCGCCCGTGCTTGTAAGGCTTGTTTTATTTTACCGGACCTCGGACGGACTAACGCCGGTATACTGCTTAAATTGACGGCTGAAGAAGAATACGTCCCGGTAGCCGAGCGCATCCGCCACTTCCGTGACAGACATGCCCGCATAGTGGAGCAGGTGCTTGGCCCGTTCAATCTTGGCCTGAATCATATAGGTTTGAACCGACTGCCCAATCAGCTCCTTAAATTTCAGGGAAAAATACCGCGGGGACAGATGGGCCCTGGCAGCCAGCTCCTCCACCCGGTTGATCTCGCCCGGATGCTGCTTGATGTAGTTGGCGACCTCGTGAATAACCTCCTGCAGGTTATGGGTATGGCTGCGCAGCTCAGGCTTGTCCTGATCATCCCGCAGCAAATGGATCATAAGCTGCTTCAGAAGCAGGCGGGCTTCTTCCTCCGCCCCGTAGGTTTGCACCAGGAACAGCCGGACATAACGCGTCAGCAGGGCTTCGAAATCCGTCGTTTCCTTCATCACCCGGTATCGGTCGGGAATGAGATGATAGGGCGGATCGACGTCAAAATGAATATAAGTCAGCACAAGCGGCTTTTGCGGATGGTGTGTCGCGCTTGTCATATCACCGGGGCGAAACAGAAAACAGCTGCCCTTCCCGACCTGAAACGGTTCGTCGTTGACGATAACCTCCCCAGCCCCGCTCCAAACATAAAATAAATCAAAATTAGCAAGCGGCTTCTCCCGCTTCGCCCATTTCCAGTTGGGCTCACAATAAATTTTGGCAAAGGCCGTCTTCAGCTCGAATTGTCCGGGCAGCGCCTTTAGCATAATGCTACACCTCACCGCTTGATTACGGGTATGATTAGGAATGGATGTCTTGCGGAATACGGCACCAATGCGCCATGACCAAGAATGGGGCACATCGTTATTTTAGCGCATCTTTCAGTTCAGGCACAAGCCATATCCCGGCTTATGCGCTGTAATTGGAAATTTCGACCAGATTCTGATCCGGGTCCCGCACATAGACGGACACAATGGGACCGACTGCTCCCGTACGGCTTACCGGCCCTTCCTCAATGGCAATTCCGCACGCCTCCAAATGCCGGACAACCTGGTCTATCGGCGTCGTTGTCAGCAAGCAAAAATCGGCTGAACCCGGCACCGGTGTTTTGGCCTTGGGCTCAAATTCCTTGCCGGCCTCGTGCAAATTAAATTTCTGCCGGCCAAAGACCAACGCCTTCCGGTTTTGGCCGAACTCAATCACTTCCATATTCAAGGCCGTCTGATAAAACTGAATGGTCCGCTCTATATGTTGCACAGTGAGCACCAGATGATCCAAAGCTTCGATCCGAAACAAAGCTACCCCTCCTACCCCGAGTGTAAAAAACAGTCTGTAATAACCACTATAACAGGTTTTGTCCGAATGAACGAATATGTTCATCATCGCTCATCATCAAAAAAAGAAGGACGGCCTTCGTCAGGCAGTCCCTCCTCCCGTTAGTTGCCATCCGCTGCGCGGCTGAAGATTACTTCTTGGTTCTGGCGCAGGCTTCCTCATATTCTTTCATTCATGCATCGCCGCCCGCTTTTCTCCATTTGTTAATTTCATCCTGGAAGCCGTTGTCGTCGATTTTGCCCGTCATCCTCCTTGGAAATGAATTGTAATCGTTTACAAAAATTACAAATACCCTGCTAAAGTCCGCCGTCTGGCCGCTACAGGGCATGCCTGAATCATCACTCTTTACTGCAACTTGTCCTCATCTCTTGCCAATGCCTGGTTGTTCCGGATGTCCTGAATGTTCTCTACCTTCAAGCTGTTGGTAACGAAAGAAGCGGTTCGGCGTATATGCCGCACCATCGCCTGTTCCGCCGCGTCCGGGTCACGCCGGATAATGCATTCATATATGAGCCGGTGCTCGCCAATCGCCCGTTCCAGCTCTTCCCGGTCTGACAGCGCCTGCTTTCGCACCGCTTTATCGAACGCCCGTACGGCATGGATTTGCTGTACGATATAGTCGTTCTGGGAAACGGTGAGAATGAAGCGGTGAAACGCCTCATTCAGCTCGTACAGAAGCTCGCCATTGCCCGCGGCCGTCGCCTGCTCCATCCTGCCAATCTGCGCTTCGAGCCTGCGGCATTCCTCATCCGTAATCTTAATGGCCGCCAGTCTGGCCGCTACTCCTTCCAGAGCCGAGCGCGCCCAGCTGATTTCCTCCACGGAGCGCATAATGTTACTCGATACGAAGGTGCCGATACGAGGCTTTGTGAGAACCAGCCCTTCTTGATCCAGCCGGCGCAGCGCCTCCTTAACCGGAGTTGTGCTGATACCGAAATTATGGGCGATGTCCCGTTCCTTCAGATGAGCGCCTTGCGGCAAGCTCCCGTTCAGGATCGCTTCCTTTAAGGTCTCATATACCTTCTCCCGTATCGATACCACTTGAGCGCTTATATCAATTTGCAGCGTCATGCGGCTCACCCCTCTGTATGATTTTAAAAATATGATATATCAGATTTTATAAAATCATATCAACGTTCGTGGCTTATTGTCAATTTTGATTTTTGGGGCAACGCTTTTGGGGCAACGCTTTTGGGGCAACGCTTTTGGGGCAACGCCAGTATCAAGGGTGCGCGCCGCTCCCTGCACGCCGTGCTTCAGCCCGGCTCATGGACATCCGGTGAAAAAGCAGCCGCCTGCGGGCAGGCTGGGAACCCGCCCGCCGAAGGCGTCCGGATTTTTTCCATGAAAAGCCTCAGGTTGATCATAAACATCCGTCTGCAGAGGCCGCCGCTAGCGCTGCTTCACCCCATCCTCCTGCTCTCGGGCTATGCTTTTCATCGTACTTCTAAGCTTTCGTCTGAGAGGTCCGGTCCTGCAGCTGATGCACCGACACATCGCCCCAGCTCAAATCCTCGACCTGATAACGTGCGATCAAGTCGCGATCCAGCTCCATCCCGAAGCCCGGCTTGTCCCGGCCCGGAACAATCAGATAACCATCCTCATAACGGACACCCTGCTTCACGACATCCCCGGTATACAGCTCCGGTCCTGTCGGATCGGACGTGTAGTTCAGGTTCACAAGCGATGCTCCCAAATGGGCCATAGCCGCTGTACCGATGGATAGCTCCTGCGTCGTTCCAAGCAAGCAGCCTTTTCCCGCAACCTCTGCCGCCGCCGCTGCCTTCCGCGCTGCTGTCAGGCCGCCAATGAAGATAGGCGAAATGTTGAAAATATCGACCGAATCATGCTTGATCATCTCCGACAGCTGACGGAAGCTCCATACATGCTCGCTTACCAGGTGGTCCATTTTCATCCGAAATTGGTGCAGGCCCTCGAAATCATTCTGCAAGGCCGGGCTTTCGACCATCTGGAAATCATAAGCAGATAACCGCTTCACCGCCTGCACCGCTTCCTTCCAGCCAAGCAGATGGCTCAAATCCAGCGACTTGATTTTCACTTTGCCGCCGAATTCACGCTTTACGCCGTCGAGGAATGCTTCATCCGCATCCAGATTTTTGCCGACGTACAGCCGGAATACATCGAAGCCCTGAGCAAGCCGTTTACGGACGACCTCCAGATTCTCCTCCACTTCCTCCATGAAGCGGTGCCGGAAAATCGGGAAGCACACCTTGATTTTGTCCTGCATGCGCCCGCCAATCAAATCCGCAACCGAGATGTTCAGAGCCTTGGCACACAGGTCATGCAGCGCAGCATCCACGCCGTTGCGGACAAAGTTCCCTTTTTCATAATAGAACATCATTTCCGGGTAATTGCTTACCAGCTCTTTGTTAATCAGGGAAATATCGAACGGATTTTTGCCAACCAGAATCATTTTGAGCGACGCCGTCAAATCAACGACATCCAGAGAATAGCGCGGCAGATGGGAAAAATCGGACATTTCCCCGATCCCCGTAATACCGTCATCGGTGAACAGCTCGACAATAACGTGCTTGCTTACAAAGCCCGTTGTTCTCGGAATGCCGACGACGGTCAGCTTTACGTCTGTAATTTTCATTATGAGAGGTCCTCCGCTTCGTGATATAGGTTCCGGATCATATTCGGTACTCAGGAATGATTCAATAGTCAGTGCTTGAACTACGCCAATGCATCGGGAATGGCATGGCCCCAGGCCCGCAGCAGCTGGCCTACCTGCGCCTTCTCATCGTCCTTCAGCTCGCTAATCGGCGGACGCACCTTGTTTGTCGCAATCAGTCCGAGCTGATACATGGCCTCCTTCACAACACTGACGTTATTGCCTGTGCCGTATTTGGCCCGCAGCTCTTCGAACGGAACGATATCGCGCCATACGTCCATCGCCTCGTCGAACTTGCCGCTTTGAAGCGCTTTCATCATTCGCACGGAGCGCTCTGTTTCCAGATTCACCAGTCCGGACGTAAAGCCCTGCGCCCCGGCGGCATAAAAGTAAGGCGCCCACATCTCGGCTGTGCCGCAAATCCAGACAATATCTTCGTTAATCGCCTGCACGGTCTTCGTAAACAGCGGCAGGTTATTGATGGCATATTTGACGCCGACAACGTTCGGAAGCTTCACCGTTTCCTGAATCGCCTCCAGCGTTATTTGTTCACTGCGGATGTACAGCAAGAGCGGCAGCGAGGTTGCGCAAGCAATATGCTTATAATAATGAATAAGGCCTTCTGTGAGCAAATAAGGATGAACCGGCTGGTGGACCATAATCCCGTCAGCCCCGCAGTTTTCCGCATGGCGGGCCAAATCAGCCGCTGTAGCCGCATCATAGCCGACCCCTGCGATAACAAGCGCCCGTCCAGCGACGTGCTTGGTGACAAACCGGGTGACCTCCTTCGCCTCTTCAATCGTCAGCGCATAAAATTCACCGGTGTTCCCGCACGGATAAATCGCCTCGATGCCTTGATCCAGCAAAAAATCGATGTTCTGCTGCAGAGACGCCCAATCAATCTCCAGATTGGAATGAAATGGCGTCACATTGATTGCGTTGATACCTTTTATTGTTTGTCTCACCTGCTCGTACATGCTACTCCACCTTTCTGTCGGACTTACAGTGCCCCGGCAGCGGAGGAACCGGCCTACACCGGCTCTCATCCGGTTCTGCCTAGGACTTCACAAATACGGTTTTAATGGAAGTATAAAATTCAATGGCCGCCTGCCCCTGCTCGCGCGAATGGGAGCTCGACTGCTTCATGCCGCCGAACGGGGCCTGGAGCTCGACACCGGCGCTCTCGGCATTAATCCGCACGAGCCCGGCGTCCATGTCTTGAATGAAGGTCAGCATGTATCCGATATTTTTGGTAAAAATGGAGGCGCTCAAGCCGAACTCCGTGTCGTTGGCCAGCGCCAGCGCATCGGCAATGGAGTCTACCTTCAGTAAGGCGAGCACCGGACCGAAAATCTCCTCTCTGGCGATGACCATGTCCGGGGAAACATTTTCGAACACAGCCGGCTTGACATAATACCCGTTGCCGCCGTTGTCCGGCACATCACCGCCGTAAAGCAGCGTGGCTCCTTCTTCCTGGCCTTTGCGGATGTAGGAAAGAACGGTTTCATATTGTCCTTCGCTTGCGCAAGGCCCCATCCACGTCTGCGGATCCATTCCGTCCCCGATGCGCAGCTGCTTCACACGATCCAGCAGCTTTGCTTTGAAAGCCTCGTATACGCCGGACTGAACAATGACCCGGCTGGTCGCGGTACATTTTTGCCCTGTCGAACGCAAGCCGCCGCTTACGGTAGCTTCCACCGCAAGGTCCAGATCTGCGTCATCAGCGACGATGACCGGGTTCTTGCCGCCCATCTCCAGCTGGTATTTCGCCCCTCGGGCCAGCGCGCCAAGGGCGACTCTTTTGCCGACCTGGTTGGAGCCGGTAAAGGTAATGCCGTGTATGGAAGGATGGTCGATAATCGCTTGTCCGATTTCGCTTCCTCTGCCCGTCACCATATTGATGACGCCGGGAGGCAGCTTGGCATCATGGAAGCAGGACATCAGCTTCGCCGCTGTGACAGCCGTCTCGCTGGCCGGCTTAAAGACAACCGTATTCCCGTAAATAAGTGCAGGAGCAATTTTCCAGACCGGGATAGCCACCGGGAAATTCCACGGCGCAATGACACCGACGACGCCGAGCGGAACCCGCGTGGTGAACATCAGCGCCTCGCTGTCGCTGGACGGGATGACGTCCCCGACCTTCCTCATGCCTTCCCCGGCATAATACCGTAGAATGGCAACCCCTCTGGCGGTTTCGCCTTTGGCCTCCTCGAAGGTTTTGCCCATTTCCAGCGTCATCGCCTCAGCGACTTCGGCCAGCCGCTGCTCCAGCAAATCGGCAACCTTATACAAATAGCTGCCCCGCGCTGTGCCGGACAATTTCCGCCATGCATGACGAGCCTGATCGGCGGCTTCGGCGGCACGGTTCAAATCCTCCTTGGAGGAGCGTTGAATGTAGCCGACCACCTGTCCTTTGTTGGCGGGATTCAGACTGCTGTCAACCTCCTTGGAAGAAGAAGGCATCCACTCGCCGTTGACATAATTCAGAACGGTTTCACCTATTGTCATGCCCACGAATGATCACATCCTTAACCATAGTTTGTTGTGTAATATAAAACTTAATATATGATATATCAGATATTGCCACAAGTTTACACCGCCGTCAACAAAAAAATCGTTGGGCATTCGCACCCGGTCATCCCGGCTGACTGCGCGCTTATCCAGCATTCGAAATTTGCGGGCCGATCTTCACTCCCCGCATCCGGGAACACATGAAGGGCTCCTAATAAAAAAGCCCTCCAATCCCGCTTGTGCTATGCTCCTCCTTGTAGTAACAGTTTTGTAATTCAGCTGTCTGCCACAAGGGGAGCATATCGTTGTGCTGCGGTCTTGGAGGCCTCTATTTCGTGCGGCTTGATTTACTTCAAGGTGTACAGCAGGCGCTTGGCTTCTCCCGCCGCCGTTGTGATCGTCTCGTACACATGGACGGTCAAATTGCCTTCCAGCTGATCGTCCTTCAAGGAGTCGAACGTGATGATCTGCTTGCCGCTGATAAGCTTGTTCTTGCCGGTCAGCGGCACCGATTTGGAGGACAGCTTGCGTCCAAGCCCATCGACCAGCTCCAGCTGCAGGGACGAGAACGTACTATCCACAATCACTTCCTCCTGCCGGAGCAGATCGACATCCAGCTCCAGCTTATACGCATACACGGGAATCAGATTGGCAAAATTGGCCGTATACGACAGCTGCCAGCGGTTCAGCTTCATCTCAAACGGATATAAGCGGAGCCGCGTGTTCTTCAGATTTACCGTTCCCGATTCATCGCTGCGCCCCGCTTCCGCCCGAATCTGGGCCAGCGCGGATTTGTATGCGCCGCCTTCCAGCGGCTCCGACAGGCGCACACCGAATTGCGCGCTGTTCTCCGCAAGTGGAACCGTGAAGGCATACGCGACCGCATAAGCTGTATGCGGCATGACCTGCACAGCCGCTGCGCTTTGACGTGAACCGGGATATACCGCTCCGGCGCCGCCGATTAAGTCAGCGGCAAAAGCCGGTACCGGCACGGGCAGGTCGCTGTTATTATACAGCTTGAACTTGGCAATTGCGGTTTGATAGCCCTCATCATCATTCTCATGCAGATTCAGCTCTACGAGCGACACCTGCAGGCTCGGATGAACAAAGCGGATTAGCGGATCAAAGGCGATGCTTGCGCCGGAGATATACAGCGGGACCTGCGCCGCAGACTGCTCCCCGCTACCGCTGCCTCCGCCCGCCGAAGCCGACGGAAGTGTGACAGACAGCCGGCCGACGGAATACGAAACAGCCTGATCCGAGCTTTTAAACGTTTCCGATGTCAGCACATTCAGCGCGTCCAGCTTCACCCCCGGCTCGGTGGAAATCGCGTAATGAATATATTTTTTCTCCTGCGGCTCCAGGGTTACCTCCCCCTGCTCCACACGCTTGCCGCTGTAAAATTTGCGCTCTCCCTCCAGTCCCGACACGCCTTCGAGCTGGAATGCAGGCACCTTCTCCCGCTTGTTCCCCGGGTTATCTACCAGCACCTTCACGGTTGTCACCGGACCAGATTGCAAATTATCCTCTGTCACGGTGACAGGCGTGTAGCTTAGGGGGGAATCGAGAGCCGTCAGCCGAAAGGAAGAACCCCACGCTTGAATCCGGCTCTCCTCCGCAAAACCGGCCACACTGCCGCGCCATACGTCCTGCACCGGGATATCCGCGATTAGCGTTTCCGCCTTCGGGTACACGTACCAGTCCACATCCAGCAGCTGAATGCTGACGATGTTCATTTCATCACTGCTGTCCAGCAGGTAGTAAAAGCTTAATTCCTCCTTCGTTTGCGGGCGAATGACCGAAGCATTGGCCGCGCTCGCTTGCAAATAATACGAAATCCCCTGGTCTGTCGTCATTTTCACCTCATACGAGGGCAGCTTTACGATGCGCTGGCCGGTATTGCGCAGATTCAATACGACACCTACACGAACGCCGTCGTTGGTCCACTCATTCAATACGCTTTTGACACCGACATTCAGTTCATCCGATATTTGGTACACTGCCGCAGGCGCGTCTTCGGCCCGCACAGTGTTGACAGGCAGCAGCGGGAAGGCCCCGAACAGCAAAGCGCTAACCGCCGTCCCGGCCACCCATGGCTTTATATTTCGATGCGATAATCGAATCATTTCTTTTTCTCTCCTCTCGTCCTGTTGCCTCCCGGATGCTAGATGCCGACTGAAGCCGGCGCAGGGACCGCAGGCTGTGCTTCCGGCAATGCCGATGCCGCCTGCGCGCTGCCTGGTTCCTTATCCGCCGCAAGCGCTCCCCCCACCGGGCTGCTTTGTTTGATTTTCCGCGTTTCCCGAAGCATCAAAAGCGCGATGATAATGCATAGCACCGCCGTCATCATCAGATAATAGCCGATCTCCACCCAAAAATAACCGATGCTGCCTCCCCGGAAGCCCATACCCCGGATGAACCGGAACAGCCATGTAATCGGGAGCATATTGCTGACCACCTGAAGCGGACCCGGCAGCAAGAGCACCGCCACCTGTGTGCCCGAGAGCAGAAAGCTCGGGATGACAATCCCCATGATGCGTCCGCTTACTTTATCCGGACCGGTGGCGCTCCAGCCGACCAGCATGCCGAGCAGGGCTGAATTCACACTAAACAGCAGCAGAGGGATAAAAAACTCATGCGGCATCGCCTCAAACCGCATTCCGCCGACCTGCTTCAGCAGGCTCAAGGCCAGCAGCATGGAGGAGCTTGCCACAAAGGCATACGGCAGCAGCCGTAGCAGCAAGCCGACCGGGTGCGACAGCTCCCGCTGCAGCAGTCCTTCCTGGCGCAGCCTCGGTACCACGGATCCGGCCATCGAGGACAAGGTGCTGATAATCATCGAACAGACAAAGCCGATGACACTTACAGGAAGAAAATCGTTTGTCGGATTATACAATATCCGCTGTTGGAGATTAATCGGCAAGGCTGTGCCGCCGGCCGCATCATCGCCCAGCCCCATCGCCTTCAGCTTGCCCAGTGTTACAGCGGTGTTCTCTGTTGTAATGACCTCTGTAATCCCTGTCCTTAAGCCCGTTGTGGCGGAAGCGACCGTATTGTCGATGAAGAAGCCGATATTGCTCTGCTTCCCCTGATACCGGTTCTGCTCCAGCCCCTGCGGCAGATACAATACCGCCAAATAATGCTCATTATACAAAAGCGTATCCGGGCTTACCGCTGTATGGAAGACGTCCTTCACCTTCATGTACTGTGAAGCTTCGACATTCATGATCAGCTGCCGGCTGTAAACACTGTTGTCCTGATCAATGACGGCAATCGGAGCCTCATTAATCTGATTGTTGCTGAACACATAACCGAAAATAAGCGAGCCAATAATCGGCAGCAAAATCAACACTGCAATTTGCTTTCCCTTCGCCAAAAAGCGCCATTCATCGAGAAATGAATTCATTTACGTTCACCTCGGCCGTCATTCCCGGCAGCAGCTGCGGCTGCGAGCTGTCCGCATCCACATAGACGCGCACCTGGAACATATTCAAATCGCTGAGCCCTTTATCCCGGCTCATCCGAAGACTGGCGAATTGCGGAGCCGCCGTGACATATTTAATCGTCCCGGGCACCTGTTGATCCAGCGATACGATCCGCGTCGGTACCTCGCCGCCGGCCTGGAACGCATGGACCTGTGCTTCGCTGACATAGATGTCATAGTACACCTGACCGGTTTGGAGCAGCACGACCGGCGTGCCGGCCGAAACGTTCTCCCCCGCTTTGAGCGTTACCTTAATCACTTTGCCGTCCGCAGGAGCCTTCAGCGTCATACGTTCCTTCTGGTTTCGCAGGGCCTGGAGAGCAATTTGCTGCTGCTCCAGCTGCTTGTTTAAGGTCTCCAGTCCGATTTCCTGATTACGGATGTCCTCTCCGCCGAGCAGGGCTTGCTCCAGCCCCGCCTGGGCCTTCTCTGCGGTCAGCACAGCCTGCTGCTTCTCCTGCACGGTCGCCCCGTTAATCATTTTGTCGATCGCGACCTGCTGTTGATTTTTCGCGTTTTCCAATGTGTTTAGTTGGTTTTTTGCCGCTTCCATGGCGTCGCGCTGGTCCTTGGCCGACTTATTGCCGCCGTTCTGGTACGTTTCTTCCATGTTCAGCATCTGATTGTACAGCCTGAGCTGATGCGCGTAGGAATCCTCCGCGGCGGCCAGCGCCAGCTTCTGCTTGGCAATGTCCTCATCCCTTGCCCCTTGCAGCACCAGGTCCCGCGAAGCCTGCGCCTGCTCCACTGAAAGCTGCGCCTGCCTGGTGGCATTGCCAAGCTTATCCTTGGCAATTTGAATCGCATCGGCTGTTTGCCGGATCTTCACCTGAGCCAGCGCCAAATCCGCCTCCGACTTCGCAATTTGCAAATCCAGATCCGTCATATCCAATACCATTAGCGGATCGCCCTTTTTTACCTGCGTTTCTTCGGTAACAAGCGCCTGCACAACCTTGCCGGCCACCCCTTGGAAGGAGACATTCACCTGCTCCGCGGTCAAAATGCTGCTTTTTACCTCCGCGGCCTGTGTAACCGCATCCTTGCCCCCCAGGGCCATTAGCGTTCCGCCGGCCGCCAGCGTTATCAAGACGACCAGCAGCATGATTCTGCTCCGTTTCATCCCTCGTTCCCCTCTCTCCACTCCAAACATTCTCCGGCATCTTCTGCCGAAGCAGCCCGTTTCTCTAGCTCTTGTTTCAATTGCCCGGCCGGCGGATGACCGCTTAGCCGGACTGCTCAGCCGGGTAGGCTTCATACACATCCTGCTTATAGCCAATCCCCCGGAAAATAAACCGCACGACATTGACCACCTGCTCCTCGGGAGGGTTCAATGGAATATTGGTCAAAATGGCGATTTGCTGAATTTTGGGCAGCGCCATCAGATTAATAATAAACCGGCATGTATCATCCATCGTATCAATCTCGAAAACGCCCTGCTTCACTCCCGCTTCCAAAATAACCCGCAAATTCCGGCGCAGGCACATAATGAGCGGAATCATTTTTTCAAGGCGCGGGCTGTTCATCATCACTTCCTGCTGAAAAATCCGCATCAAATCCTGATTAGACAGAAAAAAACGGGATTGCTTTTCCACAAAGCGCTTCAGCTCCAGTACCGGCTCCTCTACCGGCTCGGGAATAATATCCTGGGTGAAATAAGTATCCACCAGCGCATAAAATACATTTTCCTTGCCTCCAAAATGATACGAGACAAGCGCCAGCGCCACCCCGGCCTCCTCGCAAATTTGCCGGACACTTGTGCCCTCATAACCGACCTCGGAAAACAGCTTCCGCGCCGCCTCCAAAATCTTCAGCTTGACATCTCTGGCTTCTGTTTGCTTTTTCACTTGCTCCGTCCCCTTTTTGGTTGCATTTTGCCAAATTATAACCTGTTTGTCACAGGAGTGACAAATCGTCCAAGCAGGGCAACGAGAAGCATGCAGCGGGATGTCACTCCTCCCTTCCATCTGCGCGGCCGGCAATACGGCAATACGGTGAATAAGCCTATTACAAATGAGAATTAATTTATTCGGACGTTCGTATAAATTGAACGTTCGTTTTGAACATATGTTCAAATTGGTTGGATTTAGTATACTCCCGCTTTCCCCATCTCGTCAAGCAGGATTTAACCATTTCGGTTTTGCGCTTCCGGTACTCCACGCGTTGAAGTTCCGGCTGCTTGAGAGCAGCAAGGAATCCATTTTCATACCAAAAAACAGCAGCTCCCCCTCACCAGGGCCTGTCCTTCGGACAAACGGATGAGGAAGCGCTGCTGTTTACATCTCTATCACCGGCGTTCGGATGCCGGATGCTTATCAGACTGTGAATCACGAGCTGCCTGGAGCGCATATAGCATCGCTCCTGCTTGCAGCCAGTTTTCCCTTGCGTTCAGCCGATGCTGCGGCGTCAAAATCCGCTTTCCGCACCGCGCGCAGCTCCCAGCGCGCGGTGTCTCGCTGCATGACGGCGGTCGGTCAGCCGCTGAAAACGCCGGGCGAGTGCTGACACTGCTCCCGCATACCCGGCTCCTTCTCCAGCGGCACAACCGGTATCACGGCTTGTTCCGGTTGTGCTGCTTGCCGCCCTTGCCCCGGTGAAAGGGGCGGTTCGGCTTGCCCTGCCGGGCGCCGGCAATATGAACGGATCGTTCCCCGTTCTGCTCGGGGTGCCCTGCGGCCGCCTGCGGCTGGCGCAAGTCGGCGCCAGCCGCTGCCGCACCGGCGCTGCCCGCCGGACTGCGCGGGGCGCTTGTCCCGCCCGGCCCGGGGGCAGCTCCCGATGCTGCCGCCGCGCTAGGCGCAGCCGCGCCCGCTGCCGGGCCGCTCCCGGCAGCGCCTCCCCGCAGCGGCGTGCCGCCCGGACCGCGCTGCGCCGCGGCCGGATGGCCTCCGGCCGCGCCCGAAGCGCCGCCGCCGCCGCTGCCGCCGGCAATGGGCCGCGACTGGCCCGGCGTCCAGCTCTTGTGGGCGCTGTCCGGGCCGCTCCGCAGCGGCTGGCTGCGTCCGCCGCCGGCCTGGCGCTGCGCTCCGCCGGCTCCCGGCGGGCGGCTCCCGGAGCCGCTGCGGCCATCGTAGCGGTTCCGGGAGCCGCTGCCGCCGCTGCCGCCCGGCCGCCCGCCGTGCTGCGGCCGGCCCGGGCGGCTGTCCTCGCGGCGGCCGGCTGACTCCGCCGCGCTGCGGCCCGCCGGCGGCCAGGACCGCTGCACCGCCGAGCGCTGGTTGTCGTGCTGCTTAATCCAGTGCCGCAGCCCCTTGCCGGCATACGGCTCATCCGCATAACGCGGCACCACGTGCAGGTGGGCGTGCGGCACCGTTTGCCCGCCCGCCGGACCGACATTCCAGCCGACCGTATAGCCATCCGGCCCCCATTCGCGGTCGAGCAGCTTTTTGACCTCATGCAGCAGGGAATAGGTCGCTTCCCATTCCTGCGGCGTCAGGTCATATACGGTCTCCCGGTGCTGCCGGGGTACAATGACGCCCGAGCCAAGCAGAACCTCCTGCGGCATCTGCAGGAACAAGCAGTAATCGTTTGCCAGGCGCACCTCGCTGCCCGCCTCGAGATTGGGCTCGCAAAACACGCAGCCCTTCACCTTATCGGCACGCCGGTCGCGGCCGGTAATAAGATGCGCAGGGCCCTGCGCCTCCTGCTCCAGCAGCCGGAGAATCCCGTCCGGGTACAGCGGCCTCGTGCGCAGCTTGGACAACGGGCGCCACACGAGCTTCACCGTGGAATGCTCGTTGTGCCACAGCGTCTCCTGCCGGCCCACCGGATCAATTAGCTGTGTGTAATGCAGCAGGGTAATGTGATGATGCTCTTTGCCATGGGAAAGGTAAAAGTGCTCGTTCACGACCATCAGCGATCCTACACTGACTCTGAGGTCGAATTCCTCCATCATTTCCCGTTCGATCGCTTCCGCAGTCGTCTCCCCATACTCGACCGTACCGCCGGGGAAACGGTAAAACGACTCATCGACGTCGCACTGCACCAAGGCGTACAGCTCGTCCGCCGCCCCGATGCCGCCGGCATCGGCGGCACCAGGTACAAGGGGTTCCGCGTGCGCACCGCCTTTTTGAGTGACGACCGCCGCCGCCCGCACTTTCGGATTCATAGATGTCCCCCTTTCTATCTGGCCTATCCACTTGCATTAACTATAACCTAAAAAATTTCCAATATCCAGCTTTGACTCGCTACGAAGGAAGCCGCGGCCGATTCATGGGGATGAGCGGGGAAAACACAGAAAAACGCCGGGAAATCTCCGTCATGGAGATTCCCCGGCGCGTCTCGGTCCGGGCGGCGGCAGTACCCTTCAGATCAGGCCAAACTTCGTACCAAGCCGCTCCGCCAGCTCGTCGTCGGACAGCGGATTGCGGTGTGTATTTTCCAAATAAATGTACTTTTCCGTCTCCGGCATCAAGTATTCCTTATACCAGAGGAAGAAATCAGGGCTGTCCCCATGCATCCGCAAAAAGCGGCGCAGCGTGTCCATGCTGCGTACGGTGCTCTCCACATTGGTCAGCCAGTCCGCCCGATAGAAATGCTCCCATTTGCCATGCTCGGCCCCCTCCATCGCCTGCTTCCCTTCAGCATAAGCCCGCATCGCCTGAGAAGCATGAACGAAGGCTTCCGCATAACGCCCTGCTTCATATGCGGCAAAGGCGCGGCACAGCCGGATAAACCCGCGGCAGCCGGACTCGTGCAGCAGAACGGGCAGCAGCAGCTGATCCGCCAGCCGCTGCCGATCCCGCGGCGAAAGCCGGGGCAGCAGCTCCTCGCACTTGGCCTTCAGCGACTGCCAGCCCGGCAGCGCCGCCTCGCAGCGCTGTCCGAACCAGGCGACCTGCCCGGCGAACGGCACAGTGCCTGTCGCCCACAGCAGGCCTTCATCGGCCTGTCCCGTTAGCCCCTGCAGCCAGTGGCCGACAATACGCCGGGCCGGATGATGATAAAACTCCTCTCCGGCGCGATCATCCGGATTCGGGCCATACGGCAGGCCTGCTTCGGCATACGCCTCGTACAGAGCGGCGATTTCCCCGGTATGGGACGTATACAGCCGACCGATGAATGCGTTCAAGTGCGCGCCCGTATCGGCAGCGCCATTCGTCCACAGCGCTGCTATCAAATCCAGCGGGTATAGATGCGGGCGGATGTTGCCGCTGTTCAGCAGTACATATTCGGAAGCGCCCGCCTCAAAGGCGGCTTCTACCTCGGCACGAAGAAAATCCGCTTCTACCGGAATCATCGTCAAATGATTCGATGCCTGCAGATCATGGAACGTCACGTGATAATAAATGCCGTGTTTGCCCGTATCCCCGGCAGCAGGCAGGGACGGCACGCGCAGGTTCAGGTTCCCTTGGCGGCGGGAAACCATTTTCCCATAGCCATTGTCCGCCCACACCTTAATCACATCGCCAGGCACCTCGATATGGCCTTCCTTGTACAGCTCGGCGATTTCCCCGTACAACGCGATGCAGCAAACCGGATCAGCCGCGGCTGCATGGACCATATCATACTGCTTGCGCACGACACGGCTAATGAGCGCCCCCCGCTTGGATGGGGTATCGAAGGCCGGATCGTTTTCCCAAAACGGCGCATCCCCTTGTCCGCGGAAGGACAGCACCCACACAAGCTTCTTATGCTTTTGCTTCTCAATTGCCTCCAGCCATAGCTGCTCGAACAGCTCCGGATGGGTTTTATAGCTCGCCGCCTTGCCCGGGTAGGCCCGGAGGAACATCTCCGCCCCCAGCGGCTCGGCATGGTGATGTGTTATCCACAGCCCCATCTCGGAGGCCAGGTCCCAATGGATGCCCGTTTTCGGAAGGTCGGTGCCGGGAATGACCATATTGCCCCCGCAGCGCAGCAGCGCCTCAAACACCGGCAGCCAGACCTCTCGGGTCGGCGGATAAGCTTCCTTCCAGCCAATCAGGCACACCTCATCATTTACAAACCAGCCCCGGTACCGGACCTTGGGCTGCGGGGAATCGTAGTCCCGACAAGGAATCTCGACGACACTGCGCCGGACAACCGGCAAATCGGCCCAAAACCAGAACGGATCCACACCCAAATAATAGCGGCTATAATGAAGCAAGCCATAAATGAGTCCCAAATCGTCCCGGCCCACGATATGAAGCACCGGCCTCTCCGGCAGTCTCTCGAACCGGAGCGAGAACGCCTCCGGGCGCTGCGGGCAGCTGTCCTCTGGTCCGGCATAGCGCACGACGATGTGCGCCGCCGTACGATCCAGCGTCATCTGAGGCGGCTCTCCGAATACTTTCGCATGGTCCCGGGCAATCATGTCCAGCGCATGACGAACGGCAGACGTCAGATTTTCAGGCAACAACAAGTAACAATCCTTTTGAATGCGCACGCAGGCTTCCGTGCTCTTTACGGTATCCATCCCGTCCACTCCCCTTAGACGTAAATCATGGCGCCGGAAGCACCCGGCGCCATAGTAGGCTTTAAGAATCATTTTCTCTTTATACTCATTCCAGGCATATTGATATGATACGATGCGATTCTTGCTGTAAGCTTCTATCGTGCTGCCGCTGCCTGGTTCATTTTTAGCTTCTTTCATTTTTGCTTCTTTCATTTTTAGCTGCTTACTTTTAGCTTCTTAAAGCTTCCTACTTCTTCGCAGCCGCATCGTATTCCTTCGCTTTTTTCATCAGCTCATCATAAGCCTGCTCCGGTGTCGCTTTACCGAACATCAGCTTCTCTACGATAACCTTATAGTCCTTCTTGAAATTCCCCCAGCCCTGCGGCTCCGCCACGAACGGCTGCGCATCCGGCGCGATCTTGTTGATAAACGCCAGCGATGTCTTGTCACTGTCGCCGAAGGATGGGGACAATGCGTCAACAACCTTTTTATTTCCCGGAATCCCGCGGGACAATCCGAGCAGCTTGCCGGCTTCCGCATCGTTAATGAACCAGTCGATGAATTTCTTGGCCTCTTCCTGATGCTTCGATTCCTTGTTCACGCTCCAGAACATTCCCGGCTTCAGCCAGCCGCCGGTTTGCTGCCCTTTCGGCAGCGAGACGAAGTCGAGCGCATTCGGCTTCAGTCCGGTAATAGAGCCGACCTGATTGGAGAAAATATGGCGAACCAGCGCAGCGCCGTTAATCACGCTGTCCAGCTTCGGATCAAGCTCCTTGTCGGTAACGGTCATGTCCGGCGGAGTCGTAATGCCCGCTTTTCGCAGCTCGTCCTGCTTTTTCATATATCCGAGCCAGGTGTCCTTGTCGATCGTCAGCTTGTTGTCGGTAAAGACCTGTCCTTTACCCTGGGACAGCTGGTATGCAGTATAATCGTACAAATCCGAGCTTTGGTCCACGAATACGTACTTATCACTGCCAAGCTTCGCTTTGGCTTCCTGGCCGAATTTGTAATAATCGTCCCAGGTCCAGCCGAATTCCGGCGCCTTCAAGCCGATTTTTTCAATGACCGACTTGTCGTATACCATGCCGAAAGCGGCGCTTCCGAGCGGCATCGCGTACAGCTTGCCGTTCACCTTCCCGGAATCGAGCAGCGCCTTATCCATATCCGCGACATTGATGCTGCCGAGATCCGCCAGCAAATTGCGGCCAACGTATTCGTTCAAATACGCCGCATCCATTTGAATAATATCCGGGGCATTGCGCGCCGCAAATTGAACGCCCAGCTTGTCAAAATAACCGTCCCAGCCCGAGAATTCGCTTTCAAAAGTGACGTTCGGATTTTTCTGGCTGTACAGGGCCAGTGCTTTCTGGGTTGCATCGTGGCGCTCCTGCGATCCCCACCAAACGATACGCAGCTTTACTGCATCGCCTGCCGCTGCAGTTGATGAATTCGTCCCGCTTTGAGCCGCGCCGCTATCCGGTTTCTCCGCTGCGCCGCCGCAGGCTGTCAATGAGGCGCCCATAACGAGCGACAGCAGCAGCGCCGTCCATTTCTTCTTCATGTCTCGTAAATCCCCTCTCCTTAATGTCGTTTCCATAACCAATAGTAGCCTCAGCCCCTGCCCAGGTATAGGAGGGAATCGAACAATCTTCTTTCAAAATGGATAACAAACGGCGTCCGTTTCCGCTGATTCGCCCCATTCTGCCGCTATTTTTTCATCAAATCACTCGGGTTGACCCCGCAGTATTTCTTGAACAGGGTGCTGAAATACGGCACGTTCTGATAGCCGACCTTCTCGGCGATTTCATAAATCAAATCGTTGCCCTCCAGCAGCAGCGCCTTTGCCTTTTCAATACGCACGCGAATCACATAGTTCATAAACGTCTCGCCCGTCATCCGTTTGAACAGCTGATTCAGGTAATTCTTGGAAATGTATAATTGACCGGCCAAATCCTCCAGTGTGATATCCTCGGCATAATGATCGTGAATGTACTGAATCATCGTTTCCACTGTTTTCTGATGCTTGCTGCTGACCGCCGGCTTGCGGGCCAGGCTGAGTTTCCTCACCTTCATGGAGAACCATTGCTCCAGCAGACGGCAGCTCGTAATGCCATCCAGCTCATACAACACAACCTGCTGGTCCACCTCTTCCATGCGCAAGCCGGTACGGGCCGTACAGTATTGAAAAATCGCCCAAATCTCGGCAGCCACAACCGGATAGTACAGCGGCGGCGCCTCTTCCTCCGGATTTGCCCGGCATCCGGCATACGCCAAAATCAAATCCAGCATCTCCTCAGCGCTGCCATCCTGCATAGCTCCCGACAAATCCTGGAAAAACCGGACCCGATCCGGGCGCACGGGGCCGGGCGTCGTTCCAGCCTCATCCGGCTGGCCTGTGCCATAGACAGCAATAGCGTCCCCGGCGCCAGCCGGCGAACGCATTTCCTGATAAAACAGCGCCTGAAACGCCTCATCCGCTGACGCCTTCAGCTCTGGCCATGCCTGCTTGACCCCGCCGATGCCGATGCGCACCTGCAGTCCGAGATAGCTTTGCAGGCAATCGGCAATTCGGCGGCAAAGGGCGGCGGCTCGTTCCGTCATTGCATCCTGGAGCATCTCCACAGGGGCATGGAGAAGAATCGCGGACTGATAGCCGTACAGCCACACGTAATCCGCTTGGGGCCATTCCCCTTGAATAAGCTCCTGCACGACGTTTGTCACCGCGAATTGAAACAAATTCCAGTCTGCAATAGAGAGGCCTTGAATTCGCTCCTTGCGGAGCACTTCTATAATGGCCGTCACATGCTGCTGCTGCGTCCAGCCCGCCTTGGCGGCCACCAGCTCCAGCCCCGGCTCATCGGCTTTGAGCGTACCGTTGACAAACGACACCATCCGCTCGCCGGCCAGCAGCCGCTCATACGTCTGCAGCGATTCCAGCAGCTCGCCCTGCTCCAGCTTCCGGGCATACGTCTCCTCCAGTGCTGCAATGGTGCGGAACAGCACCTCCCGGATTTGCTCCACTGTGCCCGGCTTGGTCAAATAATCCTCTACCCCCAGCCGGATCGCCTGGCGGGCATATTCGAAATCCGAATAGCCGCTTAATATAATAAACCGGCTCTCAATCCCTTCCGCCCGCAGCTGCTCGATCATTTCAATGCCGCTGATGCCCGGCATATACAAATCGGTCAGCACAATATCGGGCCGGGCGGACCGGACCAGCTCCAGCCCCTGCTCGCCGTCTATCGCCTCGCCGCTCCATTCGGCATCCAGCTCTTCCCAGGGGATAATCGCCTTTAACCCGCGCAGCACCTGAAAGTCATCATCCACGATCGCGATTTTCCACATGCTTCAATACTCCCTCCAGCGACTCTGCTTCTGTTCGTATCGGAAGCCGAATCAAAACCAGCGTCCCGCCCTCAGCCCGATTCGATAATTGAAAGCCGTAGCCCGGCCCAAACAGGGCCTCAATACGCTCCTGAACATTGCGCAGCCCGTGCCCGCCCTTCTTGCGCGTTGCGCTGTTCCAGTCCGGCTTCAAGCCTTTCCCGTTGTCACAAATGGCGATTTCCATCGCTCTGCCGTTCTGATATACGCGCACGGACAGTTCCGCATTGGGCTTGCCGTGAAAGCCGTGCACAAATGCATTTTCAATAAACGGCTGCAGCAGCACCTTGGGCATCCTCCCGTGCCGCAGCCCTTCCTCCACCTCAATCGTATACATGAGCCGGTTCTCCCACCGGATCTGCTGGAACTGCAGGTAGCTTCGGATATGGGACACCTCTTCATGAACCGTCACCAGGCTGTCTGAATTGGACAGCGCCAGGCGGAACATGGCCGCAATGTGAGAGAGCATGCTGCTGATTTTGCTCTGTCCCGCTTCAATCGCGGCCCAATTGATTTGATCGAGGGTGTTGTATAAAAAATGAGGGTTAATCATCATCTGCAGCGACTTGAGTTCAGCCGCCCGCTGCCGCTGATACTGGGTCTCGAGAGAAGCGTACAGCTCCTCAATCCGCGTCGTTAATTTACGGTAGCCCTGAAACATCCCGCCGAATTCATTCCGGTAATCTGCCGGCAGGTCGTCCTGCTTCACACCCGGCGAGTAGGAATTCATAGCGCGGAGCAGCTGCCGAATCGGCCGCATCAGCTGCTTCGCCCAAATAACCGAAGCCAGCAGGATAAGAAGTATCGCCGATAACCCCAGCAGCAGAAACCGGTGCGCCATCGTCAAGCTGCCTTGCGTCATCTGCTTCCAGGAGGTCAGCTCCACCAGTGTCCAGCGCGAGTCGGCCGACCTCGACCAGACGAAGAATTGATCCCCCAGCCGCATGGACCCGGTCTGCCCCTGCTCCAGCATGCCAAGCAGCCTCGGCCCCATAAAATCCGCGCCGCCGGTATGCGTAATCTGCTTGCCGGTCGTGTCCAGCAGGGCGATGCGCGACTGCTGCCCTTCTGTGGCAATCAAAGCCTGAAACGCCGAAACCCGGATATTCATCACCAACAAGGCATAATACTGATTGGAGTTGTTATAAACCTTGCGGGCAAAGCTGATGACAGGCATGCTGCCGTTGTTTGTTTCAATGACATGCTCGCCAAGCCAGGCGTAGTCGGAATCCTTAATATCCCTATACCAGGCCTCCCCGGGAATTTGCTCCATCTCGACAAACCGGACCGGCCCCTGCAAATCGTGCACAAATGGGTCATTCATGTAAAAATGAATGGACTGAATAATCGGCGTGCCGTAGACAAAATAATTCAGCTGGGTTACCATTTCCGACTGTACCCGCAGCTTGTCGTAGGCATCCCCGTTTTGCAGACGGCTATATAGCACATCGAAATTTTTGGCGGCGGTATTCGAGGTTTGCTCAATGCCAATCAGACTCGTATTCAGCTTTTTATTCAGCTCGTTCAGCACCCGCTGCTGATAATAGGACGTCGTCTGGGCAATTTCCCCCGAGCTGCTGCTGTAGCCAATCCCGATGACAACCGCAAACAAAACCGCGATAAAGCCGGCAAAGCTGAAAAAAAACACCGCGTCGATCCGGTAGCTTTTAAACGGATTATTCCACATCCTGGCCCTCCTCCCCCAATTCCCGCATAGCCGTCTGCGGCCGCGCAGGACCGCCTGCTCTCACCGCTGCTGCACACCCGCTCCGTTTTTGATTTCCTTTTTTTATCCCCCTTTTTTACAACACTTCTAAAATTCCGGTAAAAAGTGCTGTCTACGGCCGGGATAGGACTCCGCTCGCTGTTCCAGCCAGATTTTTTTCATTTGAAGCTGAGGATGTAGTGTAAAAATCCAGCTGCAAAGGCGACCGCTGCCGCTGTTCCACCCTATCCTGTCCTCCGGCTGTTTTTATTCACCGCCCGGCTCCATCCGCTGTACCAAGCCAAAGCTTGTTTATGTTCAAATCATTCCTCCTAAAAGCCTTCCTGCACAGAGAACCTCTGCAGGCCGCAACCGGTTACAAAAAACAGGAAGCCTCGCCTTTTCAGCTTGCTCCCGTCCTGTTTGCAGCTCGTGACGCTTTTTTGCGCCATAACAGCAAAGCAAAGCCGCGGATACCCGCAGCTTCGCCCTGAAGTTACACTACATTCTAGCCCTTGAGCGCCCCCGAAGCAATCCCTTCGACGAAATGCTTCTGGGCCATGAAGAAAATAACAACGGCCGGAATGACGGATACCAGCGACATGGCAAGCATTTGCCCCCACGGAATCGTGCCCTGGGAATCGATAAACAGCTTCAGCGCCAGGTTGACCGTATATTTATCGACCGAGTTAATGTAGAGCAGCTGCCCGAAGAAATCGTCCCAGTTCCACAGGAAGCAGTAAATCATTACCGTCACCAGCGCCGGCTTCGTCAGAGGCAGCACGATACGCAGGTAAATACCGAACCAGGAGCAGCCGTCTATTTTGGCGGACTCGTCCAGCTCCTTCGGAATCGAGCGGATAAACTGGATAATCAAATACACGAAGAACGAGCCGCCAATCCCGCCCGCCAGCAGATGCGGAATATAGAACGGGAGGTACGTATTAATCCAGTTCAGCTTGTTGAACAAAATGTACTGCGGAACAATCGTGACCTGAGTCGGCAGCATCAAGGTGACCATCAAAATCGCAAACCACAGCTTGCGTAGCGGGAAGTCCAGCCGGGCAAACGCGAAGGCGACAAGACTGCAGGAAATGACGCTGGTGAACAGCACACCGATAATAAGCTCAAAGGTATTGAGATAGAAGGTTGTAAAGCTGTAATTCGGTACGGAAATCCAGCCTTCCATATAGTTGGACCACTGCGGTGCTTCGGGAAACAGGTTCGGGGATTTCATCTCCGCGTTCGTTTTCAAGGAGGCGCCTACCCACCAGAAGACCGGATACATCATCAGCACGCTGACGACGATGAGCAGAATGTGGGTTAAATACGTTTTACGATTCGTCACTTTTGTTTGCCTCCTTGCGTTTCATAGAACACCCAATATTTCGAGGTTGCGAAGATGACCGCCGTCACCAGACCGATAATGACCAGCAATATCCAGGCCAGCGAGGAAGCATAACCCATTTGGAATTTGGAGAACGCCCGTTCATATAAGTACATGACATAGACGAAGGTCGAATTCACCGGCCCGCCGTTCGTGACGATGAAGGCCTGGGTAAACATTTGGAACGAATTAATCGTCTGCAGCACGAAATTAAACAAAATAATCGGCGACAGCATCGGCAGTGTAATGACGAAGAACTGCCGGATTTTGCTGGCCCCGTCGACGGACGACGCCTCGTACAAATCCTTGGAAATTTGCTTCAGTCCAGCCAGAAAAATAATCATGGACGAGCCGAACTGCCAGGCGACAAGCAGCACCAGCGTGCCGAGCGCCGTGCTCGGGTCGGCAATCCAGGCTTTGCCTTCAATGCCGATCAGCGCCAGGGCTTGATTAATAAAGCCATCTTTGCTAAAAATGTTTTTCCACAAAATCGAAACTGCAATCGACGTGCCAATGAGGGATGGAAAATAAATCATCGTCCGGTAAAACGAAATCCCTTTGATGCTCCGGTTGAGCAGCACCGCCACCAGCAGCGCGGAAATCAGCTTCATCGGAACGGACAGGACGACGAACAGCAGTGTCACCTGTAATGAATCGCGAAACGTATCGTCCTCGGTGAGGATGTACTTGTAGTTGTCAATCCCCGTCCAGCGCGGAGCATCGAGAAGCGAATAGTTGGTGAATGAATAGTAAAACGACATTAAAATCGGACCCAGCGTCAGAAGCAAAAAGCCGATTAACCACGGGGATAAAAACAAATACCCGGCCACTGGAGATTCCCAGCGTTTCAAAAATGACCATTTCCTGCGCTTCTTCACGGATGCCGCGCCACCGCCTCGCACAACTGTTTGACTCATGCCTTCTTCCACTCCCAATCTTGTTTCCAGGTGTAATCTGAATTGTTAAGGTCATTATATAATCCGCATGCATCGGGTTACATTAGGAAACGAATCAACTTCTTTCACTATCGATCAAACCGGATGAACGGGCTTCGCCGGACTAAAAATCCGGTGAAAAAGCAGCTGCCTCCAGACGGGATCAGGCTTCGCTCGTTGTTGCATCCAGATTTTTTCCATTTAAAGCCTCATGTTTATTGTAAAAATCCGTCTGCAAAGGCGACCGCTTCCGCTGCTCCTCCCCATCCCGTCCTCCAGCCTCTTTTTTACTGAACTTATATAAGTTCATTTAGAAGCCCGGTGAAAAAGCAGTTGCCTAGGTCGAGATACGGTTCCGCTCGCCGTTCCAGACAGATCCGATATGGTTTTTAAGTATCGGGTCGGCCTATGCATAAAAAAAGCATCCCATACCACAGTAGTAACCATGGTATCGGGATGCCTTTTTACAAATCGGAACGCCGCGAATTATTGATTCATCATCCGGTACACCATGACCGCCGCCTGCGCGCGCGTCAGCTGCACCTTGGGATGAATCGCTCCGTCATAGCCGCCCACAATGCCTGAGCTGGCCAGAGCGGCGACACTTTGGGCCGCATAGTCTGAAATCTCTGCCGCATCTTCAAATGATTCCAGCTGCGCATTTTGGCTTGGCTTCAGCCTCCCGGCCGCCTGCAGCGCGCGGGCGGTAAGCACCATCGTGTCCTCACGCGTAATGCCAAGCTGCGGCTCAAACCGGTTATTCCCCGCGCCGGCCGTTATACCCAGCGCCCGCGCCGTCCGGACAGCGTTGTAGTAATAATCGGATGTATCTACATCTGCGAACGCGTCTGTCTCCGAAGCTGCTTCCAACTGCAGCGCCCTTACCAGCATCACAAGAAAATCTGCGCGGGAAACGGTTTGCTCCGGGCTGAAGGCTGCTTCGGACGTGCCATTGACTACTCCTTTTGAAGCCAGCACCTCAATCGGCTTTTGGGCCCATTCGAGCGCTTGAATATCAGGGAAGCTTTTCTTGACAAAAGCAACCGCATACCGGCTGAAATGGTTCGCTGTAAACGTCACCTGGCCGCTGGCTGCCTCATAATGCCCGCTCGGGACAGGAACGATGCCGCCCGATTTGTCCACATACCAGACCACGATATGCTCCGACTCCGCCAGCTCCTCTGCTGCCGGTGTATACGGAATCAAAACAGTAACCGGCGCATTCGGGTTGCTCCAGCCGATCGATTGTCCGCCGGCCAGCGCCTCCAAATCAACCGCAGGACGGGTGCCGATATACGCACGGTCTTCCGCAGCGGCTTGGCTCAAATCCGCCGGTTTGATTTGAATCTCGATGTTATCCGCCGGAATGGTCCGGTCTGCCTGGATCATATTGCTTGGCAAAATGACTGCAGCCAGCGGAGTTTGAATTTCGATGCTGTATTCGTTCACGGCGTTCATCACAGCCGCTGCCGGAATGAACAGCGCTGAAGCTGCTGTACTGCTGTTTGACGGCACAACCAGCTTCACCTGCTTCACGCCCTGAGGTCCTGCCTCTGCCTGCTGAAGCGCTTTGGCCAGCAGCTCCGCAGTCAGGACCGGAACTGCCGCGCTTCCGTTCTCAGCCAGTGGCAAGGTAACTGTAATGTTGCCTTCCGCATCCAGTACAAGCTCCGGGGCTTCCTCCGCCGTTCCTGCCGGTTCTGTCGGTTCCGCCGGAGCGGCTCCCCCACTTCCAGCAGAAGTAGAGCCGGACGAAGCTCCCGATCTGTCCTTCGTAATTTGCAGGGACCGGAATGCTTGAAGCGCTTGATCCAGCGCCTGCATAGCTGCATCGACCGCCGCTTGGTCCGCCGATTCATCATCGGCCGTTTGCTGCGCTGCCGCTATGGCAGCCGCCAAAACCGCCTTGGAGCCGGCCGGATACTGGCCTTTTCGACTGCCCTCTACGGCTGCTTCCACAGTCGCCTGGACAGCAGTAATTTTGCTGTTCAATCTCGTTTTATCCACAGTTTCCGGCTCAGGATTTGGCACCTCAATGAGCAGCACATGCTCTGCCGGTGCAGCCTGGAACGACTCCTGCCAGCCATTGGTCAGTTCGACAGGTCCGGCGGTTATCACCGTTTGGCCAGCCGCCGGGGAAGCCTTCACCTTCCACAACAGCTTCAGCAAATCGCTAGAACCGGTAACTGCAAAGCCCGGACCGTCACTTTGCTGCTTAATCAGCACCTGGCCTTCGCCCTGCTGCTCCTTCTTCTCCAGCGTCCATCCCGGCTTCAGCGATTCAGCGCCTGTGAATTCCAGCACTTCCGGATTAAATGTCACTATCAGCTGCTGGGCATACACGGCACCGTATACGCTGGAAGACACATTAACCAGCGAGAAGGTCGAGTCGAAGCCAGCGTCAGGCACCGCACGATCGATGCCGTTTAATTTGGCGACAGGGCCGTTCGCTGCCAACATCAGATCGATGCCATCCGTAGTCTGCCCCGCGACCACATTCACCCCTTGGGCCGAGCCGGCGTCATAGCCCGCCTTGTTGGCAGTAACTGTATAGCCCGCTCCCGGCGGCAGACCGGCAAGCACATAGCCTCCCTCCGCGCCGGAGGCGGCCGAATAAGTCTGGCCGTTAATCACCGTATTTACGTTTGCGCCAAATAGCGGGGTGCCCGTACCGTCTTTTACCGTACCAGCAATTCGCCCGAAGGGACTCAGGCCTCGATGGACAGTCACCGTATACGTCGTATTCGCCGTTCCGTCCTGAGAAATCACGACAATCTGAAGCAAATTGCTCCCTTCCGCCAGATCCAGGCTGGCGGATGCATAGCCGCTCTGCACCGGCTTGCCCTGAACTCTGATGTCTGCCAGGGGATTCACCGCCGTCGGCGTCAATGTCATGCGCTCCACCTCATACGGCACACTTACCGTATAGTCCAGCTGGCCGGAAGCAAACACGGGCTCCAGGCTCCCGCTGCTGATTGCCAGCCCCTTCAGGTCGGATACAACCTCCATGGACAGCCGGTTTACAGTAACCGTATAGGTTTTGACCGTAACTCCGTCCTCTGCCGTGACTACGATGGAAATATCGGTCTGATCTTCTGTCAGCTCAACCGGTGCAGCAGGCTGGCCGCTGACTGCCGCATTGCCGGAAACCATAATGGATTTCGCGTAAGGGCTGAACGCAGTGGGCGTCAAAATGACACTCTCCGTCTCACTGGACACATTCACTGTATAGTGTGTATCATCCAGCCGCTGCAGCTCTCCGCCGTCCATGGCCAAGCCTGCCAAATTGGCATCATTTATATCATAGGCATAGCCTTGAATCACCTTGATATTATCCACATGCACGCTGCCGTAGTTCGAGCTGTTCGCATAGAACATGATGCTCGAAATATCGGGCATATCGCGCCGGAACGTGGCGTTCTTATAAATCTGCTCCCCGTCCACGTACAAATCAAAGGTTTGCGTCTCTGTATTGATGACAAAACGCAAATGATACCATTGGTTCAGGTTATAGCCCTGCACTTCGGTATCCGTCGTCCCCTTGTATACGCGGATTTTGTTCTTGCTGAAGGCTGCGCTGATACCCGGCGCGCTGCTGCTTCCGCTGCCGTAAATATAGGGCACAGACATCCAGTTTGCGGAGGAGGTGCTTGCCGTATCATTGCGCATCACGTCCTCCTCGATGGTGATAATCCCTTTTAGCGGCTTGACGAATGATTGAGTGACGCTTGTTGATCCGCTATTGCTGCTGCGCGTGATGAGCATGCTTTTGTCCGCCGCATCCGGTACTGGCGCGATTTGGATGCTGCCGCCGGACGGGCTTACAGTCAGCCCTCCCGTCGAACTGAAAGCGCCGGTCGCGTAATCATTAAAATGATGCACAAACTTGTAGTCAGCCACATGATTGGCCACAAGCAGCTTGCCTGCATTGGTTGTATTGTCCGGTGTAACCGACAGATTCTCCTTGACGGCGCTGTGGTAGCCCGAATGGCTGACCGTAACCGTATAGCCGTCTCCGATCGGAACATTCGGCACAATAAAGCTGCCATCGGCCTCCGATACTGCCGACGCAAGCGTCTCGGCTCCGTTCGTCACCACAATTGATGCGCCTGCGAGGGCCTCCGCCTTTTCATCCATGACCTGTCCGCTGATTTTTCCGACCGGGCTGTTGGAAATGACGGTCAGGCTCTGGGTTGTCGTGTTCGATCCGGTAATGCTGATCTGTGCCGTTCCCGGGATATAGCCGTTTTTGGAGGCAGTCAGCGTGGCATTGTCGGCAAAAGGGACGCCGTTGATAACATAAAGACCGGTAGCATCGGTCACACTCGCGGCCGGGTAAGAAGTCCCGTTAACCTCTACCGATACAGCCGCCCCGCTGACCGGCCTGCCTACGCCATCCAACACCTTGCCGTTAACGGATTCGGTGGTGCTGCCCGGCGACGTATAGTACTCGAACGCCCCGATATCCGCCTGCCCGTTATACAGCGGCTGCCCGGCGTAATCCTTGGCGCCGTTGTCCGGCATCGTCAGGCCGGCGTTAATGAGCTGTGAGCCGGATTGAACCTGAAAGCCCAGCACCGCATCCAGCTGCGGGCCGGTTTGCTCTGTACCGGAGGCTCCTGCCACCGGATTTACGAATTTCGGATCGACCGTCAGCGCTTTCGTATCCATGGCCGGAATTAACAGCCCTGTGCCGTAATAGTTGTTGTTTTCGTAGAAGGTCGTATTGCTCGTCGTAATCGTCGCATTGGCCCTCGTCGAATAAATATTGTTGTTTTTTATGTAATACTTCGCATTCAACGATGAACCGTAGCCGTAAATTAAATAATTGCTTTTATCATTATAAATCGTATTGTTATACACCTCGGCCGTCGCAGCGGAATCCGAGTGCAAATAAATCGGATACCGGGTGTTGCTCTTGATCAGGTTGTAGCGCACCACGGTATCGCCGAACGAAAACTGGCACAACAAAATCCCGTCGCCGTTATCGTGGACATAGTTGTACTGAATCAGCATTCGGGTCGTGCCTTTATCCGGGTCAATCCCGTTAGAGTCCGCGCCGCCTGCCTTCTTCGTGGTCTCATACACTTCGTTGTACTGAATCGTAATATCATCCGCATAATACGTTTCAATCCCGGAGGTGCCTGCCTGATGCACCACATTGCGCTCGACCATCGCCCCCCGGATGTTCGTCAAATACATGCCATTGCAGCCATATTCGGTATTCCCCTGGTTAATATAGTTGTTGCGAATCACAATGTTCGTATGGGGGGTGAACTTCGGATCGCTGGCATTATTTCTCGTTCCCCAGCCGGTAGACACCGCAATGGTGTTTCCGTCCGCATCCTTGCCGTCGCCGGTATACTGCTTAAAAATAATCCCGGCAAACGAGGTGTTCTTAACCGTTGAATTCTCAATCACGACATCGTTTATCGTCGTAGCCTGATCGGGCGGGTTATGAATATCCGGCACCGTTGTGTTGAATACGATTCCTCCGGTATTTTTGGACCCGTCCCATCCCGTCTTGAACCGGATTCCCGGCTCCGGCGGATTGGCGGGAGTTCCGCTAATCCAGGCGATTTCTCCGGTAACATCGTGCACATCGACGCCGCTAATCCGGAAATAATCCAGCTGCTGGCTGTTATCTCCGGCGATATGAATTCCCCGGTAATCGTCCAGATTCTCCCCCGGTGTCGCAGTCGCAGGGGCCGCATTGGATACATCCAGGTTATGAATTTCCCAATATTCCTGGTTAAACAGAAGCACGGCATCGCTCACGAGGCCCTGCCCTTCGATTTTGGGCTTGGCCCCTGATCCGTACTGATCGATAATAATTGGCTGACCGTCGCTGCCCGAGCCCTTGGGCCACAGCTGTCCGGTCCAGCTTTGACCGCTCCTCAGCAAAATCCGGTCCCCAGGCTGAAAGGTGGTGGCATTCACCTTATCCAATGTTCTCCACGCCGCAGCCTCCATTGTTCCTGCATTATTGTCATTGCCGCTTGCGGCGTCCACGTAGTACGTAGTACCGGTTCCCGCACCAGCTGATGCGATACCCGCTGGCAGCCATGCCGACAGCATACTTAGCATAAACACAGTAACCATGAACAATGAAGTCCATTTCTTGCCCCTCTCTTGCAGTCTTCTAACCACGTGTATTCCCCTTCCTCCGCACGAATACGCTTTCATTTAATAAGACAGAACTCATTATAAAGAGCGCGGAGGACGAAACGTAAGTAGGGAATTGAACAAACTTGTTTCACTATTCATCACATCAGGCGGATCGCGCACCTTTGTTCGGCCTTGAACCGGTCCTTTTTTATTTTCTTCTGCATCCTTTTGAATTCTTATAATATATAGATCAAAAAAGGACAGGCCATCGCCTGTCCTTCCGTTTTGCCTCTAAGGCTTATTATTCCTGGCGGAATGATTACAGCAGATCCTTCGTCGGAGCCGGGTCCATGTCGGAGTAAACCTTGTTCTCGCCGCCCATGCCCCAGATGAACGTATAGTTGCTGGTGCCGACGCCGGAGTGGATCGACCAGCTTGGGGAAATAACCGCCTGCTCATTGCGCACGATCAGGTGGCGGGTTTCCTGCGGCTCACCCATCAGGTGAATAACCGCTTGATCTTCCGGAAGATCGAAGTAGATGTAAACCTCCGAACGGCGGTTATGCACGTGGGACGGCATCGTGTTCCACATGTTGCCCGGCTTCAGGAAGGTCATCCCCATGACGAGCTGGCAGCTTTGTACGCCTTCGTCATGAATATATTTGCAGATGACGCGCTCGTTCGAGGTTTCGATCGAGCCGAGGTGCGTCGGGGACGCATCCGCTTGCGCGATTTTGGCGGTCGGGAATTGGCGGTGTGCCGTGACGGACAGCAGGTAAAAACGGGCCGGATTAGCCGGGTCAGCGCTTTTGAACAGCACTTCTTTATTGCCAAGACCGACGTACAGGCCGTCTTTGTTATCCAGCTCGTACTCCGTGCCCTCAACGATAACGCTTCCTTTGGCGCCAATGTTAATAATGCCCAGCTCACGGCGCTCCAGGAAATAATCGACGCCGATTACTTTTTTATTGGTTTCCAGCTGTAAAGGCTCGTTTGTCGGAACTGCGCCGCCGACTACGTAGCGCTCTACGTGCGTGTAAGCAAGGTTAATTTGTCCGGTTTGGAACAAGCCTTCCAGCAAAAACTCTTTTCTCAAGCGGGTTGTGTCATACGCTCTCATATCAACCGGATGTGCACCATAACGAATTTCCATGATTTCGTAGTTCCTCCTTCAAGTTCGGAATTCCTTGGATCATCCCATTCATCGTACCACAAAACAGCGGACAAGTTCCACTGCACACGTGAAAATAAGTGTTTTCATCGCACCCTACACCCTGGCTTCCTTCCTCTCGCGTCGGTACTCGGATGGCGTCTGCGCCGTGAAGCGCTTAAACGTATTGCTGAAATACGACAAGTCGGCATAGCCGAGCCGATCGGCGATTTCGGATATCCGCAGGGACGTGCAGACAAGCAGCCGCTTCGCCTCCTCCATCCGCAGAGCAAGGACATAATCGACGAAGTTGACCTTCATCTGCTGCTTAAACAGCTGGCTCAAATAGCTGGGGTTCAAATGAACCCGCGCTGCCGCCTCCTGCAGTGTCACGTCGCCGGGCAGCCGGTCCCGGATATAGCGGATGACCTGCTCTACGGCGCTCAGCTCCGAGCTGTCTGCAGCCCCTGCCGCGGGACGATGCTCTGCGGGAGGCTCCTGCGTCCTGCTGCGAAGCCATTTGGTCAGGCAGGCTGCCATGTCCTCCACCTCTACAGGCTTGAGCAAATAATCGAACACGCCGCAGCGGAGGGCCGCCTGCACATAGGCAAACTCATCATACCCGCTAATCACAATGATGCCCTGCTCCTTGCCTTGCTCCCTCAGCTGCCGCACAAAAGTAATGCCATCCATAACGGGCATCCGTACATCGGTCAGCACCAGATCAGCCTCATGGCCTTTTAGCCAGTCCAGCGCCTCCAGTCCGTTCCCGCATTCCATGGCGATCTCAAGCGGAAGACCCGTCTTCTCCAGCACATGCCGAATGGAAGTCCGTATCCACCGTTCATCATCTACAAGCAGGACCTTGTGCATTGGATTTCCTCCGTTCGTTGGAGTCTGGTTTGCCCGGAATGAATTCATCAGCTTCAGCTTTGTATTTGCGCCTATTCCGAATTGTCCGTGACGTGTGCTTGCAGCCTCTCTCCCCGCTTCTGGACAAAGGGAAGCATGACGGTAACCGTTGTTCCTTGACCGCGGCGGCTTTCGAGCTCCATGCCGAAATCGGTGCCGAACAAATAGGAGATGCGGCGGTGCACATTGACAATGCCGATATGCGAGCCTCCGGCCATAATATCCTTCTGTCGCAGGTCCGCCCGGATTTTATCCAGTTTGTCCGAATCAATGCCTTCCCCCGTATCCTGTATCCGGATGCCGAATGCAGCCGAGCCGATTCGCAGGGCCGTAATCCGGATGCGGGTCATGCCGGCCGCCGGTTCCATGCCGTGGATAATACAATTTTCTACAAGCGGCTGCAGAGAAAATTTGACGATCTGCTGATCCATCGCCCATTCGGGTATATCCATCTCGAACTCGAGCCTCTCCTCGAAACGATGCTTCTGGATACGCAGATACAGCTCGCACACCTGAAGCTCATCCCTGACAGAAACGGACGGTGAGCTGTTCCGCAGGTTGTAGCGAAGCAAACGGGCCAGAGACGAGGACATATCCGCGATGTCGTCAAGCTCCTTCTCCAGCGCCATCCCCCGGATGGTCTCAAGCGAATTGTACAAAAAATGCGGATTAATTTGCGACTGAAGCACCTTCAGCTCGGTTTCCTTCTGGCGCAGCGTCATCTCGGTTTCCCGGAGCCGCGAGAAATAAATTTCCTCCAGCAGCTCGCCCAGCTTCACAATCATTTTATTGAAGCCGTACGACAGCTGCCCGATCTCGTCAGTAGACTCTACCTCCACCTGCTGGGAGAAATCCCCGATTTCGACCCGGCGCATTACCTGCTGCAGCCGGCGGATCGGGCGAATCAGGCTTGCAGCGAAGCCGATCCCCAGCAAGTAAGCTCCGCACAAAGCGATTACAACGGTCAACAGGATAGCGCGCCCCATGTAGGCGCCTTCCTTCACCAGCTCGTCATAGGGCATCACGGTAACGAGTGTCCAGTCCAGAAAAGAGGAATGGCTGAACGTCAGGAATTCCCGCTTGGGCATCTGGGTCACGACCGTCCCGCTCTCCTGCCGGTACAGCAGATCCAGACTGTCGTACTGCGCTATTTTGCCCAGCTCGTTCATATCCGGATGGTATACATAATGGCCTTGAGAATCCAGTATGACCATATACCCGGAGCGGCCGATCGTCACCTTCTCGGCAATCTCCTGCAGCCGCTTGAAATTCACATCAATAATAATCGTGCCCATCGGCTGCAGGGTGTGCGGGCTAATAATTTTTTGTACCACCGAAATAATCGGCTCCGTGCGGTCCTGGAACGGAATGACCCGGCTCACCAGCTTCGGCTCTCCATTGAGCGGTATCGTGCGGTACCAGTATTCCTTCTCGATATTTTGGGCCGGATACGCGCTCTTGCCCTGGGTGGAATCGACAATCTGCACATCATCCAGAATGACGGTAATGGCCTGAATATCCGAACGGGAGAACGCCATATTGCGAAGCAGCTCCTCAATATCCTTGCGGATGCCGCTGCTGGCAACCTCCTCACTCGTCTTCATCCGCAAAAAGCGGTACATATCGGGATGATTTAATATTTTTAGCGTCGTCACTTCGAAATCCCACACATACTTCTCAACGTGCATCTTGACCTGCTCAATAATTTGCCAGCTATATTGCGACGCCTCTTCCTGCAGCACCTCGGAGGACTGGCGATACGAGATAAAGCCGACCACGCAAAGCGGAATGACAACAAGCAGGGCCGAGAACACGAGAAGCTTAATAATGAGCGGCCGATCCCGCAAAAAAATAAACCGGCCGACGCGCTGCCGCAGCTTCCCCAAAGGCGTCCGTCACCCCGCTTCCCGTTTATTGCATGTTTCCCTGAACACATCTGACCAGCTTCTATATTTCCTTGATTATACCCTATTCCGCCGGTTTTCAAAGATCGGATTTCAGCTATGAGCGGCCGGCTGTGCAGCCATACATGCAAGGAGCGCCTCTGACTGCTGCAAGCTGTGCTTCTACCGCAACCGTTCGCTCCTCCGGCTGCTTGCCAACATCAGGAGCAGCCGGCAGGGGGAAGCGGCCTTGACCGCGAAAAGGAGGGCTCCGGGGAGCCCGCCTTCTTGGTTAGTCTTTTTTTGTTTTCTCAATGGCGGAGAGCACATCCTTGTACTCCTCGCGGTACTTGTCGATAACGGGCTTCACCGCATCCTGCCAAGGCTTGAGGTCGGTTACATCGGTTACGGTCGCTCCTGCAGCCTTCACCTTGGCGAGCGATTCAGCCTCGTACTTTTTCCACTGCTCTCTTTGGTAGCTGATGGACTCCTGAGCCGATTCCTTCAGAATCTTCTTATCGTCATCCGACAGCTTATCCCAGGTCGTCTTGCTGACCATCAGCACCTCCGGCACGCGCTGGTGCCCGTCGACAATCAGATTTTTGGCGACTTCATAATGATTGGACGAGAAATAGCTCGGATAGTTGTTCTCCGCCCCGTCAATGACGCCGGTTTGCAAGGAGCTGAACACATCCCCGTACGGCATCGGCGTTGCGCTCGCGCCAAGCGCGCCAATCAGATCGATGTTGACCTTGTTTTGCTGCACACGGATTTTGAGCCCTTTCAAATCAGCCACCGTTTTGACTGGCTTTCGAGTGTAGAAATTCCGCGCGCCGGAGTCATAATACGCCAGCCCCATCATTTTGGAGGAGGCGAGGCTTTCCAGCAGCTTGCCGCCCTCGTCGCCCTGCAGGAAGTTCCACAGATGCTTCTCGTTGTTGAAAATATATGGCAGGCTGAACACGCCGAAGGCCTTGTTGAACTCGGCCAGCGGGCCGGTGCTTACCCGTGTAAATTCTATAGCGCCAAGCTGCACCTGCTCCAGCACCGCCTTCTCTTCCCCAAGCTGCGAGGACGGGTACACGTCGATTTTAATCCGGCCATTCGATTTCTGATTGACGAGCTCCGCGAACTTCTTGTCTCCGAGCGTAGTCGGGTAATCCGCCGGGTGAGTCTCCGCCAGCCGGAAGGTGTAGCTTTTTTTGTCCGAGGAAGCTCCCGCATTGCTTGTCTTGTCCGTGCCGCCGCTGCTTGATCCACAGCCGCTAAGCACGGTTCCCGCCAGCAGAATGGCTGCAACGATACCGAACGTGGTTCTGGATTTTGTCATAATCAAGTCGCCCCTTTTTCACTTGTTTGATAACGTTTTCATTATAGTTGAAAGCGCCTACATATCGTATGGGTCCGGTTTTATGTTTTTTTGTAAATTTTTTAGAAGTGTGGTGAGCCACAGGCTGTCTGCTTGCCGGGATCGGCCTCCGGATTCGTTTGTTTACCACACATCTTTTGTTTACCACACATCTAAAATCCGGCGAACAAGCTGCTCTCTTTAAGGTGTACCATGAAACAGTCCCGGGAGCCATAATGAAATTTGAGGAATATAGGTCAGCAGCAGCAGCACGACGCACATCGCCAGAAAGAATGGAATCGAGGCCTTCGTCGCCTGATTAATCGACACCTTGCCTATCGCACACCCTACGAATAGTACCGTGCCCACCGGCGGTGTGATGAGTCCGATGCCGCAGTTCAAAATCATCATAATGCCGAAATGAACAGGGTCCACACCGATCGAGGTAACCACCGGCAGCAAAATCGGCGTCATAATCATAATCATCGGCGCCATATCCATTGGAAATCCAAGCAGCAGCAGCAAAATGTTAATAAGCAGCAAAATAACGAACGGACTGTCGGAAATATTCAGGAACAGGTCGGTCACAAGCGTCGGGATTTTCAAGTAGGCCAGCATCCAGCCGAAGGCGTCGGACGCCGCAATCAGAAACAGCACCATCGCTACCGTGCGGAAGGTCCGCTTGAAAATCAGGCCCATCTGGCTGAGCGGGATGTCACGGTATACAAAGAAGGTCAAAATAAATGCATACACACAGGCAAGCGCTCCGGACTCCGTCGCCGTGAACCAGCCGGACAAAATCCCGCCCAGGATGATGACCCCGACGAGAAGCGAAAGCACGCCGTCGCGAATAATTTTCGGAACGTCCTTCCATTGAATCGGGTCGCCTTTTTCATAGCCGCGCTTGCGGGCAATGATATAGGAAACGGCCATCAGCGTCACCAGCAGTAAAATCCCGGGGACAATGCCTGCCAGAAACAGGCTGGAAATCGATACGCCCCCTGCGGCAATCGAGTACAAGACCAGGTTGTGGCTTGGCGGTACGACCACGCCTTGAATCGATGCCGAGGTCGTGACGGCCACCGCGTAGTCGGCATCATACTTCTTTTTCTTCATTGCGGGAATGAGCACCGACCCGATAGAGGATACGTCCGCTACCGCAGAGCCGGAGATGTTGCCGAAAAACATGCAGGCCACACAGCTAACGAGCGCCAGCCCGCCGCGGACCATCCCGACGAACAATTGGGCGAAATTCACAATCCGCAGCGCCATGCCCCCGGCACTCATAATTTGACCGGCCAAAATGAAGAACGGAATCGTCAGCAGGGAATACGAGTTCATCCCCTGTATCATGCGCTGTCCGACGACAACCCACGGAACGTCCAGATACATAATCGTGACCAGCGCAGACCCGGCCAGGGTGATGGAAATCGGGAATCGCAGCAGCAGCATCGCTACAAAGCAGCCGACCAGAATAAGAATGGCATCCAAATTTATCATTGCTCCGAAGCCCCCTCCTCTATTCCTTGAGCATGCCGTCTGGTGTCAATACCGAGCAGCTCCAGCAAGGAATAGCTACATATCATCAGCCCTGTAATCGGCATCACCACATAGGTAACGCTATTGGGCAGCTTGGTCGCCGGCAGGGTAGATTCATTCATCAGCACGGTAAAGTCCCAGCCGTTCTTCAGCAAATACAAGCCGAAGGCGAAAATGGTCAGCGAAATGATTTTATCCAGCGCCTTGTTGACCTGTTTCGGGAAGTACTGGGTTAAGCTGTCCATCGCCAGGTGGAGCTTCTCCCGGAAGCCGATGGCGATGCCCATGAATGCAAACCAGACGAGCAGCAGCAGCGTAATTTCCTCCGACCAGAAAAACACAAAATTAAACAGCTTGCGCGTCAATACCTGGAGCGACACAATGAAGGTCATGGCCCCCAGTGCGGTCAGCGCGAAGTACTCGAAGAAGCTGTCCAGCATCAGTGCCGCCTTTTTCAAATTCTGCAAAGCAATTCCCCCTTTTTTTCATGCCCTATCTAAAAAGTCCTACAACCCGCAGCCGCGCGTATTCACCGCCAAAAAGCCGGAGAAAACGGCTGTGCCTCGACCTCTTGATGTAAGGGCTTTCATTTGACTTCATGCTCTCATTGTAAAGAGGAATGACGGCTTGCGTAACGGCAGCCGTTTTAGAATTTTTTGCGTTTTTTTTAGGTGAAGGCTGCTTTCGGCAGGATGACTCCTCTGAAAGATAATGTTATAATAACTGCTAATGATTACATCACATATTGTGGAAGGAAGGAACTCCATGAATCCGTTAGCACAAGCGTTAAATGAAACGCTTCAGCAGGAAAACCCGCACGCCTTCGCCATGCTGTCCGGGCTCGGCAAAGCGATTTATTTCCCGAAAGTAGGTATTCTCAGCCAATCCGCCGAGGCGAAGGCCAAGGCTAAAAAATATAACGCCACCATTGGTATCGCGCTGGAAAACGGCCAGCCGATGCACTTGAAGGTCATTCAGGATACATTGTCCGCTTATGCGCCGAAGGACATTTATGAATACGCGCCGCCGCAAGGCAAGCCCGAGCTTCGTACGGCATGGCGCAAAAAAATGCTGGAGGAAAATCCTTCGTTGTCGGACGTTACCTTCGGCACTCCGATCGTAACCAATGCATTGACACACGGCCTCAGCATTGTCGCAGACCTGTTCGCCGACACCAGTGACGCCGTCATTATCCCGGATAAAAACTGGGAGAACTATGAGCTGACCTTCGGTGTCCGCCGCGGTGCCGAGCTGGTCTACTACCCGCTGTATAACGAGCAAAACCGTTTTAACGCCGCCGGCCTGCGCGAAGCGCTTCTGGCACAGAAGGACAAAGGCAAGGCCATCGTCATCCTGAACTTCCCGAACAACCCGACCGGCTACACGCCGACAGCCGAAGAAGGCCGTGAAATCGTGGCGGCGGTGAAGGACGCGGCGGAAGCCGGAATGAATGTAGTCGCTGTAACCGATGATGCTTACTATGGGCTGTTCTTTGAAGATTCCGTCAAGGAATCGCTGTTCGGCCAGCTTGCCAAGGCACACCCGCGTATTTTGGCCATCAAGGTCGACGGCGCAACCAAAGAAGAATATGTTTGGGGCTTCCGGGTTGGCTTCATCACCTACGCCGGGAACAGTGAAGCGCTTCTGGCGGCACTGGAGCAAAAAACGCTCGGAATTATCCGCGCCACCATTTCCAGCGGCCCGCATCCTTCCCAAACCTTCGTGCTCCAGGCGCTGAATTCCCCGGAATTCAATATCCAGAAGCAGGAGAAGTATGACATTATGAAAGGCCGCGCCAACCGCGTAAAGGACCTGCTGGACAGCGGCAAATTCGATTCGGCCTGGACCTATTATCCATTCAACTCCGGCTATTTCATGTGCCTGAAGCTGAAAACAGTCGATGCGGAAGCCTTGCGTGTACACCTTTTGGAGCAGTATGGCATCGGTACTATCGCACTCGGCGAAACCGACCTTCGCGTGGCCTTCTCATGCATCGAGGAAGCCGGCCTGGAGGAGTTGTTCAACCTGATTTATCAAGGGGTTCAGGATTTGGAAAGCTCAGCTTCGAAATAAGCTGTAATCTAAGAAAAAGCGCCGTTCGGACCCTTGGTCCGAGCAGCGCTTTTTCTATTAACCCGCCTCATCATAGCCGAATATAAAAATAACCGCCTACGGGATGGCGGTCATTTCAGCAGCGGCGCTGCCGGAATCACTTCTCCAGCTCCACCTGCAAACATTTGAGCACGTCTGCATGAATGCGCAGCAGCGTTTGAATATCTTCTTCCGATATTTGAGCCAGAACATTTGTCATTGCAACATAAACAGAAGATTCTTCTCCGGCGGTCTGGGATAGATCTTCCCCGGCAGGCGTCAGCTTATACTTGACCTCTCTGCGCCCTTCCTGAGACTTCTCCCGTTCAATATAGCCCAGTGCAGCCAGCTTCTGAACAATACCGCTCATCGTCGTCTTCGGTGTGAAGCGCTTCGCCGCCAATTCGTCAAGCGTCAGCTCCGAGAATTGCAGCAACGTGTTAAGGACTGTCAGCTGCGGCATGTTCAGTCCACATCGCTCCGCATCCTTTTCGAACAATTGTGTCGTCGTTTTGCTAATTGCTCCGAACGACTGCAGCAGTTCTACCTTCTTTTGTGCTTGCTCTGTTGTAAAATCCTCCAAAATGAATACCCTCCAAAAAATTCATTCCCGTCATACAACCTATCGGCTTCTTCAAGTTATTATTTTAACATTGAATCGGTATAAAAAACAAATTGACAAAAAAGGAACGGAGATGATACATTTTATCTCAATATATTCCAATCAATTTACTAGGTATTATTAAAGGGTGGTGTTCCGACTATGAAAGGCCTGTTCAGCTCACTCAAACGGACCAAATCAACACAGGAAGCCCCGACATCTGAGCCGGAAGCGGCAATTGGCAATACCGGAGAAGCCGCAGAATGGGACAAGCTGGTACATGCCAGCCGGTCGCTGGCCGATTCCTCCGATTCGTTCCACGCTTATATTAAAACCTCTATCGAAAACGTAGAGTCCGTCTCCTCCGCCATCCATCAAATCGTTACCTCGGCCACTCGGCAATCCGCTGAAGCGGAAGCCAGCTTCAGTACTTCCGAGCAGCTCGGACAAGATTTGGATGAAACCGTGCGGAAGGTGCAGCAGATGAATGAATGGGTGTCCCGGACCTTGCAGGCTTCGGGAGCCGGGAAGCAGTCAGTTCTCAAGCTCTCTTCCGAATCGTCCCTCAACAGCCGGCGTTCTGAGCAGCTGCAGCTTCAAATGAAGGATCTGAAGCAGACCTCGGAGTCGATCTCCCACGCCATCACCATGATTGCCTCAACGGCCAAACAGATTCAGCTGCTGGCGATCAATGCCTCGATTGAAGCGGCCCATGCCGGGGATCACGGCCGCGGCTTTGCCGTCGTTGCCCAGGAGATCCGCAAGCTGGCGCAGGAAAGCGAGAGCAGCGGACAGCAAATCCGCAAGCTGCTCGAATCCGTACAGCAGCAGGTGAATGCTTGCAGCCAAGGGGTTGATGCTTCCCTGCAGGCATCCAGACAGGTGGATTTGGCCGTAAACCATACCGAAGACGCGTTCGAGCGTATTGACACCCACCTGCACGCGGTTACCGAAGCCTCTTCCGAAGCGTTCGTGCTGCTCGAACAGGCCAAGACGCGCAAAGGCCAGCTGCTGGACAACATCCACCACCTGACCTCCCTCTCGCAGAAATCGCTCTCTTCTGCGGTGGAGGTAGCCGATTTGTCGGAACGGCAAGCGTCCTCCGTCCTGACGGTTGCAGGGGCCGCCCAGGACCTGCAGGCTTTTTCCGGCGAGATGAAAAAAAGCATGATGGCCTTATCCCGGCACACCGCCGCTCTCACAGGCAGCGGCAGCCTGGAGGATGTGCGCCGGTCCGTCATTCGTATCGGCCTGCTGCCGAACCTGACCCATGCTCCTGCGCTTATAGCGCTGGAGCGCGGATTGTTTGCCGAGCAATTCGGCCGTCAGCTTGAAATCCGGCTCTTTTCGGCTGGTCCGGCGCTGGTGAATGCTTTGACGCAAGGCCAGCTCGATATTGGCTATACAGGACCCAGCCCGGTCTTCGAGGCCGCTGCACAGCAAAAGCCGGTCCGCATACTTGCCGGGGCAAGCCACGGCGGTGCGGCGCTCCTCGTCAAAGGCGGCTCCGGCATAACAGCGCCCGGCCAATTGCGGGGGAAGACCGTTGCAGTCCCGCAGTTCGGCAACAGCCAGCATGTGCTGCTGAAGCAGGTGCTGCGGGATCACGGCCTAAGTGACAAGTTCCGCGGAGGCGACGTGCGGATTGTTCAATTGAAGCCCTCTCTGCTGGCGGCGGCGTTCCAAAACGGAGAAGCCGATGCCGCCCTTGTGCCCGAGCCGTGGGCGGCTCTTCTTGAAGCAGAGCAAGGGGCCCGGCTGCTGCTGGACTGGCGGAGCCTTCACCGTGACGGGCTGTATCCGAATACTGTTGTCGCCGTCAACCTTGATTTCTTCCGGAGCCGTGCGGAGCAAGCAGCGCAGTTCCTCCATGCCCACCGTCAAGCGCTGTCTCTCGTCCAGAAAGGGCAGCCCGGCGTCGTTCAGTCCTTGACCGACGCACTGGAGAAGCATACCGGGCAGCGCCTGGCCCCGGACACCATCCGCGAAGCGCTGCGGCGAATCGTGTGGCACGCTGAGGCGGATGCCGGATCGCTGGACGATTTTGCCCGCATTACCCGCGGGGAGGGCTTTCTCAAGCAGGACGTGGACGTACGGCAGCTGCTGCTGTCTCCCCCGCTTCCGGCAGCTGCGGCCCTCTAGCAATACCATACAAACAGCCCCGCTAGACTGCGGACTTCCGTTCTCCAAGGAACGGGAAGCCGCGTACAGCGGGGCTGTTTTTTGGAACAAGCTAACCTTTTTCAAAGCTCTCTCTTTTTCTCTCTATTTATATCGGTTAAACAGACATGATTGTTTATTGCCTTTTATGAAAAGAATGTCGAACGGAGACGTCCTACTTAATAATAATCGTCTCGACGGTGTTGTTTTTGCCTTGCAGGGTAATTTCATGGTTTTGCACCAGCTGATTTACATCCCCGGTAATCGTTACATCGGGAGAGACCGTGTAGACGCTGACGGCACTGTTGTATACATCCTGAGTCACCGATACGGTCGAGATGCGGCCCTCTTCATTGACGGTGAGAGACTGGAAGCGGACATCCACGCTGAAATCCGTGCTTGCTGCCGGGGTGGTGACATCGACAAAGGTGACCTTGTTATTGTATACAAAAGCTTTGACCGCATCGCCGACCTTCAACTCCGCCGCAGTAATACGGACCCCTTGACGATAAATCTGCACATCACTGCTGAGGGACAGCTGAACCGATTGGCCTGCTGAATAGAGCAAGAGCGTGCTGCCGCTTACCGCCGCATTGACAGTTCCTTCTACAGTCCGATTCGCGCTCTGCTCTTCAGCCGCCTTGGTCACCTCGACGAAGGTGATGACACCGTTATTGGTGTACACGCGCAGCTGATCTCCGGCCTTCAGAGCCGATGCGCTGGACTGAACGCCGTTGCGATACACAACGACTTGGGAGTGCAGCGGGATTTGTACCGTCTCACCGCTCGACTTGGTCAAAGTGACCACACTGCCGCTAACGGCTGCAGCCAGTGTGCCTGTCGTAATGCCGTCCTGATAGCTCGGCAATTGTCCCCCGGTCCGGTCCAGCAGCGCAGCCAGCTCCGCGCGGGTAACCGGCTGATTCGGACGGAAGGTGTTGTTCTCGTAGCCTTCGATAAGCCCTTTTTCCACAGCTACAGCCACATAGCCGACCGCTCCTGCCGGGATTTGATTGTCGTCCTTGAAGGACAGGTCCGTGCTCATTTTGGCTTTGGCCTCATCCTGCAGCTTGAGCGCCTTCACCAGCAGGGTCGTCGCCCACAAGCGGTCAGCCTCTTTGTCCGGCTGTACGGCATCATCCGTTTCACTGAACAAATCGTTCTCCAGCGCAACGGCTACATAGCCTACTGCCCACGGATATTTGGATTTGATTTTATCCGCATCCTTAAAGTTCAGGTTGCTGTTCATTTTGGCCGAGGATTCCGCTTCGTCTCCAAGCCCCATCAAGCGGACAGCGGCGGCAATAGCTTCAATCCGGCTAATCGCTTTACGCGGCTGGAACGTTCCGTCCTCATAGCCCTGGAACACGCCCTTCGAAGCCAGGCTGGCAATATACCGGACCGCCCATTCCACATCGCTGCCTTTCATATCATCGAAGGTAATTTTAACTTCAACCTTGGCGTTCGCTTTGTCCAGCGCGCTTTGCCATTCGGTTTTGTTGTTGTTCCAGTTTTTATAGGTAAACGGCTGCTGCACTTTCGTATTGTTCTGACGTCCTTTATTGTCCTTGCCTTTGCTGTCCGCAAAAGCAGCAGTGGAGCCCCCTACCAGCATAACTACAGCCAAGCTGCCAACTACAGCCTTTTTCATAACGGGATTCAGCAATTTTTTCATTAATCTTCCCTCTCCTTGTCCATTGGAAAATGTGGTGATGTCCGCCGGCCGAGCGGATGGTTGCCGACCCTTCGCGAAGTGACGTCGGAATTTCTGCTACATGGTTCGCGCTTCCAAAAATGATTCGGGGGGTAGGCCCAAAAATGTTATCGAGCCTCCCCTCGATTGTCCCATCGTGCGTGCGGGCATGGCCGGGCAATTTCTGGTATAGTAGAAGGGAGCAAATCGTGAGAAAAGGAGCTGGAAAAACCGCTGTGAAATCGAAAAAAATCAGGCTGGCGCTGGGCATTATCGCTTTTTTTGCAGTTATTGCGCTAGCGGTCAACCTGCTGTCGGCACAATTCGCCGAGAAGAATCCGGGCACCTTGGAAAGCACTGCCGTTGAAAACACCAAAACATCAACCACCACCTCCCCTGCACCGACGCCGGAGCCTCAGCTTCCCGCTGAACAAGTGGACATCGTCGTTATAGGCTCAGAGCTTGAAGGCATGTATCTGGCCCGGGCGGCGGCCGATGAAGGTCTCAAAGTCAAAATCCTGGAGCCGCGCGACGCGATTGGCGGACAACTGCTGCAGGGGGAAATGCTGTTCCTCGATGAAACCCGGGATGACAGCTACAAATCTTTGGTACAGGGACGGGTCAAGGAATTATTCGATGGCTTCCGGGCAGCCAAAATCCGTAAGCTCAGCGAATTTGAAACGTATTTTAACGAAAAATTGCTAAAGGAGCTTCCACTGGAGAAGGGCGTGAAGCTGGAGGAGGTCAAAACCGGCGCGGGCCTGAACGGAGAAGAATCCATTAGCTCCCTGACATATACAACTGCCGGCGGGGACAAAAAACGGATTGAAGCGTCCTACTGGGTGGACAACTCCGATGACGCTGCGCTCACAGCCAAGCTGAAGGCCGTACGCATGCCGGGTCTGGAGAAATTTTACGGGCAAAGCAATATTGAATATATGAGCGCCGGCATGATGATTAAGCTTAAAAATGTGGACTGGGCCAAATTCGTTTCCCATTTCAACAGTCTGAGCGCCGAGGAGCGGAACAAAAAGTATGGCTACGGCAACGTCGACAACAGCTTTGCGGTCGGTCTGAGCAAGATGACCAGCGAATACAAGCCCTCGAATGACCGCGTCTTCCTGCGGGGCCTTAATGCGGTCAACCAGCGTGATGGCGAAGTCATCATTAACGCGTTCTTGATTTATACCGTCGATCCGTCTGATCCGAAATCCATTGCCGAAGCCATGGAGCTCGGGAAAAAGGAACTGCCTCTTATCCGCGATCATTTCCGCAAATCGATTGTCGGCTGGGAGAAAGCGGAGTTAAACGGCTTCCCGAACTATTTGTACATCCGGGAGTACAATCATTATGAGACAGATTACGTGCTGAAGCCGTCGGACATGCTGGGGGCCAAAATGTTCTGGGACAACATCAGCATCGCCGGCTACCCGCTGGATCTGCAAGGAACGAGCGCCAACAAGTGGGGCATCGAGATGGGCCGCCCCGACAAGTACGGCATGCCGCTTCGCAGCTTCCTGCTCAAGGGCTATGACAATGTCATCATGGCCGGGAAAAATGTCGGCGCCTCGGCTATCGCCTACGGCAGCGCCCGCATCCAGCCCAACACAAGCACAGCCGCCGAATCCATCGGTGTCATCCTCGGGCAAATGAACGGCAAGAAAAAGCTCAAGGAACTGAAGGAAGCGGACATGGCGCCGCTGCAAAAGCTGCTGAAGGACAAGTACCAAATTACACTGACCGGCGTCACCGGGAAAAACAAAATCGCCGGCTGGACCGCCGATGAAATCAGCAAGCTGGATACCGGTGAAATCGTTTATGCCAGCTACGCGCCTAAACGGGCCGCGAAGAAATAAATGTTTACCTCCATATCCACAAAAATAGAGCGGTAGCCGGGATTTCAAATCCTCGGCTGCCGCTCTTTGAGCTTATGACACATCCACTTACATTTCGACCGGTTCGAGAAGACTGGCTTCCTTCCAGGGGACATAAGCAATTTCTTGGAACATCGCAACCTGGCGCTGCCATACCTCCCTCAAATAATGCCTGTACTCCGGGTGGGATTGAAAGGCGGCATACGCGGCATGATTCAAAAATTTCATGATGAACCCGAAAGGCAAGTCGTTACGAGGACTGATTTGCCTCAGCACCTGAAATTGCGCTACACCTGGAATCGACATCAGGATCAGCCGGCTGGAGGCCAGAAAGCGCTCCGCCTCTTCCGATTCCGGCTGTACAAGCAAATCAAAAAATACCGTGTGTGTCACATGTTCACCCATTAACAATCCCTCCCTACATCATTTGAGCTTTATATATATATTTATATATCATTCGACCTCAATCGGCATTTCTCCTTCCTTCTGGAAGGATAAGAAAACACTTCCATAGTTGTATTCACCGCATCCTTGCTGCATTTCCGAAATTGACGCGCGCAAATTTTCAGGTACATGCCTAACCGCTCCTTCGCAGCCGCCAGTACCGTACTCCCGCATACAGCGCGGCAAGAAGAATAAATGTGACTCCAAGCCCCCACGTCTGATTGGAAACCATGACCCCGAATGAAGTCTGTCTCTGCAGTATATCCACCGACTCGTAGGCCTGAACCGTCCGGGGAACATACCGCAGTGCCTGATAATATGACCAGCCCGCTGCTCCGGCAATGACAAGCGCGTGAAGGATGAATGAAGCCAATAGTCCCTGAAGTATGCATCGTTTCATGATTTGTCCTCCTCTTATAGCTTCCCGTCCATTTCTCTGTACAACTGCTCCAGATACATTTCCATAAACCGGTGGCGTTCCCCCGCAAGACGGCGGGCCGCATCCGTGTTCATGCGATCCCTCAGCCGCAGCAGCTTCTCGTAAAAATGATTCACCGCCGTGGTCCGGCCGCTCCGGTACGCCTCTTGCGTCAGCTCCTCCGGGCTGCGGGGCGGCCGCTCCGGGTCGTAGATGGCATGTCCCTTCCAGCCTCCGTAGGCAAACGTCCGGGCAATGCCAATCGCGCCCATCGCATCAAGCCGATCCGCATCCTGCACGACCTGTGCCTCCAGTGTTGTTACAGGCGGCTGCTGCCCGCCGGCAAAGGACATCGTGGACAAAATGTCCAGTATGTGTTTTACGGCTTCCGCCTCAAGCCCCCGCTGCTCCAGCCAGGACGCCAGCTCTTCCAGTCGGCGTTCCTTGGAGGCATACAGCTTCTCATCAGCCAAATCATGCAGCAGCGCGGCAAGCTCACAAATAAACACGTCCGCTCCCGTCTCCTTCGCGAGCCGGACCGCCATCACGGCCACCCGCTCCACATGCCGCCAGTCATGCCCGCTGCTGTCTCCGCCAAGCTCCGCCTGCACAAATTGCCGCGCCTGCTGCAGCACGGCCGTTTTGTCCTGTACCATGTGATTCCCGCCCCCGTTATGTTCCGGCACTGAATTGCCGGATGTAATGTTCATTTTTTCTGCTTGTCCCGCCCCTCCCGGCAAGACCGGAATATAGTAAACTCGCTGCCGCTGACCGGAATCGTGTTCTGCTCGCTAATCAACCTTCATCCGGCCGGCTTCTTTTCACCGGCCTTCACCGAGCCTGATGTCAAACCGGATATGCAGCTCCTGCCCCTCAATCGCCACCTCGCGAATACCGACCAGCTGCGGCAGACGTTCCTCCAAATTCACCTGCACCGGGGTTAGCCCGAGCCATTCCATAGGCACCGATAGCCCCTTCACCCGGGCCTCCTCAGGCACAGCTGTCAAATAAGGGGGCTGCCATACAAGCCGATAAACGATCTGCCCTTCCGTCTGAAGCCAGTCAGCATACACAACCTGCACAGCGGCACGCAGCCGCTCATCGGCTAGCTGAAAGTCCGCTCCCGTTAATGTCAAATCCGGAGTCAGCTGCCGCCTGGAGGCAAGCACCCCTTTCAAAAGCTGGTTTACCTCCGGCTCCGTCAGCGTCAGCTCGGTCTGCCTGTGCTTCACCATATCCATCAGCTTCGGAGCAAGCTGCAATTCCGTGGCGTTCAAATCCAGCTGCCGCTGCGGCTTCACATACCAAATCAGCACAGCGCAGGCGGCAACCGCCAGTACGATGAAGCCGATGAACCACTTCAGCCAGCGCATGAGCAATCTTCCCCTTGTATAAGTGTGACGGGCAAGCAGCCGCCCCTGTTCCAGCTACATTTTTCTCCATTCCATAGCCTCTGATTCATCCGCAGCATTCACCGGCAAGAGGACTAGGCCCCAGCTCACCGGGCAGCCCCGCCCCTACGCATGAGCCGGAACAAAATCATAACCAGCAGCAGCGAGACAGCAACAATGACGCTATTAAACAGCGCTTTGCTCTGATACCAGCGGGGCCCGGCTTCTTCATTCCCGCTGTCTTGGGCAAGCAGCCGCTCCGGACCAAGCTTGCTTGCCGCCGGCGCCTCTTGCTCAATCTGAGCCCGAAAAGCCCCCAGCTCATACTGCGGCTTCACCGCCTGCGGATTGCCGCAGCCGGTGACGAAGCGGATAGCCGAGCGTTACCGCCAAATACAGCAGAAAAACAACAACGGAATAGACCATGCCGATGACAGGCTGCAAGGCTTCCATAACGAGAACCAGCATGCAGGGAAGGTGCAAAATAAAGCTGATAAGCTGCACCGACCGCCACTGCTTCTGGAAGGAGACCATCAGCACCGATATGTTCAGGAGCAGCAGGTAGCCCATCGCCGCAAGAACCGCTCCGCCGTCCAGCCCGTAGGCAGCCGTGTAGGCAATAAATGGAAGATAGCTGCCAACAAGCCCGAAGGCGCAAACCGTCCGGGACTGATACCTGAGCGACAGCAGCACTGCTGCCGCCGTAACCAGAACGGACAACGCCAGCCCGACCAGAAGCGGGATCAGGTCAAGCAGGAAATAGCTGTAGAAGATCGAGCCGTACAGCACGGAAATACCGCCTCCGAGCAGTCCGAGCGCAAACGTCGTTTTGCTGCGGCGGTAAAACCATTCCCCGCCTCCAAGCAGCAGCAGCCCCAGCAGGAAAAAAAGCGAGCCCTTCATATATCCATTAAACCAGGTGGAATAGGAATATTTAAATGCCGCCCCAACCCCGAACAAAATAAGTAAAATTCCGAGCTTGTTCAGCCAGTTTAAACCGATTTTCATCTCGATTTGGTTCTGCTTCATCCGTTTCTGAATGAGTTCTTCGCTAATTTCCTCCTCACCCAGCTCCTGCTGGCGCAAGTCCATATGGTGACGTACGTGAAGCTGTTCCTGAGCGAATTGCCGCTTCAGCCACAGCAGCTTCTCATCCAATTCCGCGGTAAGAGCACCAAGCTTAGCCTGCATTTGCTCCCGCTGCTCCTGCGTCAGTCCGGATAACCGCGAGCCCATCTGAGTTATTTGCATACGAAGGTCATATTCAAACCGGGATAACCGGTTGCCCTCCGCATGGGCAGTCCCCCCGAAATAGGTTTCCAGCTTTTGACGCGACAGCTTCAGAATGCTCAGCTTCTCATCCAGAATTTGTTCCTTGAGCGCGTAGCGCAGCTGTGCATTCTGCTCGTTTGACACCTTGAACCGCTGCTCCAAATCAGCCAGGGCTTGCTTGGTACGCTCGTGCTGCTCCTGCAGCTCCTCCAGCTCTTGATGCAGCTGATGTGAATCGTATTCGCTCACTAACGCTTCATACTGCTTGGCGAGCTCCCGCTGGCTCGTTTGTATAGCATGGAGCCTGTCTTGAAAAGCCTTCACCCTCGCACCTCCGGTAAACTGCTGTTGATTGCCCTCATTGTAGCAAATTGTGGAAAGCGCCGAAACCACATTTCCTTTTTCTTCAGGAACTATTAATCATCATTCAGATTAACTTTATAAAAAAATAAGCTTTAAGCATCTCCCGCAGGAACATGCTTAAAGCCTGGTCGTCCGGTGAACCACGTTGATTACGATGGAAAGAGGTTTCCCTCATGCCAGTCCTGCTTCACCGCTCTTCAATTGTGTTACGGCTGCTGCTCAGGCGATGCTTGGCTCTGCTTGGCCTTCAGCCAGCGCGGCGCTCCTTTGTTTTTCCGATCCCGCTCCCGTTCGGCCTTTGTTTTTTGCTTCGGCTTCGCCTCCGCCTTTGCAGTCTTGGCCGCTGTGCGGGGATCACGGGCGGAAACAGCCGCTTTGCCCTCTGCCGCCAACAGCTCTGCGCCAGCGCCAGGACGGGATTGGCCGCCTCCGGCAGACAAGGCGTTCTTCCCGGCACGGTTCGAAACGGACGGCAGCGCCCCAGCCTGAGCTTCCTTGCCGCGGCTTGCTCCCGCCTCTCCAGCAGGCTTAGCCGTAGTCCGTTTCGTTTCGGCCGCAGATTGCGGAGCCGGCTTCGGGCTGTAACGCTTCGCTTCAGCCGAAAGCTCTGCCCCCGGCTTGGAGCCGGACCGTCTGCCTTCGGTCACCGATTGTGCCGCTGGCTTTGCCGGCTTGCCCACGGGCTTCCGGCCCCGTTTTTCCTGTACATCCACCAGCTTGCCGTAGGCCAGCGCCTTTTCAGTAAAACGCGTGCCGAGCTGTTTCGCAAATTTCTCTACAATAAACCGTTCGCGCTCGGTAATAATCGAGATGACAACACCGGATCGTCCCATACGTCCGGTACGTCCTGCACGGTGTACATAATGCTCGCTGTCAATCGCCGGGTCAATCTGGAACACATAGCTCAGTTCCGGGATATCAATGCCGCGAGCGGCCACATCGGTAGCCAGCAGCAGCTGGAAGGAGCCGCGGCGGAACCCGCTCATGACCCGGGCCCGCTCCTGCTTGCCCGCATCGCCGTAGATAGCTTCAATGGACAGGCCCGCATATTTCAGCTTGGCCATCAATTCCCCGACATCCTCGGTCTGGTTTGTAAACACAAGCGCTTTTTTCGGATTCAAGTTCCTTACCAGCCTGCGCAGCGTTTCAATTTTGTCCCGCTCCTCGCACACAATGAAGACATGCTCCAGCGTCGGGGCGGTTTTGTGCTCCGGATGAACAATAATTTCCTGCGGGTCCTTCATCCAGCGGGAAGCCGTAGTCCGGATAGCGTCCGTTAAGGTAGCCGAGAAAAACATCAGCTGCCGGTCACGCAGCGCGCTGCGGATAATTTGCTCGATCTGGTTTTGCGCCCCGAGATCGAACACCTGATCCACCTCGTCCACCACCAGGGTGCGTACAGCCTGCATTTTGAGCTTCCGCAGCTTGAGCAGCTCTACCAGACGTCCGGGCGTGCCGACAACGACCTGAGGCCGAAGCTTCAGCTTGTCCACCTGGCGGGACAGTGAGGCTCCGCCGATTAGCGGCAGCGCGCGGATGCCCAGCGCCGGGCCATATTCATCCAGCTCCAGCCTGATTTGCATCGCCAGCTCCTGCGTTGGAGCTACCACGACCGCCTGAACGTCGCCCGACGACGGATTAATCCGCTGCAGCAGCGGCAGTAAATAGGCTAATGTTTTCCCCGTTCCGGTCTGCGATTGAACCAGCGCATCCTTCCCCTCCAGTAGAACCGGAATAGCCTGCGCTTGCACGGGAGATGGCGTGATAATGCCTTTTTCCTTCAATTTGGCCGCCAGCGGCGCCGGAATCGATAATGCTTCAAACAACTCGTTCATGAAAATCCTCTCTTCGTTCAATGTCCTGTTTCTATCCTGATGCAAGCGCATTTGCGCACCGCACCGAATGTTATCTACGTCCGGCAAGCTGCTTCTTGAACTGGTAGTAAAGCGTGCAGCCGAGGCAATAACCGAGCAGCGCCGCAAGAGAAGCGAGTCCCAGTACAGCAGCCAGCACATAGCCTGCGAGCGACCAGCCAAGCAGCAGGCAGGCGACCGACAAGCACAGCAGCATGACGGAAATGGCCGTATTAAACTTCAGCAGCTCGGGATGCTGTGTTTCTCCTCCCTGCTTGACTCTGCTTCCGAACAGCAGCCGGCCGATCCATAAGAATAGACTGGCTTTGGACCCGAAGGTCAGCGCCAAGGCCTGCACAAGCCACAAAATCACGATCAGAAGCGGCTTCTGAAACACGATACCCGCCAAAACAAAAGCGGTGATCAGCACTTGTCCCGTTTTGACATACTCGATCGGCACTTCCCGCACTGCTTGGCCCCCGTTTGCATTGTTCCGCACAGCCATAAGCCAGCCCTCCCCTTAGACAGCCTTTTTCTTTCCTCTTATTGTGACAAACTACCTGCAAAAACACAATAATGGCGACCGGAATTTTTACGTCCGCTGTGTTCAGGTTCCGTGCGCCTTCATCCAGGCGGCCATCATGGCCAGTGTTTCTTCTTCATAGGCGGGCAAAAACACATGGCCGCGCCCTTCATATACAGCCATCGTATATTGCTTCCCGGCTGATTCCAGGGCCGCCCCAAGCCGGTACGCATGCTCAACGCCGACATTGTCGTCCGCTGTCCCGTGTATGACCAGCACCGGCGTCCGCACGTCCTGCGCCCAGCATACCGGGGAACGGGCGGCATAAGCCTCCGCCGCCTTGTCCGGATGGCCGACGACCCGCTTCAGCATGCGCCGCAGTTCAACCCGCTCCTCATAGGTCAGCCTCAAATCGCTTACTCCGCCCCAAACCGCACAGCTGGCGATGCCGCTGCACCGGGCTGCGGCAGCCAGCGCCATCATCGCGCCCCGCGAGAATCCGAGCACATGCACCGACTTCCCGCGCACCTCCGGCAAGCCGAGCAGCAGCGTCACCGCATGAAACACATCATACCGGTCCTCTCCGCCAAACTCGTCGCGGCCTTCACCGCCCTCATTGCCCCGGTAAAACGGCGCAAACACCGTAAATCCGCGCTTGGCAATGCGGACCATTTTATCCGGCTGAACCATCCCTACGCGGCCAATGCCGCCCCGGCAATAAAGCAATCCCGGATGAGGCCCTTCGCCGGGCACGGCCAGCAGACCCTTCACGCGAAGCCCCTGGCTGCCGTAAGTTATGCTGTACAGCGCCACACCTGACGCAGCGGCCTCCTCCGTATCGTCAAGCCGGTAACGGGTCAGCACCTGCCCGTCCTGAACGGACGCCGCCGTCTTCTTCGTCATCTTTTTTCCCTCCTGCACTTACCGCTTCTTCCTATCTTGCTCGGAATCGTCACCGTACAGCCGCCCCCGGCATAATCTGCTCACAAATCGCCGCCGATGCGCCGTTCCTTGCCTCCTCTCCGCTTTGACACCGCTCCGCCCCTGCGGTATGCTGATTCAAAGCCAACAAATCCCATAAGTGAAAGGAACATTTGCATGACTCCTGAATTTGATAAAGATTTTGATGCGCTGGTCGAGAAATTCGCCGAGCTGCTTACCGGAGACACCTCCCCCCAAACGATCGACATGGTCGTCAAGTGGTCCATATACAATCATATCCATAAAACGATGCCTGCTTTAACCGGACACTGGGGCCAGCACCATCCTGAGTCCAAAAAGGAAGTCCGCCAGCTGTTCCAGAGCGTTATCGCGCTTCACAACGAACACCGGGCCAAACAGGACGGCGAAGCAGAGCCTGCCGCAACGGGATCACAGACAGACGCAGGGAAACAGGCTGGAGAAGCGAGCCCGCAATAACCAAAAAAAGAACCTCATCCTCTGTCTGGCAGCGGGAGATGAGGTTCTTGCGCTTCACCGGGATGCCCTATGCTGTTCAGACGCTTGAGGCAGCCTCCGGGCTTCAAGTGCTTATTTCTTATTCATTACGCCGCCCATCAGCTTCTCGAACAGCCCCGGAAACAGATGGAACAGCTTGGCTCCAAGATTAGCCCAGTACGGCAAAGTCACATCCATACGACGATGCATCACGGTCGACACAATCGCATCCGCCACCTGCTGCGGCGTCAGCATATATTTAGCCACCTTTTGCACGTAGCTCCCGTCCGGATCGGCTTTATCAAAAAAAGGCGTGGCGACCGGTCCCGGATTTACCGCAGAGACAAGCACGCCGCGCTCCCGCAGCTCCGGCCTCAAGCTGTTGGTCAAGCCCAGCACGGCATGCTTGGACGCGGCATAGGCCGATGACTTGACATTTCCGATTTTGCCCACCACGGAAGCGATGTTTACGATGTGTCCCTTTCCCCGGCCCAGCATATGAGGCAGAACCGCTTTAATGCAACGGACTGTTCCGAAATAATTTACATCCATCATCGCTTCAAAATGATCGATTGGCGCTTTTTCGAAATACTCGAACCAGGCAAAGCCCGCTCCGTTAATCAGAACATCAATACGCCCGTACCGGCCTATGACCTGCTGCATCGCTTCCTCCACCTGGTCGCGATCGGCCACATTGACGGGAACAATTGCATGATCGCCGGCAATGCGTGCCGCCACTTGGCGCAGCTTCTGCTCCGAACGGGCCATAAGGACAACAATTGCCCCACGCTCCGCAAACCGGACGGCCGCTTCAGCCCCTATTCCGCTGGATGCTCCGGTAATGACGACAACCAATCCTTTAATAGTAATCAATCTCGTACCCTCCGAACACCATGAAATGATCGATTTATTCCAAAAAAAAAGGACGCCGCCCAAGTCAGCCTCCACATTGCTTGCTTCTATCATCTTACGTAATTAGCACCTGAATGTCCAGTTCCCCAATGTGGTCCATCGTCAGCGGAATCGTGAGCGCCTTCTTGGGCGTAAAGCCCGCAAGCGCAGCGGATTCCGTCAGCTTCGGAGGCGTGATATCGACACGCAAGCCCTGATTGAACAAAATGGTGCTTGCGTTCCCGCTAATCATATTCCCCAGCTCCGAAATAGCGCTCTTCGTCATCTCGTCTACTTCTGTAATTGCGTACCCGCCCATCATGGCAGATACGAGCTTCAGTGCAACCGACTCATCCAGTCCGAATACGATATCCCCGTTCATTTGCCCGGTGACGCCGATCTGAATCCAGATATACTTCTCCACAAACTTGACATCCTTAATGCCAAGCTGTCCGGCGGAAGGCTTTACACTAGCCACCTGCTCAATAACTGTTTTTGCCGACTCTAAGAAAGGGTTAATATATTCGGCTTTCATGACCTCAGTCCTCTCTTCGACAAAATTCGCTCGTCTCGTTATTTGTCTATATTATACCCCTTTCGCTCTATTCCGTATATTAAATTTTTCACATTTTGACGAAAACTACGTAGTCCAAAAGGTCTATTTTTTCAGGACTACGAGAGCTGCAGCTCCGCCGGTACGCTGCTGATCCCAATTTGCTGCTGCGCAGTGCAACTCGTCACCTGCCTGAGCGCATTTACCTGCCGCAAGCGGGGGCGGCCGACCGCCATGCAGTACAGCATCGCGCGGTTCGGCAACCCGCCGCCTGACGGCGGACACGGACCGTTAACCGGCCTCCGCTTCCCGCGAGCCCTTCTCCAGATTCACCTTGGTCAGCATCGTAATGCCGACCACAAAAAACAGCAACAGCGATAAAATCGCGTAACGGCTTGAGCCGGTCATTTGGCCCACCAATCCGAACACCAAGGGGCCAATGATGGACGAAAATTTGCTGGACACGTTCAGCAGCCCGAAAAATTCCGCCGACCGGCTGTCCGGCACGAGCTTGCTGTAAATGGATCTGGCGATGGACTGGCTCCCGCCCTGCACGCAGCCGACCAGGATCGCCAGCAGGTAAAACTGCCAAGACGTCGACATGTAATAACCGATCATTACAATGACGACATATACGCCAAGCGAAATATAAAGCGACGTCTTGGAGCCGAGCCTCCGGGCGATGCCGCCGAATACAAGCGTCAAGGGAATGCCGACAAGCTGGGTAATAATCAGCGCCAAAATCAAATCCTTCGTCTGGATTCCCACCTCGGACCCGTATATCGCCGCCATCGTAATAATGGTGCTGATTCCATCGTTAAAAAACCAGAACGCCACCAAATATTTCAGCAGCTCCGGGTAACGCGGCAAGCTGCGCAGCGTCTGCCAAATCCGCGTGAAGCCGATTCGCGCATATTCCGTTACTTTCGCTCCCGTCTCCCGCTGCGGATCCTTCACATGAATCATAAGCGGCATCGCAAAAATGAACCACCACAGCCCCACGGTAATAAACGCGGCATACGTCCCCGCAAGAGAGCTGGCTAAGCCGAACCAGTCCGGCTTTTGAATCATCAGCATATTGACAATCAGCAGCAGGGCCCCGCCGATATAGCCGGCTGCGTAGCCCTTGGCGGACACCATGTCCCGCTCCTCATAAGGCACCAAATCATTCAGCATAGCATCATAAAACGTGCTTCCGCCGGCAAAAGCGAGCGTCCCCAATATCATCAGCACGGATGCCAGAGCATAATCCCCTTCCCCGACAAAAGCAAAGCCGATGCTGGACAGTGACCCTAGAATCGTAGCGGCAAACAGGATGCGCTTCTTGATTCCGGCATAGTCCGCAACCGCGCCCAGCGCCGGCGCAATGATCAGCACGCACAGCATCGCAACGGAATGGGTATATCCCCAATACACCGAAGGCAGGTTTCCTTCCAAGTTCGCACCGGCCACCTCATTGTAGAAAATCGGCAGCACTGCCGCCAGCATCGTTGTGGCGAAGGCCGAATTAGCCCAGTCATACAGCATCCAGCTGCGCACTGCTTTTTTATTCATTGCGTATCCCCTTTCGGATCACAGCGTGTTTGCACGACGTATCGTCTATTCGCATGTCCAGGTCTCAAGGCTCGCCACCGCTGTATTCGGTTCCATTCCGTCCCTGATGACAGCAATTATAGGTTCGGCGCTTTTCCCGTGTCAATCGGGGCAAGGCGGGTTAAGTTATTTTTAAGATTTCACTTGAGGGTTTGTTAAGAAGTATCCGGTACAATGATCTCAAATTCGTATTATAATTAAAGGATGCATGGACTGAATGACCAGGACGCGGCGGCCCGAACCCAGACAAGAGACAGCCGGACGCGAGGCAATTTGATGAGAGGGGTTCCAAACGAATGGCCCAGGAAACGATACTGCTCGTCGATGACGAGAAAGAAATTCTAGATCTGCTGGAAATTTATTTGAAAAATGAAGGCTATACGATCCTGAAGGCAAACAGCGGACTGGAAGCGCTGGACGTGCTTCAGAAGCAGGAGGTGGATCTCATTATCCTGGACGTTATGATGCCGAAGATGGACGGCATTCAGGCATGTATGAAAATCCGCGAAGAAAAAAACATGCCCATTATCATGCTCTCGGCCAAAACGCAGGACATGGACAAAATACTCGGCCTCAGCACCGGCGCAGACGACTACGTTACCAAGCCGTTCAACCCGCTGGAGCTGGTGGCCCGCGTCAAATCCCAGCTGCGCCGGTACACCCGCCTCAACGTTCCGGTCATGAAGCTGGAGGAAGAGCTTGAAGTCGATGATCTGATTATTAATACGGCGACGCACGAGGTGCATGTGGACGGACGCGAAATAAAGCTGACCCCTAGGGAATTTGCGATTCTGGAGCTGCTCGCCCGCAACCGCGGCATCGTGTTCAGCATTGAGAAAATATATGAAACCGTATGGAATGAGAAGTTCTATGAATCGGACAATACGGTCATGGTCCATATCCGCAAAATCCGGGAGAAGCTGGAGGAAACACCTCGCCAGCCGAAATATATTAAGACGGTCTGGGGGATCGGGTACAAAATTGAAAAATAACCGTTCGCCCTCCGGCCTGTTTGCCGTTCCGGCCAGCTTTGTCCGCGATGTACTCGATTTCATGCGCAATCAAATCGGAGCCAACATCCGGCTGCAGCTTATTTTGACATTTGTTCTTTGCTTCTTTACCGCATCGGTCGTCGGCGTGTTCTCCAGCCCGTTTTTTATGAACTTGAGCCGTCAGCCTGTGATTGAATACATGGACAGCATCGCCGAGATTGATTCCATGGCCCTGTCCATTCTGAACGAGCTGAATAACGGGGAAAGCGCTCATGAGGCCCCGCAGGAGCCCGTCTTATCAGAGGACCAGCGTATCCGTTACAGTTTGGAAGCATATCGCAGCCAGAGCAGCAGCATCAAAATCTTAATCCTCGATTTGGACGGCAAGGTCATGTACAAATCAGACAATGCGACAGAGTCCCAGGTGGATCTGCACACCGTCATCCGGGAAGGCCGCAGCCTGAATACCCCCGGCACATCGCCCGAGGGAAAGGAGTACAGCAGCTTTTACCCGATTACACTGCAGGATGGCAAAAAAGCATACCTTGTCGTGAGCGGCATTCCGAAGCCCCAGATCAGCTACCAATACTCCAACAGTCCATACCCGTATGTGCTCGGACTCATTGTTTTCATTATCTTGTTCTATTCGCTGACGAAGAAGAAAATGGCCTACATCCAGCATCTGGCAGGAGGGCTTATGGAAATATCGAGAGGAAACTTGAATTACCGCGCACGTGAGGTCGGCCGGGATGAGCTCGGCGTACTCGCCACCAACATTAACCATATGGCGGAGCAGCTGCAATTCCAGCTGGAGGAGGAGCGACGTGCGGAGAAAATGAAAAATGAGCTGATTACCGGCGTATCGCACGATTTGCGCACCCCGCTGACCCTCATTATGGGGTATCTGCGCCTCTTGAAGGACAAAAATTACGAATCGCCCGGACAAGCCGACAGCTACATTAATATCGCCTACGGCAAGGCCGAGAAGCTGAAGGTGCTGATTGACGATTTGTTCGAATATACGAAGCTGTCCAGCGGAGGCGTTAGCATGCTGCGGGAACGCGTGTGTCTGAATGAGCTGCTGGAGCAGTTGACCGAGGAGCTTATCACTTACGCCGAGGAGAACCAGCTGTCTGTAAAACGGTCCATGACAATGGAGAAGCTGATGGTCGAGGTGGAGCCGGACCAAATGACCCGTGTGTTTGAAAATCTGCTCTCAAACGCGATCAAATACAGCTACAAGCCGGGGCTTGTCAAACTATTGCTGTACCGGGACGGCGCGGAGGCCAAGGTGTGCATTACGAACCGCGGCAGCGCCATGACGAATGAACAGCTGGATCGGCTGTTCGATCGGTTCTACCGCATCGATCCCGCCCGTTCATCGGAAACCGGCGGTTCCGGCCTCGGTCTGGCCATTGCCAAAAGCATCATTGAATCTCACGACGGCTCCATCTGGGCAGAATCCGACGGAGAGGAAATCCGGTTCTGGGTCAGCCTCAAAATCGCCTCCTAGCGCCGCGGCAGCAGCAGGTTTTATATTTTACTGCAGCAAAAAGCCTGCCGGACCGGCAGGCTAAACTGTTTTAAATATGTACTCCGCCGCTTTCCGGGGCAGCGCCTTGGACTTGCTTCGATGCGCCCGGCTTACCGGCTGCATTCAACTCCATCCGGGCCTTGCCCATCATGAGTATAAACACAAACGATAAGGCTACAAACACAAGCGACCATTGAAAAATGTAGCCGATGGAGTCCGCCAAGGCGCTAATCATGCCCTGCAGCATCTCCTGGGGAATTTGGGTTCGGACCTCGGGCTGAAGCAGCGTCTGCGGATCCTTGAACCGCTCCGTTACGGCCGGGTCCTGAACAACGCCGCTGAGCAGCTGCTGTAGCTGAGAGGCCTGCAGGCTTCCGAACAGCGTGACACCGATGGCCGAGCCAATCGTCCTGAACGACGTAACCATCGAATTCACACTGCCGCGCTGGCGGAATTCCACCTTGTGCTGGGCGGTCAAGGAAATGACCGGGAAGTTAATGCCGATGCCGGCCCCCAGCAGCATCATATAGAGCGTGACGGCCCAGCGGGGGCTGTGCACATCCAGCATACCAAGCAGCACCACCGACACCAGAATCAAGGAAGCCGAAATAAGCAGGACACCGCGGTAAGACATTCGGGCCAGCAGCATGCTGCCCATCGCGCTGCTCAGCGTCACGCACAGCATCATCGGCGTCATAATCGTTCCGGCTTCTGTCGCCGACCCGCCGAATACCCCCTGCACGAACATCGGAATGTACGATGCGCCGGAAATCCCAAGCGCCCCGTAGCTGAAGCAGATGACCATACTGGCGGTAAACAGCGGGTTACGGAACAGAGCGAGCGGGACGACCGGATCGGCAGCCCGGCGTTCAACGGCAAGAAAAACGATAAACAGCGCCGCAAATAAGGCAAATAAGCCGATAATCGGGCCGGATAACCATGCGTACTCCTTGCCGCCCATCTCCAGTGCGAACATCAGGCTCAGAATCATGGCGGTCAATACCAGCGTCCCAGTCCAGTCGATCCGCTGCCGTTTGCGCTCCAGCGTTTCAAAGTAGAAGAAATACAGCAGGACGAAGGCAATGACGCCGAGCGGCAAATTAATATAAAAAATCCAGTTCCAATGTAGATAATCCGTGAAGAATGCGCCCGCTATCGGTCCCAGAACACTGGAAAGTCCGAAGACAGCCCCGAACAGGCCCTGCGTTTTGGCCCGCTTTTCCGGGGGAAAGATATCAAAGATAATGGTGAATGTAATGGGCAGCAGCGCGCCCCCGCCAATCCCTTGAATCGCACGGAAAATAATAAGCTGCAGCATCGTTTCCGCCGTGCCGCAGAGAGCGGAGCCAAGCATGAACACAATAAGCCCGGACAGAAAAAAAAGCTTGCGGCCGTACATATCCGACAGCTTGCCGAAAATCGGCATCGCCGCCACGCTGGCAATCATATAGGCGGAGAACACCCAGATAAACTGCTCCATTCCGCCCATCTCGCCAACGATGGTAGGCATTGCGGTAGCTATAATCGTCTGGTCTAGCGCGGCCAGCAGCAAGCCTAGCATCAGGCCGGCAACCGTCCATTTAATTGAAGTTTTCTTCTGCATTCGTCGTATATCTCCTTCATTTGGGAATACCCCGATGGAACCATTATACCAGAAAGCAGGCGGTACTAACACGGCTCTTTTCTTGCCGTTAGCCCGCCAAAAGCATATAATGGTTAATACGAGAAAAGCTTTTTATAAAATCGTGAGTTTACGATAAATTAATTCTATATGATGGGAGGCTTTCATAGCATGAACATCAGCCAATTGGAAACACTTCAAACGATTTCCAAAACAATGAGCTTCCGTAAAGCCGGAGAGCTGCTCAATTTAACGCAGCCTGCGGTTTCCGCGCAAATCAAAAGCCTGGAGGATGAATTCAAGGCCGTCCTGATTGACCGGAACCAGCCTGTCACCCTTACGGATAGCGGTGTTATTTTTTTGCAGCATGCGGAGAAAATATTACTGATTGTCGAAGAACTGAAGCAGCGGCTTAACGACCTCAACCAGACGCCGCAGGGCCATATTCACCTGGGGACGACCACCTCCATCGCCATGCAGATCCTGCCGCGGGTGCTGTCCTATTTTCAAAACCAGTTTCCGTTAATCAAAATTACGATTCACTCCATGCCCTCCTCGCAAATCATGACAAGCGTGGAAAACGGCAGTGTCGATATCGGCATCGCCTACCTGTTCGAGAAATCGCCCGGGCTGGAAAGCTCCATTTTGTACTATGACACCTTCGAGCTTGTTGTTTCACCTCATCATCCTCTCAGCAAATACAAGCATACGACGGTGGAGTCGCTTCGGGACATTCCGTTCATTATGCTCTCCCCCGACACGGCGATCCGCAGATTCGTCGACCAAATCTTCAACAAACTGGACATTCAGCCATCCATTGTGATGGAATTGTCCAGCAGCGAGGAAGTGAAGCGCATGGTCGAGCTGAACCTTGGCGCGGCGATTATTTCCAAGCTGTCCATCGCCCAGGAGCTCCGGCTTGGCACACTCAAGATGATCCAGGTAAGCGAGCTGGAGAGCAGCCATCCGGTCGGGGTTATTTTCAAATCAGGCAGATACTTGAATTCGGCGATGCACCAGTTCCTCAGCGACCTGAAAGGCATGCCGGAGGCTCAATTCATCGGCTCGGAATAGGAGGCAACTCACAAAAATGAAATTTGACCTGCATACCCACCATACTCGCTGCGGCCATGCGCGGGGCAGCATCCGGGATTATATTGAAGCGGCTCTCAAGGCAGGCTTACAGGTAATCGGCATCTCCGATCATTCCCCTTATTTCGGAAGCGGCAAAGAGCAGCCCTTCCCGCAAATCGCGATGGGCGTCAGCGAATTCCCTCGTTATATTGAAGAAGTGCTCCAGCTCAAGGCGGAATATCAAGGCCGTATTGAAGTGCTGCTCGGTGTAGAATCCGACTTTTTTCCGGAGCACGCCGAGGTATACCGCCGCGTTTATGCCCAATATCCGTTTGATTACGTGATCGGTTCGGTTCACAAATCGGACGGCATCAGCATTTTTAACAAAAACCGGTGGAACAAGCTCAATATGCGGCAAAGGGTGGAGCAGAAAGAACGCTATTACGATTTGATCCAGCAGTCCGCCCGCAGCGGCATGTTTCAAATTCTGGGGCATATCGATGCCATGAAGGGCTACTATCCGGAATTTTCCGCGATTCAGACCAAGGCAGTAGAAGATACCCTCCGGATTATCGGCCAAGAAGGAATGGCCATCGAGATTAACACCTCCGGCAAAACGAAGGATTGCGGCGGATGGTATCCGGCGGATGAAATTCTGGAGCTGGCCCTTCATTACGGCGTTCAGGTCACATTTGGCTCCGATGCCCACGACCCTCACCGGGTCGGCGACGACTGGGATGAGGTGTCCCGGCGGCTGAAGGAAATCGGGTTCCGCGAATGGGTGTACTTTGTACAGAAGGAACGGCGCAGCGTCCCGCTGTAATCATTTGAATGAGCAGCATCCTGAAATCAGACGAAAATACTTTCCAACGCGCGCTTGGGATTCGCTCGCGTTGGAAAGAACATCTCAACCATTTCCCGGGCAATGCTCTTCAATTATCTTCACTTATCTGCTCTACTCTTCACTTCTTCACTTCACTTCTTCACTTCTTCACTTCTTCACTTCTTCACTTCTTCGCTTCGCTCTTCCCTTCTCTTCGCCCTGCTTCTTGCTTTCGGCCCCTGTGAGCAATTTAGAAATTCCAACGATTTCAGGCCTCAAATAAATTACATCTAGCTAGCGGAAAAGCAGCCTGTTCGTGCCATCGATGCGACGTATGGACGAATCAAATTAATAAAACGATCGTCTTGATCGTGAATATACCTGCGAGCTGACGAATTTCGTATCAGTGAGCGCCGGTAAAAGCATATTCCGTGCCGCAAGGCCCTCCGTCCTCATTCACCGCAACGATAACCGCCGAGCCGTCGGCACGGTACAGGGGGTTATAATATTTGGCGATGCGCTCCGTCGATTCATCTGCATAATGACAAATAAACGCCCGCCGGAAACGGTCCTTGGAGCGGTTCGGGAATGACCCGTGGATAACGCTGCCGTTAAAAAACAGCACATCCCCTGCCTCCATATTAACCGGAACCGCAGTATAGCCCGCCGGAACATCGACTTCTTCACGTGTGAAGGAGACCTTCGGATCAGCCGCATGAGGGCATTCCACTTCAAACCGGTTTGTTTTCGGCACTATTACCAGTCCGCCGTTCTCTTCATCCGCCGCATCGACCGCGGTCCAGGCCGCGATACATGTCCCCGGATCCATTTTTAAATAAAACTGGTCTTGATGCAGCGCTTGTCCCTTGGCTCCCGGCGGCTTGAAATAAAACATGCTCTGCGCAGCCAGCGGCTCCTTGCCGAATAAATCCGCAAGCACATTCATTACCTTCGGATGAATCATATATTTCATCGCCAGCTCGTTTACCCGATGCGGATGCATCATCCTGGGATACAGCTTGAGCGCATCCCCTTTGGCCTGCTCCTCCGGTACGGGGTGGAAGCAATTTGGAATCGGGCCGCCGGCATGAAGACGCATGAACTCACCTGCAATTTCCGCCACTTCTTCCCTAAACAATCCTTTTACAACTAAAAATCCATCCTGCTCGAACTGTTGCTTTTGATCTGCTGAGAGAACCCCGCCAATTGTATAATCCGCCATAAAAGTATGACCCCTTCCTGTTCTTGCTTGATTAGAATATGACCTCATTATAAAATCAAACCAGAACAGGAGGAATGAACCTGATGGCTGACGATCATAACAATCCTGCTGATCATTACCATGAATCGGCTTCGCCGCCTCCGGGAATATGGGTAGCCGGCCATTTTATAGAGCAGGATGACTACCTTGTCCGGCGCAGCGGCGGGACCAAGGATTGGCTGATTACATACACGCTTCGCGGCGAAGGGCACTATATGCTCCAGCATGCCCATTATCCGTGCCGGGAAGGAGACGTGGTGCTTTTATCCCCGGGCACACCCCATCTGTACCGTACCCCGCCGGGAGGCTGCTGGGAGTTTATGTGGGCTCATTTTATTCCCGACCCTCGCTGGTCGGCATGGCTTCGTTTGCCAAGCGATTCCAAGGGGATGGACATCCTGCATATCGGCCATGCTTCCAGCCGGGAACGCCTGCGCGGCGCCTTCGAGCGCTTAATCCAGTCCAGCCGGGACAGCAGCCGTTATCATATGCTGCTGTCGCTCAATGCAATGGAGGAAATATTGCTCTATCTCCAGCAGAGCACAGACAACAGCACACAGTCGATCGATCCCCGTGTCGAGGACACGCTGCAATACATTAGCCGCCATCTGAAGGAGCAGCATCGTATCGAGCACTTGGCACGCCGTGTTCTGCTCTCTCCTTCACGGCTGTCCCATTTGTTTAAAGAAGAGACCGGCGAATCGATTGTAGAGACGCTGCTGAACATTCGTTTGCGCCAGGCTGCGCGTCTGCTGGAGCATACCACGATGTCGGTTGCCGAAATTGCGGAGGAGGTGGGCTTCCACAGCCCGTTTTATTTTACCAAGCAATTCAAGCATCGCTTCGGGCTGAACCCGACCTCCTACCGAGGCAGATACAGCCGTTAACCGGTTCCTGTACACATGCGGTCTGTTTATGGATCTTGCTGCATCGTATAATTCGCGGCAATGAGCCGGAAATAAGCGAAAAAAAAAATGACCTGCCGCATCCGGCAGGTCCAAACGTTATATTAAAAAGGGGGTCTTGCTTATTATAATACCCGACCATTGTTATCGGTTCGTAACAGAAATATTTCATTTGTGTAACAAATTTCGCGTTTAGCTTGATTTTTAGAAGGAGCTGCTAATCCGTCATGTGGTTTGTCTTGTCTGTTTCCAGCGCGGTTTTGTTCGGGCTTGCCGGTTTATTTATGAAAGTAAGTCAAGCCAACAAAGGGAATCCTCACTGGCTGCTGTTTGGGTTATATGTTTCAGGCACAGCCGGATTTTGGGTCAACAGCCTATGGGAAGGAACGCTCATTTGGACGAGCGCCCCGCTCTGGACGGCGGGAATTCTGATTGGAATCGGTTCGGCCTGGGGCAACTACGTTTTTATGAAGGCGCTCGAATACGGTCCGGCCAGCCTCACTTCTCCGCTGACGAATATGAACATAGTCCTCATTATATGCATGTCCTTCTTTATATATCATGAACCCATTGCAGGCGCGCAATTGGCGGGCATCGGTGCCCTGCTGCTGGCCGTTGTGCTGATTTCTATCCGCAGCAAGGAAGCTTTGACGATTCGGGACGGCAAGTGGTTTTGGCTTGTTGCCGCCGCCATAATTTTGTTTGCCATCCGCAATGGAGGATTGAAGGTGACTGCCGCATCAGGACTCGCCAATACGCCGATATTGTTTTACGGTTATTTGCTGTCCGCCATCTGGTTTGGGGCAGCTGCCTGGCGCAGCGGCAAAGAAGCTCACGCTTCAGGCTCTATGACCGCTTCGATCCCGGGGCATTTGCCAAGCAAGCCTGCCGGCAGCGCTCAAGCGTCCCCTGCTTCTGCGGACAAGCCAGCTGCCCCTCAACATGCCCGCCGGGCCGGATTCAGCTGGGGACTGCTGGCCGGACTGTTCTCCTACGGGGGCCTGCAGCTGTACTCTCTGGCCCTGCACAGCGGGCCTGCGAATATAGTGGCGCCGATTTTTGCAACCAACGGCCTTGTGATTGCAGCAGGCTCCATTGTGTTGTACCGCGAACGGCTGACCCGTCTGCAGACCGCCGCCATGGCCTGCCTCTTTGTTGGCCTAATCCTGGTGCGTATATAACAAACCGAATCAGCTTACGAGAGATATGAATCCGAGGCTGGGTGGCTGTTCGAGGCTGGGACTAAATCGATTTCCGCACAAAAAACCGCTGGTCGTCGCCCGGAAGGCGTGACCAGCGATTTTGCATAAGCCTTTATATTTTCATTCTATACTGCTGCAGGATTAGAACTGAAGCCATTTTTTGAACAAGTGCTTCGTTGTATCCGCATTGATCGCAGCAATCGACGTCGTAAGCGGAATTCCTTTCGGGCAGGAGCGCACACAGTTCTGCGAGTTACCGCAGCCCTCGATGCCCCCATCCTCCATGAGCGTATCCAGACGCTCTTCCTTGTTCATCTCGCCTGTTGGATGAGCATTAAACAAACGGACTTGCGAGATTGGCGCCGGACCGATAAAGCTGCTGCGGTCGTTTACGTTCGGGCACGCCTCAAGGCAGACGCCGCATGTCATACATTTAGCCAGCTCATAGGCCCATTGACGCTTCGATTCCGCCATCCGCGGTCCCGGTCCGAGGTCGTAGGTACCGTCAATCGGAATCCACGCTTTGACGCGCTTCAGTGAATCGAACATCCGCTCACGGTTAATAACCAGGTCACGCATCACCGGGAAGGTGGACATCGGCGCTACGCGCACCGGCTGCTCCAGCTTGTCGATTAACGCCGAGCACGCTTGACGCGGCTTGCCGTTAATGACCATTGAACAGGCCCCGCATACTTCCTCCAGGCAGTTCGACTCCCAGCAAATCGGTGTCGTTTTTTGCCCGCTTGCATTTTGGGGATTGCGCTGAATTTCCATCAGCGCGCTGATTACGTTCATATTCGGGCGGTAAGGAACTTCGAATTCCTCGGTATACGGAGCAGATTCCGGACTATCCTGACGCGTTACAACGAATTTTACCGTTTTGTTGTCGGCCATGATTAATGTCCTCCTTTCTTATCCGTGGTGTAGTCACGCTTACGCGGCGCAATCAAGGAAACATCGACATCTTCATAATCGATCGTCGGTCCGTCCGGCGTCCATTTCGCCAGCGTGGTTTTCAGGAACTTATCATCATCCCGGGTCGGGAATTCAGGCTTGTAGTGAGCGCCGCGGCTTTCATTACGCATCAGGCCGCCCAGCGTCATCGCCTCTGCCAGCTCCAGCATGTTCCACAGCTGGCGGGTGAAAGCGACACCCTGGTTGTTCCAGCGGGCTGTATCGGTGATGTTGATTTTGGTATAGCGCTGCTTCAATTCTTTGATTTTGTCAATGGTTTGCTGCAAACGGTCGTTGTAGCGAACAACGGTCATGTTGCTGAGCATCCAGTCGCCAAGCTCTTTATGAAGGACGTAAGCGTTCTCCGTGCCATCCATTTTAAGCAGGGCTTCATGCTGCTGCGTACGTTTGTTTTTCTCCTGGTCGAATACCGAGCTGGATACATCCTCAGCCGATTTTTTCATCCCGCGGATGTACTCGATGGCTTTCGGACCGGCTACCATGCCGCCGAAAATCGCCGATACCAGCGAGTTCGCGCCCAAACGGTTGGCGCCGTGATATTGATACTCGCATTCGCCGGCTGCGAACAGCCCCGGAATGTTCGTCATTTGATTGTAATCTACCCACATGCCGCCCATCGAATAGTGGACCGCAGGGAAAATTTTCATCGGGATTTTGCGCGGGTCGTCGCCCATAAACTTCTCGTAAATCTCGATAATGCCGCCGAGCTTCACATCCAGCTCCTTCGGGTCCTTGTGGGACAGGTCCAGATAAACCATGTTCTCGCCGTTGATACCGAGCTTCTGGTCTACGCAGACAGAGAAAATCTCGCGCGTCGCGATATCCCGCGGCACCAGGTTTCCGTAGGCAGGGTATTTCTCCTCAAGGAAGTACCAAGGCTTACCGTCTTTGTACGTCCAGATACGGCCGCCTTCACCGCGCGCCGACTCACTCATCAGACGCAGCTTGTCGTCCCCTGGAATCGCTGTCGGGTGAATCTGAATGAACTCCCCGTTCGCATAGGTAACGCCCTGCTGGTAAACGGCACTGGCCGCCGTACCGGTGTTGATGACGGAGTTCGTCGTTTTTCCGAAGATAATCCCGGGTCCGCCTGTCGCCAGAATGGTCGCATCCCCGCGGAAGGTTTGAACCTCCATGCTGCGCAGGTTTTGCGCTGACACACCGCGGCAGATGCCCTCGTCGTCGATAACTGCGCCAAGGAATTCCCAATGCTCATATTTCGTAACAAGACCGGCTGCTTCCCAGCGGCGCACTTGCTCGTCAAGCGCGTACAGGAGCTGCTGTCCGGTTGTCGCACCGGCAAATGCGGTACGGTGATATTGTGTTCCCCCGAAACGGCGGAAATCGAGCAAGCCCTCCGGTGTACGGCTGAACATCACGCCCATGCGGTCCATCAAATGGATGATGCCGGGCGCTGCGTCACAGAGCGCTTTGACCGGAGGCTGGTTCGCCAGGAAGTCGCCGCCGTATACCGTATCGTCAAAATGCTCCCAGGGCGAGTCGCCTTCCCCTTTTGTGTTGACGGCACCGTTGATGCCGCCCTGCGCACAGACGGAGTGGGAGCGCTTCACGGGAACAATCGAAAACAAATCTACATGCACGCCGGCTTCGGCTGCTTTGATGGTTGCCATCAGGCCCGCCAGACCGCCGCCGACAACGATCACTTTATTTTTAGCCATGCTTATTCACTCCCTTAGTCCTTGATGGTCGGTATGCTGTTAAACTGCGGGTCCATAAATGCCGCGAGCGAAGCAATAAACATTGCTGCCATCACAACAAAAACGCCTGCCCAGATATAGGAAGACACTTTTTGCGCGCGCGGGCCGATTGTAATCCCCCAGCTGACCAGGAACGACCACATGCCGTTGGAGAAGTGAAAACAGGCAGCCAAAATACCAATGGTGTACAGCGCAAACATCACCCCGTTTGTCGAGATGCCGTGCATCACTTTACCCAGCTCGATATGCTCCAGTCCGAGTGCGACCTGTACACGGGTTTGGAACACGTGCCATGCGATATATACCAAGGTAATGACCCCGGTCACACGCTGCAGCGTAAACATCCAGTTGCGGCCGTAGCTGTAACGGTTGACGTTATTATTGGACTGGAATGCAACATACAGCCCGTAGACGCCGTGATAAAGCAAAGGCAGCCAGATGCCGAACAGCTCCAGCAAGAAAATTAACGGCAAATCATTCAGCCATTTGACCTGCTCGGCGAACTGTACAGGCCCGCCCCGAAACGCTTCATAGTTCGTCAGCATGTGTTCAACCAGAAAAAAACCGACTGGTACAACGCCGAGAAGCGAGTGAAGCTTTCGATAGTAATACGAATTTCCGGTCATGTGCAAAAATTCCCCCCTTAATTAGTTGAAAAGCATCGGTACATGCACCCAGAATATACAGCCTTCTTTCAAAAATAAAAAGCAGCCTGTCTATACATATAAGAACCATCAGAGCATATCCGGAAAGCGGATTCTTATATGGGGACAAACACATACCATTTTACTCCTGCACGTACCAAGCGTCAACAAAACGCCACAAAATCCGGCAGTTTTTGCGTTCACGCCTAGTGTCGTAACATTTGTGGCCTTTTATACCGGCATTTCACATTTTGTGAACAATGCGTGACAGGTACTATGTTACGCCTGTATCGCTTATAATGGAAGTGCGTATTTTTTATAAATGCTTATGCAGCTTAGTTATAAGAGGGACTTTTATATGGTAAGGAGAGAACTCGGTTATGATCGAAAATCTCGACGAATTCGCTGTCGTTGTCGAACAGCAAAGCCTCAACCGGGCCTCGCGTATTCTGAATGTGTCGCAGCCTGCGCTCTCCCGCAAAATGATGAAGCTGGAGGAAGCGCTCGGCGTGCAGCTTTTTGACCGCAAAGGCAAGCGGCTGGAGCTGACCCGTGCCGGGCAAATCTGCTACGAGCATGCTACTCAGGTACGGGAGCTTCGCCGCAAGTTTCAGCAGAAGCTGAGCACCTACAAGGCTGTCGGCGGCAGCAAGCTTACCATCGGGGCCAGCCTCACCACGCTGCAGGCCACGCTTCCGGATTTGATTACCTTATATACGCGGGTTTTCCCGCAAACCGACATGAAGGCCGTGACCGGCAAAACACACGAGGTAGTGTCGCTTGTGATCGAAAAAAAGGTCGATCTGGGCCTGGTGGCTTCCAGCATCGACCATTCAGGACTTACCTGTGTGGAGCTGTTCGACGATCATTTGTGTCTCGTGCTTCCGGTTCACCATCCGCTCGGGGAGCTTGAACCGGAGACGCTGCGAATTACGGTGCTCGATCAACTGCCGATGATTTTATTCTCCCGCGGCACCTGGTACCGCATTCTGATGGATGAGCTGTTCCATAAACACGCTATCCAGCCTGATGTCCGCATGGAGATCGATTCCTTTGAGGCTATCATCCGTCTCGTTGCAACGACCAATACCGCTTCGCTGCTGCCGCAGTCGTATCTGCGCTCAAGCCTGCTGGAGGATAACGGAATTATCATCCGCAATTTGGCTGAGCTCCTGCAGACGAAACGCACGACCTCCCTGATTTATAACGACTCCGAGCAGCTCAGCATCCCGGCCGAGCAGCTTATTCATATCGCCAAGGAGCATTTCAGAGTCGGCCAAGACGCCTCCGTATCGTCCTCTACCTAACGGATGACCGCCTGCTCGAACGCCTCGATTTGCTCGTTCGTGCCAATAATGACCATAATATCCTTCTCATCTACCCGCTCTTCGGCGACCGGGGCGATAATCACGCCGGATTTCTTGTTAATGGCCACAACGCTGCAGCCGAATTTCTTGCGGAGATCCAGCTCCTTGAGCGTCAAGCCGGCAATAGACTTAGGAGCCGCCACCTCGGCGATCGTATAATCGTCGGACAGCTCGATAAAGTCCAGCAGATTGGGAGAAACAAGCTGATGCGCCACCCGGATGCCCATATCCCGTTCGGGGTAAATGATCCGGTCAACCCCAATTTTCTCCAGCACCTTGCCATGCAGCTCGGAGAGCGCTTTGGCCACAACGGTCTTCACCCCGATATCCTTGAGCAAAATAGCCGTCAGGATGCTGGCCTGAATGTCATCGCCGATCGCGACTACTGCACAGTCGAAGTTACGGATGCCAAGCGCCCGCAGCACATCCTCCTCTGTTCCGTCTGCAACGACCGTATGTGTGAGCTCATCGCTGAGGTCATCTACAATTTGTTCGCTGCGGTCGATACCGAGCACCTCAAAGCCTAGACGGACCAGCTCCTTCGCCAAGCTGGAGCCGAACCTTCCCAATCCGATAACCGCGAATTGCCCTGCCTTCATCTCTTACGTCAACTTCCTCTCCAGATCTCTTGTCATGATTCATTATCGTTACCTTCATATATCGGCCCGGCCTTCTGCCGCTAGCCAATCATGATTCTGCCTTCCGGATACCGGTAAAGCTCCTTCTCCGCCTTCGGCTGCAGCGCATAAGCCAGCGTCAGCGGACCGAGCCGTCCGACAAACATCATCAGGCAAATGAGCAGCTTGCCGACCAGCGTCAAATCCGGCGTCAGTCCCATCGAAAGGCCGACCGTGCCGAAGGCCGACGTAACCTCGAACAAAATCATCAGAAAATGATGATCCTCTGTCGTCGACAGAATCATCGACACCCCGACGACAAGCAGCAGCGCAAACATGGACAGCGTAACCGCCTTGTTGATCCGGTCTTTGGCCAGACGGTTTCTGAACAGCACAATATCTTCCTTCCCGCGAATCATCGCGAGTACAGCCCCAACCAGCGTAGTAAACGTCGTGGTTTTAATCCCGCCGCCTGTAGAACCCGGAGATGCTCCGATAAACATAAGAATAATCGTGAAAAATTGCGTCGCCTGTCTGAGCCCGGCGATATCAACCGTATTGGCCCCCGCTGTACGGGGGGACACCGACTGGAACAAGGCGGCCCACAGCTTCTCGCCGAGGCTGAGCGTCCCCAGGGTCCGGTTATTCGTATATTCAAAAGCAAAAATGACCGCCGCCCCAATCATAATGAGCAAGCCGGTCGTGCTGAGCACAACCTTGGAATGCAGGGACAATCTCCTTGTTTTACGGAATTCGATCACGTCCGAGATGACAATGAAGCCGATGCCGCCCAGCACAATGAGGGCCATACTGATGATATTGACAAACGGATCGCCCACATAGTTCGTCAAGCCTGTAAAAGGCTCATAAATCCCCCCGAACAAATCAAACCCGGCATTGTTAAAAAAGGAAATGGCATGAAACACCCCCAGGCCAAGCGCCTGCCACAACGGAAAATCAAACGACCATCGAATCGTAAACAGGACCGCACCGGCCGCCTGGATACAAACAGAATAAATGACCACCTTGCGAATCAGCCTGACAATGCCTTCCATCGTAATCTGGTTCATGGCCTCCTGCAAAATCAGCCGCTCCCGGAGCGAAATTTTTTTGCGAAGAAGCAGCGCAACCAGAGTAGCCATCGTCATGAAGCCGAGTCCGCCAAGCTGAATCAGGCTTATAATGACAACTTGTCCGAACACATTAAAATGCGAGCCGGTGTCCACTACCACAAGACCGGTGACACAGGTTGCCGAAGTCGCTGTGAAGAAAGCGTCAATCAGCGGTGTCGGGGTGCCTGTGCGCGAAGAGATGGGGAGGGCCAGTAACAGCGTCCCGGCCAATATAATCACGGCAAACCCCAGAACCAGCAGCCGCGGCGGACTGATTTCCAGCCAGCGTTTCTTTTTTTTCATGATGTACACGCGTTCCTCTCCGGCCATTCGGGGATGATATCCATTTTGAAATAACAAAAAAAGCACTGGAAACCCAGTGCCTGTTGACGGAGGTAGGTATCCTGATGACACATAAGCCTACGAGGTTAGCTGTCGGGTTCGGGTCCATCAGGTTTCCCCTATTTGCTGCAGCGAGCAAAATTCACCCCATAAACGGCCATTCATATATCAGCCTGTTTATTTAAATGGTTCCCCCGTTTTCCAGTGAAAATTCGGAAACTCGGCTTTCAATTCAATTGTATCGATTATAGCTCGTGCCACTCTGCAGCTTCAAAGTCAAAATTTAAGGAAATTGGGCGAAATTCAGGTTAATTGGCCCGCTTTGCAGAAAAGAATCCCCGTTTTCACCCTTTTAACCCTGCTGGCTGGAAACTGCGCTTTAACTGTGATAACGTGAAGGGGAGACGCTGCGGTTCGGTATTGCAAGCGCGCAGCATTCAAGGCAACCTAATCGGCAAAGGAGAACAGCCATGCGTCCACATCCGCAGTCTACGCCCGTCCTGAAGGCTTGGGCGATCGTCGGGATTATCGTATTCCTGGTCATCAACTTCTTATCTTCTTATTTGTCGGGAAGACCTCCGTCCGAGCAGCAGCCGGCCATGATTCCCGCCGTGGACAAAAGTAAGGCCATCGAGCTTGCGTATGAATTCGTACGCTCCAAGGAGCAGGCCGGGGCGCTGCGAGCCGAGGTCGGCTACAACACGGATAAGCTGTTTAACGGATATTTGCAAAAGGAGGGCCTTGCCGACGCCTATACCCGTATATACGGCGAGAAATATCCGACGGAATATTGGCGCGTCGAGGTGAGCGATGCCCAAGCCGCGTCCCCCGAAGAGTCCTCGTTCCGCTATGCCGTCGATTTGGATATGATGAGCGGAAGCGTCATCGGCTTTGAGAAGCAATCCGGTGCAGAGGCGCCGGAGAAACAAGCGGGCGAGGCCGCCGCTTTGAATTATTTGGCCGGACACGGCGTAGATATGTCGGGCCTGGATCTGGACCGAAGCAGCCAGGGAAGCTATACATTCCGGGATATCGGCAGGCGTATAGGCGAGGCCGTGCTGGAGCATCAAGTGACGGTTCGCGGCTCGGAGATCACCGCCTATCACCGGGCGTTCCAGCCTCCCGCAGCGCATAAGGACTGGCAGACGATGCAGGACGCCTTCGCCGGGCTCATGACCTTGTTCAGCTTGACCCTGTCGCTGGTGATGACGATTGCGGCCATTGTGCTTACAGCCCGGGGATCGCGCGGTGTTTCTTTTCAACGAGGCATTATATTTACAGCCTTTTTTGCCCTTATGTACACGGTCAATACGTTGAATACGATCCCGGTGTACAAAATTACAGACGGCCCGTTCCAGCCGCATGAAGCGCTCGTGTTCAACATCCTGTTCAGTCTTGCCATTACTGCGCTGTTGAGCGCGCAGCTGTATTTCTCCCTGCTTGGCGGAGACATGCTCTGGCGCCGTGCCGGGACCAACATGTGGCCGCGCTGGCACGAGGACGGCTTTGCGGGCTATATTGTCAAATCCATGACAACCGGATATCTGGTCTGCTTCATCGTGCTTGGCGCGCAAAATCTGCTGCTGTTTATCGGAGAGCAGCGCTTCCATGTGTGGGGGATTAATGACGCGGCAATGTCCATGCAAAATATGCTGGTTCCCGCCCTCTTCCCGCTTATGGCCTGGGTCGCAGGCATATCGGAGGAAGCCGTATACCGTTTGTTTGGAATTATGCTCTTTAAGAAGCTGCTTCGCTTCAACTTCCTGGCTGTGCTCGTCCCAAGCATGATATGGGCGTTAAGCCATACAACCTATCCGATTTATCCGTGGTATACCCGGTTTGTCGAGGTCACGGTGCTCGGTCTTCTGTTCGGTTACGCCATGCTGAAGTTCGGCTTCTGGACGGCGGTTTTTGCCCATACGGCAATGGACTGCATCCTCATGGGCTTGTCGCTGATGCTGATGAGCGGCACCGTCTCCATGGTGCTGATCGGCTTGCTGTACATGGTAAGTCCTGTTTTATTCGCGCTGGCAATGGCGATGATCCGCCGAAGGTTCCCGCCGCGCCGTCCGCCGGGGCAGCCCGGCCAGCCGGAGCGCGTTCCTGCGCCGGTCATTCCGTTCCCGGTGAAGCCGCAAAGCTAATCTAAAGCCGGCAAAGCAAACCGGATGACCCTGGATTACAGTAAAAGTAAAAAACAAGGCACCCGTCATATGACCTTCAATGGACATGACGGGTGCCTTATTCGTTTCCACTGCCTCTTTTATTCCTCTTGAGCCGAGGAAACCGCTGCTTCATGCGTCTCATCCGCTTCCTGCTCTGCAGGCCCGGCCGTCTCCCCGTTCAAGGCCTGCTTTATTTCGCGGGCCAGCTTGTCGCCGATACCAAGCTGACGAAACTCGTCGATTGCGGCTTCCCGCATTTTTTTAATGGAACCAAAGTGCTTCAGCAGCACCTTCCGCCGTTTCTCTCCGATGCCCGGGATGGAATCGAGCTGCGAAGTAACCATGGATTTGGCGCGGGTTTGGCGATGGAACGTAATCGCAAAGCGGTGCACCTCCTCCTGGATGCGCTGCAGCAAATAAAATTCCTGACTATCCCTGGGCAGCGGCACAACCTCTGCTGGCTCTCCGGCCATCAGCTGGGCGGTTCTATGCTTGGCGTCCTTCACAAGACCGCACACGGGAATGTACAAGCCAAGCTCGTTCTCCAGCACGTCCACCGCCACCGCCATTTGTCCCTTCCCTCCATCGACAACAATCAAATCCGGCAACGGCAGCTGCTCCTTCAGCACCCGTTCATAACGGCGCCGGATCACCTCGCGCATCGTTTCATAATCATCTGGCCCTTGCACGGACCGGATTTTGTACTTGCGGTATTCCTTGCGGTCGGGCTTGCCGTCAGTGAATACGACCATCGCGGACACCGGATCGGTCCCCTGGATGTTCGAGTTATCGAAGGCTTCAATTCGGCCGACATGCCCGATTCCGAGATAGCGTCCCAGATTGCTGGCAGCCTGCACTGTCCGCTCTTCATTACGCTCCAGAAGGCGGAATCTCTCGGCAAGCGCCATCCTGGCGTTCTCGCAGCCCATGCCGATCATTTTGCGTTTATTGCCGCGCTGCGGGATATGAACCTTTACCTGCAGCCATTTCTCCAGGGCTTCGCGCACATCGTACCGCTCCGGCATCTGTTCCGGCGAAGCCGGATTGTTTACAGCAGCACCAAAGGTATTCACTGATGTATCCGGCTCCTTCGCCAAGGCTCCCATCCGTGCGGCCAGTGTCTCGTCTGTACAGGAGACGGCCCCTTGCTCCGCGGCAATCGTATCAGGCGCTTCCCCGGCCGCAATGACCGGCTCCTGCTTGTCAGCGTCATTCCCTTGTCCCGCTTCTCCGCCACCCTCCGCCACAGACGCTTCACTATACATATCCGGAGACGGAAGCAGCACTTCCTTCGGCATAGCCGGATTGTCGCTGTAATACTGCGTCACGAAGGAAATAAAATCATCATACTCTTCCCCGTAATATGGGAACATGGAAGCGTGGCGCTCGATCATTTTACCCTGACGCATGTACAGGATTTGCACACACATCCAGCCCTTATCCACCGCATAGCCGAACACATCGCGGTCAATCCTATCGCTGGACGTAATGGTCTGCTTCTCCATCACCGCATTAATATGAATAATTTGATCCCGCAGCTCCTTGGCCCGCTCGAAATTCAGATCCTCGGCTGCCTCCTCCATTTTGCGCTGGAGCTCCTGCTTGATCTGGACATGCCCGCCGCCCAGAAAGCGGGTAATTTCCTGGACCATCCGTTCATACTCCGAAGGCTGCACATCATACTCACAGGGCGCTACGCACTGGCCCATGTGATAATACAGGCATACCTTATCCGGCAGCGTTTTGCACTTGCGGAGCGGATACAGCCGGTCCAGCAGCTTTTTCGTCTGCTGCGCGGCCAGCGCATTCGGATACGGTCCGAAATATTTGGCCTTATCCTTCACTACACGGCGCGTAACCTCAAGCCGCGGATGGATTTCCGCTGTAATTTTGATATAAGGAAACGATTTGTCATCCTTGAGCAGGACATTATACCGGGGATGATACTGCTTGATTAAGTTGCACTCCAGTATGAGCGCTTCCATATTGCTGGCGGTAACGATATATTCGAAATCGCGGATATCCGCAACAAGCCGCTGCGTTTTGGCGCCATGACTGCCGGTAAAATAAGAGCGGACCCGGTTCTTCAGCACCTTGGCCTTGCCGACATAAATGATAGTTCCGGCTTCATTCTTCATCAAATAACAGCCAGGCTTATCCGGCAGCAGGGCCAGCTTCTGGCGGATATGCTCCTCGGCCTGATCCCGGGGGGGCGTCGTCATTGCGGTTACACCTCTCCACTGTATAAATTATGGACGAAATCGTAAGAACGGCGAGCCGTTCAACGAGCTATATGGGATAAAACCCAAGTAAATAAATGAAATAAAGAAAAAGGCTCTTCTCCGCCGCAAGGCGAATCCGAACCTTCTCTCCTGTCTCGCCGATTAACTCCATCATACGATGGAACTGTGCAGCGATTCAATATCCGGTTTTTGCAAAAATTACAGGTGACGGCCGACAACGTTTTTCAGACCGTCTTTTGGCTGGAAGCCAACCACTTTATCTACCGGTTGACCATCCTTGAACACGATCAGCGTCGGAATGCTCATCACGCCAAAACGGGAAGCGGACTCCGGATTGTCGTCGACATTAACCTTGGCAATTTTCAGTTGCTCGCCGATTTCTTTATCCAGCTCTTCCAGAACCGGTGCAATCATTTTGCAAGGTCCGCACCATGGTGCCCAAAAATCAACGAGGACGGTGCCTTGTCCTTCTACTTCACTTTTGAATGTTTGGTCGCTAACTTCAACGATTGCCATCTGCAATCCCTCCTATGTCGCCGTTGTATTCCATATCTAGGAATTCGGATGTGATCAGTGATAGTATACCATAAAGCGACTGCTAATACTAATCTGAAAATAATTATATTACAGTTTACACTAATTTTCAAGCCCTTATATTTCGTTCTCTTTTCCGTCGGCAAGTTACTACAATTGTCACTTCTGCCGCCTTTACATCTCCTTGGGATTTTGGGTATACTAGACTATATATACGTGTGCCCAGCATTTTGAAGGAGGAAAACCGATGAACAACGCAAACCATCCGGAGCTTCATGTGAATGAAGAACCGCGCAACGATTTGATGGATACAGGAATTGGCTTCGGCGTAACCTTCGGCATTTTCTTGGTAATTGCCGTTGTGTTCACTGTTGTGGCTGCCTTGATCGGGAAATAAAGAGCGTCGTTTTCGCCCGTGCACTACATAAACCAAACAAAAAGCTCGCTTACCTCTACCTGTCGGATAGGATAAGCAAGCTTTTTTGCTATGCACATCAGGAAATCCGGGCAAAACGGACTGCAGCATACCGAGCCAGGGCGCGGGAAACTAATCTCTGCGAAAAATAGCCTTTCTCCATACAAGCCCAAGGCCGCCGATTCGCAGCATACCGCGCAGGTTGGCCGCAGCCTTGAACGCCGCCTGCCGCAGCCCGCGGGCTCCTGACAGCCTTGCCGCAGCATTTCCGGGTGAATCAAGCATACTTGCTTTATATGCCCAGACCGGTTCCTTCCGGCCGCGAAGCTTGGCCAGCAGCACGTCGGCGGCATGTTTGCCCTGCAGCAGCGCAAGCTCGGCGGTAGAACGCGCGACCGGATTTTGAACGCCGGGCAGCACTGCATTTTCACCTACGACCCAAATTTCGGGATGCTGCGGACTGCGCAGCTGCGCATCTACTCTAACCCGCCCCTGGATAGTGTCGAGGCCCGCCGCGGCCAGCAGCAGGGAGCCCTTCACGCCGCCGTTCCATATCACGGTGCCTGCATCAAGCCGTTCCCCGTCCGCAAGCACCAGTCCTTCCGGTGTACAGGCCCGTACTGCCGTGCCCTGTCTGAATTCAATCCCTTTATAGTGAAAGACGCCGCTCTTGTCTGCTTGGGCCTGCGGCTTTCCCTGCTGCCCGGCCTCCTGCAGAGAGGATACAACATCAAAATGAATAATACGGGTCAGTGACGGCTCAACATCATACCGTCTGCACAGCTGCGGGAGCTGATCAGCCAGCTCCTCGGCAAAATCCACTCCCGTCGCATCCGCGCTGCAAACGGCAAAGGTTAAATAGCTGGCCCGCTGCGGCTCACGCTTGGACTTCGCCAGCATATACTCGACATGCTGCCGGATCATGCGCACGCTGTTCAAGCTTCGAATCGTCAGGGCAAATTCCTCCATTCCGGGAATCCCCGACGTTTCCGGCTCGCCGCCCAAACCTACAACCAAATAATCGTACGAAAGCACGCCATGATCCAGTACGACCTTTCGCTCCCGGGGCTTGATCGCCCGTACCTCCCCCTTGCAGAAATGCACCTTCGCCTCAAGCAGCAAATCGGTCACCCGGACGCGGGTTTGCTCGGGCCGGATTGCGCCGGCCGCCGTTCTGTGGAGCTGGGTGTTGAAGTAATGATAGTCATGCTTATTCACAAGGGTCACATCGGCCTCAGACAGGTGAAGCCGTTTTTGCAGCCGAACCGCCGTGCTAATTCCACTGCAGCCGGCCCCCAGAATGACGATCCGCGGCTTCCTGCCCGCGTGGTCCCGTTCCATTCGCGGAGAAGCCTGCGGTCGTCCGCTTGCCGCCTCGCCACGGCCGTTCATCGAAGGATTCACTTGCTGTCCACCCTTTCTTGTGAAGGGATTCACATCATTTGATAAAAATGAACGTAGTCAGCCGAGCTCATTGTAATCGGTAACGCAGTTTGCTGCATTTCACGCTTGCTTCTCCATTTCCATCATATCCGATGTTGTGATTAAAATCACAAACCTCTTTATGCTCATTATTTTACTTCCGTTCCACTGTAAAATCAAGCCTTGCTTTTTAACAAATCCCGTGAAGCTCCTTTAACAAGAATGGCTTTGTTAAACTTGGCATCTGAAATTTCACCGATAAGCCGCTTATATAGTTAGTCTCCTTAAAGGCTTCTGACGTTTAGTTCCCCCTGCAGATTTTCTTCTCGAAAGAAAATAGTGGCATTCGCATAAAAATCTCCGAAAGTGTGCCCCCATATTCGTCCATTTTGGGCCAAAAATGGCGATTTTCGGCCTGTGGAACATTCGCAGAAAAAATACCCTCTCTTTTGATAATAACGATCTCTATTTTTCTCCGGATTACTCGAAATTACTACCCTATCTATGTCAAAAATAGCCTGGACATAATTCACAAAATATAGAGATTTGTACATATGTTTGTCAGCCACAAACGCTTAATAACCCTCAACGATGATGACTTGGTTCTGCTCGTACAGTGTTTACCTTTTTCATATATTCTATGAAACTAAGATTTAAATAATTTACTTTTATGTAATTATATGATAATCTATGCAATTGATTGGTTTTTTGTGGGAATAAATTAAAAAAATGGAGGTTGTATCTTATGTTTAAAGTTAGGTTTTTGCTTTACTTCGTCCTTTCCTTAGTACTAATTTTCCCTTCTACATCCTTTGCCGATGGAGCTATCCCTGTGCTTGACAAAAACGAATTAAAACAATTACATAAGCAAGTTTTTGACTTGGTCATCGAAGATAAAGAAAAGGACGTTGAGTCTCTTCCTTTATTTAAAATAAAAAATACCACTAGCGTTGCATAAAAAGTCGGCGGCATAGTTTTCGAATAATTCTGAACAAGGTTTTAGTTTTCATTACCAAAAAGTCGATTGCCCACCAGAAGGTAGCTCTCTGTCCATTTGGTAAATTTATGTAGTTTCCCCTGAGTGACGGAAATACTAGCTCACTGTTTCTTGCGCCTACCCGCTGATTTTCGACTAGGTTTACGGTGAATTCGTTCCATCCATTGATGCATCGGTTCCCATAATAGAATTTTAAGCCAACGATAAAGCTGAAGAATACTGTGATGTGTAGCGGTGTCCAGTTTCATAAGTACGAGCAGACAAAA